>JACZRW010000010.1 GCA_022574495.1 Patescibacteria group bacterium | reverse complement strand
AAAATACACCCCACGGCTTCACCACTTCTAATACTTCAATAGCGGCTTTAGTTCGAAGAACGCGAGCCGTAAAACAGACCTAGTTGCTTTTAGCAACGCAGGATTCTAACTTAGTGAATCCTATAGTGTTTGACATAGGAAGAACTTTGTGATATAATATTTAAAGTTTTTAGCCCTATGTGAGCTTAAGAAAGGCATTTGGTGCTTGCCCGTAACTGGATTTTGCCAGATCAGTTAGGCGTCAGGTGCCTTTTTGGGTTATTCAACCTTCCGAATTTGTAATACCTTCAGAACTTTTTCATCACCTCGGTGGTGGACAGGTTCGGGAGGTAAGGAGTAAAGAAACCAGCCGCGGTAGCGAAACAAGGAGGTATCAAATGCCGCAAAACCGCCACAAAAGTGGTGGGGTGGTGTTGGTGATGACGCTCTTGATTGTAGCGTTATTTGCCATTTTCGGCGGTAGAGGAGCCGCCAACGCACAGGAAGACGAGAATTCCATAGCCCCGGCCGATGTCACTCGCGTTCACCTTCAGGTGGGTGACGATGACACGTGTTGGGAGCTGGCGGAAACATACACTGGAAGTGGCCTGCGATGCAGAGAATTGGTGGACGCCAATCCAGGCCGCCTACACTGGAAAAACGGAGAAGATGTCGGCTTGAGGGCAGGCAAGTTTTACTGGCTGCCTACCTCTTGGATCACTCATTTCTTGGAGAGTGAAAGTGCACACCGCACTCACTACTTTGAGAGGTACTACGTGCCTAGCACTAGCACAGATCCTGGAGAAACAACGAAGCTACCGGTGATAGGGGTTGCCAACCTTGAGCCACATAACTGCAATGTTTGGTGGCCGGTGGATCCTCACTGTGAAGGTGGTGATAAGACCCTAGGTGTGTTGCTTGCTGTTATCGCTGTCATTGTTGGCGGGGGCATTCTGTTCACGGCCTACCGTCGACGCAAGGATTCGCGCTGGCCTTTTTCGTAACCTACCCGCCTGGAGTAGACGATTCGTCGTTTCCTCCAGGCACATCTTCAGAAAATCTTGCGGAAGGTTTTTTGAAGTGGGGAGTTGAATCTTTCGACTCTCAAATTTCAGATAGAGAGGAGGTGAGAAGATGGAGCTTTGGCATATCGGGGAACTGAATGGTGGGCAGATTCTCCAACCAGAGGTAACTGGTCAGGTTTCGACCAAACCTAGTTGGGAGGAGTGGTTCAACTACAGAGAACCTTGGGGGGAAAACATCCTGTTTGCTTTTCCGCCGGCATCATTGTTTTCCTACCCAGCCTTTATTGAAAGCTTAGTGATGACAGGTTGGGACATGGATCTTTCCCAATTAGAAAGACCATGGTGGAAACTGGAGCTAGATCCCGATGCAAACATCGCAACTGTAAACGGCGAGGAGGATCTCAGAATCCTTCAGCGTCGCTTCCCGTGCCCAGAAAACCCGTGCTGTGAGCCAAAAGGACATTTGGACTGGCCGGCACTTGCGGCTGAGTTTGATGCCTTCTGGCTTACCTATGAAGGGTTTCTTTGGGGCTACGAACCTGGCAACTGGAGATACGGTTGTGAACTGTGCTTCTTTAGCGGTGAAACGGTGGTGATATTCAATACTTCCCTTGTCACTAGAGTAGAACCACTCAACTAAGAAAAGGAGGAGATACCCGCATATAATAAGGTACATACGACTATAGTATGATGCCGCGGGTCTTCCCGAGAAAATCTTTCATTAGGTTTTTTGGGGAAGGGATGCAAGCAAAACTGTTTGTGTCTGTTAAACAAAATGATGGAGGACGACAGTGAGCGTGCAGGCAATAGTTGTCATCAAAACTAAACATGGTCGAGCGCAAAACGTCATCGATGAGCTTCAGCAGTTGGAGAATCAGTTGGAGGTCCTCGAGATCACTCGTCTGACGTCAGGACCATACCAGGTTCTTATCAGAGTTTCACTAGCCGATGAAGCGGAGACCGTGGCGGTTGATAGGATGATCCGCATTATCGATGGAGTCAAGAACTTCGACATCTGGTTTTGCGAGGAGGTGGTAGCAGCACCAAGGCAGTCGTGACATTTGTAAGTCGACGCAAGTTGCCTAATTTCCGGCAATTCAACACCCAGAGGCGGAGATGCTTTCGAGCACCTTCGCCTCAACACTTTTTCCACACTTGACTTCCCACAAAAAAAGTACCTATCATGGAAGTATGAGCTTGAGTGGTTGGAATTGTTTTTGAATCGGTCAAAAGCAGCTTTAACTACTTAGGAAACTTAAAAAGGGAGTACATCCGGAAGCAAGGATAGCAGGGAAAGGTTGGAGCATGGAAGCGGTTATAACCCAATCCGGTAAGGTCCCCAGCGGAAATGGGGTTATTCTGCGCGATGGTTTCCTCTTGGAAATTCTAGCTCAAAGGGGAGGAGTATTTTCCGTCCACTTGCCAGAGGGTGATCATAATGTCCCATGGGAACAGCTTTTCGTCTCTGTAGAAATTGTCAGCCGAGTAGTTCTTGGGGGACGAGCCTTCTATCCGGCCCGTTTTCTAGATAGGCGCCGCTTGGGTTCAACTCTTCTAACTCAAGGTGTTGGAGAGGTGCTTCATCGGAATGAGGACCCTCTCGTGCTTGTGGATGACGATTCTGATGAAAATCCTCACGCTGTTGCAGTCTTCTTTGCCCCGAGAGAACCGGAAAGAGGGACATGACTCGATAGATAGGAGCCGCGTTTGCACTCCCTTCGTGGCTCCTTCACTTTTTGTAAGACTTGCTCTCACCATGTACAATAGTAAAGCTTGAAAATTCTGAACTGAGATCGATACATCGAAAATAATTCAGGCTTTTTGAGCCTTAGCGGGAGGACCCTCTTTGGGGAGTGTATACCGAAAGGAGAACAGGTTGGTCATAGAGGTTTGCCGAAATGGTTCAGTTGTCGTAGTGGTGGATGGTCGCGACTACCACATTCCATACTACTACGACCCAAATCTTCTTCTGGGAGAAATCCCTAAGAAGATTGACCTTCCCGACGACCTTCATCGATCTCACAACCATTACAACGTCATCAACACTGGTGAGGAACTAGATTGGATTACGCTAGGCGTAGAAAGGCGCCTTCGGGAGATCCGTAGCCGTGGTGAGGACATGTTCATTGTCGGCAATACGATGTTACCTGAGGAGACTCAGCTAGCCGTCGTCTACACAGCGCCACCCAAAGGCGAAGTCGTGTAGTTAACCAAGAAATCTCCTTCTATAGTAGGGTCGGAGAGCGTTATGCGGACTACTGAGTCCCAGCGCTTTCCGGTCCTACACACACCTTGACACCACTTCGCGCAAAGCTACGCGGTGTCGCCCCGTAGAACTTTAGTGGCGTAGGGTGACCCCTTTTGATCCTCTTGTTTTTATTTTTTTCGGTTGCTAAGATATTTGCGAAGGAGGGCCAATAATTGGGCCGATAGGTTACAAGGAAGCTGGGCTGGTAGAATTATATAATGACCCAAGGACCTAAGAACTAATTACCTAAAGACCTATTACTGTGCGTTGTCCATGATTCTTTCTGACAAAGATATTCGCAAATATATTTCTGAGGGTAAAATCAAAATCACTCCTAGTCCTAACTTTAAAGTCCAACTTGGTAGTTGCTCTATTGATTTCCATTTGGGGCATACATTTAAAATATTTAATCATTCCAAATACCCATATATAGATCCTCGGAACGTCTCTTTATCTAGTGAGATTATGAAAGAAATTAAAGTTCCAAAGGGAGAAGCTTTTATCATGCGCCCGGGGGAATTTTGCCTCGCTACAACTATAGAAAATCTTGAAATTGCTGATGACCTATTGGGTCGTCTTGAGGGACGGAGCAGTTTGGGTAGGCTGGGAATAATTGTTCACTCAACCGCCGCCCGTTTTGATCCGGGTTGGGATGGTCGACCGGTAATGGAATTAGGCAATATTGGTGTGATGCCAGTGGCACTTTATCCTGGTATGAGAATCTGTTCATTTACTTTCGAACAAGTTTCAACCCCAGTAGATATTCCGTACAAAAAGAAAAAAGATGCTAAATACGCCAAGCAAACTTCTCCTATGGAAAGTAAATTAGCAGAGGAGATGGGTGGTAAACAAAAGATAAGAAACGTAAAAAAAGGCAAGAAATCAGTTAAAATTAAGTAACAAGATTACCACCATGATTCTATCTAGAGATTCTATCAAAGAATTAATAAACGAAAGAAAATTAAAAATCCTTCCGTATAATGAGTCTGCGATTGGGGCAATTGGGATTGATTTACACTTGGGTAATATGGCTTTGAATCCGGATACGGGTGAAGAAATAGAGCTTGATGAGTTCCACTTATCTCTAGACGAATTTTTAATTGGAAATACCAAAGAACGTGTGGAGATTCCAGGGAACTTAGTAGCCAGAATAGTACCTCGTTCATCAATTGCGAGACTGGGAGTATTGGTGACTTTTGGTGCAGATATATTGCCACCCAATTATTCTGGGAAGCCCATATTGACGATAAGAAATCTTTCAAAAAAACCAGTCCTCCTAAAATCCGGATTGGCAATGTGTCAGATAATCTTTGAACAAGTGGATAAAACGGTCGAAGGGTACAAATCCCGCTACGATCACCAAAAGCCGGAAATTAGCAAGATTTAATCAATATGGTTCTGAGTCAAGAAAAGATTAAGAAATTAATAAATAAGGTTAAATTAGTCGAGGGTCTTGGTAAAAGAGATCTGGAGAATCCGGAAGGGGCCGGGCTGGATTTACGCTTGGGAGAGCTGTTTAAAATAAAAGGGGAGACCTTCCTTGGAATAGAAAAAAGAAGCACCGTGGATCATAAATCGGTGGCAAAATACAATCCAAAAAAATCGGTAACATTTACCATAAAACCAGGTGAGTTTTACCTCATGCAAACTATGGAAAAAGTAAATCTACCTGATAATATTGTCTGCATCCCATATCCTCGATCGACTCTATTACGAAGCGGGGTTTGGTTACTGGCCACACAGATCGCTCCGGGATATAAAGGTATACTTACCTTTGGATTGAAAAATATGGGTAAAAGTAAATTTAAAGTGGAGATGGGGGCGAGAGTGGCCCACGTGATTTTTTACGAAATTGGAGGAAAGGGTACAAAATATCGTGGTCAATGGCAAGGTGGGAGAGTGACCACCAAGAAAGAGGAGGTACAAGTCTGATGAAAGAACATCCAGAGTATCAATACATCAATTTGGTTAAGGAAGTTTTGGAAGAAGGGGTTAAAAATGTAGACCGTGGTACTAAAGCAATTTCTTATAGTGTTTTTGGTAGACAATGTCGGTATGATTTATCAAAAGGATTTCCTTTGCTAACAACAAAAAAAGTTTATTGGAAGGGTGTTATCCAAGAACTATACTGGTTTATATCCGGACAATCCAATATTAAATACTTAGTTGATCATAATGTACATATTTGGGACGATTATCCATATAAAATGTATAAAATTAAGGCAAAAAGCGGAAGTGAAAAAGATCTAACTAAAGAGGAATTTATTCAAGAAATCGCCGATGATGATAAGTTTGCAAAAAAATACGGCGAACTACCAAGGATATATGGTGAAATGTGGAGAAGATGGCCAACTAGAAGAAAAGGTAAAACTATTGATCAATTAAAATGGGTGTTAGCTGAGCTTCGGCAAGATCCTCATGCACGTAATGCCATAGTGACTTCGTGGAATCCAGAATATCTGTATACTATGGCCGATCTTAAAGATACATCTTATTTCCCTATTTGTCATAATACTTACCAAGTAAGTATTAAAAATGGAAAAGTGTACTTGCAACTTTATCAAAGAAGTGCCGATCTTTTTCTTGGTGTACCTTTTAATATCGCGAGTTATGCACTTCTAACCATGATTATCGCTCAAGTATTGGGTTATGAGCCGGGAGAATTTATACACACATTTGGCGATGCTCATATTTATGATAACCACATGTTACAAGTAAGAGAACAGATTTCTAGAGCACCGCGGCATTTACCCACTGTGAAGATAGATCCAGCATTAAAAGATATAGATGACTTTGTACCAGAAAGTGTAACTTTAGAAAATTATGACCCGCACCCAACCATAAAGGGAGAGTTAACAGTTGCAGGCGGTTATTATCAAGGTCGTTAAATTTGGCTTTGGAAAAAATGCAGAAATTTATCCCTTCAGTTGCAGTTTTAATAATCAAAGGTAAAAAGGTTCTTCTAGTTGAAAGTGGCGAGGAATCCAATCATGAGACGGGAATTTTTGGGTTGCCTTCAGGTATAGTCGAGAAAGGAGAGTCGGAGGACGAAGCAGCCGTAAGAGAGTTAGCGGAGGAAACAGGTTTGATAACCAACCTTGATGATTTGGTGGAATTTTCTGGAAATTTTTACATAGCCAGTATTAAAAGAAAAGATGGTTCTAAGAAAACATTTGCCTGGAGGGTGTTTCTTTGTAAAAATTATTCTGGTGGCCTAAGAACCACAAAAGAATCTATCCCAAAATGGGTACATATTGAAAAGATGGATAATTTTTATCTCCTTCCAAATATTAAGAACGCGACAATCTCCGCATTAAAATTTTTAGAAAATGAAACCTAAAATTAGTATGATCGCCGCAATTTCAGAAAATAATGCCCTTGGAAAAGATAATAAACTCATTTTCAAAATCCCAGAAGACATGAAAAGATTTAAGGAAGTCACATCTGGACACCCTATTATAATGGGTAGGAAAACTTATGAATCTATTGGCCGCCCACTTCCAAATAGGACGAATATCGTGGTGACGCGAGATAAAAATTATAAAGCCGAAGGATGTGAAGTGGTCTACTCGCTTGAGCAGGCAATTGAGGTGGCGAAAAAAGTAGAGAAAACTGAAGTTTTTGTAATTGGTGGTGGGCAGATTTATAAAGAGGCGATAAAGATGGCCGATAAACTTTATTTAACCGTTGTTGAGGGCAAATACTATGCTGATACATTTTTCCCAGATTATTCTGATTTCAAAAAAGTAATCCACTCTGATTCCCATGAATCCGCTGGATACAAATATAAATTCCTCGACCTAGAAAAATAAATCCTAAGTTTGACAACCAAACAGGCAATATTTATAATTCTCTCGTTTTGTCTTAGTGTGGAGGAGGTTATGTGAGTCAGGGGCAAGGAAGACCCGACAGCGAGAAAAGGCCTAAGCGAAAGAGTTCGCGTCAAGTAAGGGTCGAGCGCCGTCTTACCGAAAGGAGGCACAATAAACACCAAGAAAAGAACAAGCAGTCAGGGAAGAAGGGTAGTATCGAACTAATTGCTTCTTTTCGAGGGGTTTACTGTCTCAAGAGGCCATTAGATCAGATAAACCTATGGATCCAACAGGTAGGTGGTAAAGTTGACCTTGAGACAGTCCTTAAATCTCGTGTTCGATCAAGAGACAGAGATACATATCGTTGGGCACAGTGGTTGCAAAAGGAGGTGCTTCGGAAGGAAAGAGTTCCTACTGCCGATGTGACACTGGCCGAAATTCGTCGGACTAGAGCAGGTAGACTGCGTGTGTCCGTGACTACTAGAAGTGGGCAGTACTCCTGGGTGGTTTCCGTTCCTTAGGATACTGCCCACCCCTTTATTTGAATGTTTCAAATTTACCAGTTAGAATAGCCACATGACCAAACTTCAAAAAGGCAAATTAATTGTAATCGAAGGCTTGGATGGTAGTGGGAAGACTACCCAGCTTAAACTATTAAAATCCTATTTTGAAAAAAATAATACTCCATTTGAGACAATAAGTTTCCCAAGATATAAAAAAAGCTTTCATGGTAGAACTGTAGCCAAGTATCTCCGTGGGGAATTTGGAGAAACAGACTCTGTGAATCCCTATCTTGTCTCTCTTGCATACGCCATGGATAGAGCCACCGCCAAATGGAAAATGAACAAATGGCTACGGGAAGGGAAAATAATTATTACCGATAGATACGCCACGTCCAATATGGCTCATCAAGCGGCCAAACTTCCCGAAAAAGAAAGAGATAAATTTTTAAAATGGGATGAAGAGCTAGAGTATAAGGTAAATAAAATCCCAAAGGAAAATATTGTAGTCTACCTTTATGTTTCAGTAGAAGTAGCAAAAAATAAAACCAAGAGCCGTGGTAAGCAAGATATTCATGAGCGGGATTTTAATTATCTGGTTGAGACTGGAAATATGTACGAAAAATTAAGTCGAAGGTATAAACATTGGGTAAAGATTAATTGTGAAAAGAAAGGGAAATTGAGAAGTAAAGAAGATATTCATAAAGAAATCGTGAAAGTTCTCCGAAAAAACAAAATCATCTAGCCACTTAGTTTGATATTTCAATAAGAAATCTATATAATTGCTCAACAAAATAAATTTGATACCTGGATTTTTATGGGAAGGAGAGATTGCATGGAGGTTGTAGGGGCAGCCATAATCAGCAAGGGGAAAATTCTGCTTGTCCGAACAGAGAAGAACCCCAGAACCTGGATATTCCCAGGCGGAAAGTTGGAAGAAGGAGAAAAACCAGAGGAGGGTCTAGTAAGAGAACTTCATGAGGAGCTTCCGGGACTACGGTTCACTATACGAGGACTTCTTGGAGTCTACTCAGCAACTATCGGTCGGGTCGGAAAAGTGCGATTGATAGTGTATCGAGTTTCCTCTGAAGGTGAATACGGACTAGGAGACGAAATCGCAGAGGTGCGGTGGGTGGTAGATCTCGAGAAACTTCATGTAAGAAGTCCAACCGCTCAAGCCATCTCAATCCTACAGAAGAGGGGTGAGCTGTAGTATTGCAGACTTACCCCCCTTTTCTTCCTTGACTAGTTTTGATATACTGACTTTCGAATTCACACGCCTGACGTATAAAACCCTGCGCCTCGTCCGCCTTAAGGTGAGACAGGCGACATTTTCGGGCGGAGGTCAAAAAGGGTTATTTTCTAGTTACAAGTGACAAGTAACAGGTACTAAGTTAAATATGAAACAACCAAGCATTAAAGATTTGTTAGAAGCAGGGGCTCATTTTGGTCACCAATCTAGACGTTGGAATCCAAAAATGGCTCCATATATTTTTTCCACTAAAGAAGGTACTCATATAATTGATCTGGAAAAGACTGAGAAACTTTTGAAAGAAGCTACAGATTTTCTGAAAGAAGTTGCCTCTAAAGGGGGAAAAGTTATTTTTTTGGCAACGAAAAAACAAGCGGCAAGTATTATTAAGCAAGAAGCTGAGCGTTCAGGGGCAATGTACTTAAATCATCGTTGGGTAGGGGGTCTCTTTACCAATTGGGAATCGGTTCAAAAGACAATTCATAAATTACCAGATTTGGAAGAGAAGCTAAAGGAAGCAAAAGAAAAAGGTCTCACTAAAAGAGAGCAAGTAATGATCCAAAAGGATATTGAAAAACTGAAGCGTTTTATTGGAGGGATCCGTGATTTAGAGAAGATTCCAGACGCTTTATTTATAGTAGATTCAAGAAAGGAAATTAATGCGGTAAGAGAAGCAAAGAAAATGGATGTACCTGTGGTAGCGATTGTAGATACAAATGCAGACCCAACCAAAGTGGATTATCCTATACCAGCCAATGACGACGCCATGAAATCTATATCAATTATTGTAAAAACGGCAGCTGATGCGATAGGAGAAGGTAGAAAACTTTGGGAGAAAAAAGCCGCGAAAGAGGCAAAAAAAGAAGGTAAAGAGGAAAAAACAAGTGAAAAAGAAAGTATTTACATAAGTGACAAAAATAACTAATATTTCTGTAAAAGATGTAAAAAAATTGAGGGGAGAAACTGGCGCTGGTGTGATGGATGCAAGGAAAGCCTTGATTGAAGCAGATGGAGATGCTACCAAAGCAAAAGAAATATTGAAGACAAAAGGAACAGAAGCAACGGCAAAAAAAGTAGACCGGGTGACTCCTCAAGGTCTGGTAGAAACATATGTACACGCTGGTGGAAAGGTGGGTGCTATGGTATATCTTGCTTGCGAAACAGATTTTGTGGCTAAGACAGATGAATTCAAAATTCTTGCCAAAGAGCTTTCAATGCAAGTAGCGGCCATGAATCCCAAAGATACAGACGTACTTTTGAAACAGGAATATATTCGTGATCCTGGAAAGACGGTGAAGCAATTAGTTGGCGAAACTATTGCAAAAACAGGGGAGAATGTTCAAATAAAAAGAATTACTAGATTTGCACTTGGGGAATAATCCGAAGTAATTGTCATACTGAACTTGTTTCAGTATCTTGATAATGTCGTATTTTGTCTACGTAATAACAAATATGCGTAATACCACCTTTTATATCGGAGTCACAAATAATCTTGAAAGAAGAATGTACGAACACAAAAATAAATTAATTGGTGGTTTTAGCAAAAAATATAAATTGAAGAAACTCATCCATTTTGAAGAGTACCCAAAAGCATTAGAAGCAATTCGTAGGGAAAAACAATTAAAAAATTGGCGAAGAGATTGGAAGTTAAACTTGATTAAGCAAAACAACCCAAGACTTAATGATTTATTAGATCCTGAATTAAATTCAGGATGACGAGGTAAAGGTTATGGAACATCTAATTTCTCAAACAAAACAAAAGATGACTAAGGCTGTTGATCATCTAAAACAGGAACTAACCAGTGTTCGCACCGGTAGAGCAAATCCGGCTTTGATCGATCAGATAAAAGTAGATGTCTATGGTTCCTCCATGATATTAAGAGATGTGGCTTCTATAAATTCGCCTGAACCAAGAATGCTTCTGGTGCAACCGTGGGATAAGGGAAATACACAAGCAATTATAAAAGCGATAAGAGATTCTGGTCAAAGCTTTAATCCTATTGAAGATAGTAATGTCATCCGCGTTCCCATCCCCCAGCTTAATGAAGATAGGCGAAAGGAATTAATAAAACTGGTTCACGAAAAAGTAGAAAGTGCAAAAGTTTCTGTTCGTTCCTTTCGTAGAGACGCGATGGATATTATCGAGAAAGATGAAAGAGCGGGAAAAATTTCTAAAGACGATAAACACAGATACTCTGAACAAGTACAAAAAGTCACCGACGAAATATCTAAATTAATAGATGATATACTAAAAGCGAAGGAACAAGATCTCTCTCAGGTTTAAACTATCCTGTCGTTAGGCAGGTGTCTATATTTTATGGATGTAATATTTGCAATTATAATCGGAATTCTCATACTACTATTTTTAATTTTTATTCATGAGTTTGGTCATTTTGTCACGGCAAAGTTTTTCAAAATAAAAGTGGAGGAGTTTGGTTTTGGATTTCCGCCGAGACTGTGGGGAAAGAAAAAAGGAGAGACAATATATTCCATAAATTGGATTCCGGCTGGTGGATTTGTGCGTCTTTTAGGAGAGGATGGGGATTCAGAAGATCCGAGAAGTTTCACCAAAAAATCTCCTTGGATTCGGGCTACGGTAGTTTCTTCTGGAGTAGTAATAAATTTCCTCTTTGCTGTTTTATTATTCTACTTTATCCTTGGTTTTAACTCTTTCCAATTCGATTTTGATCAGACTACAGTGAAAAATGATTTTATTTTTGGAAATCAGCAAAATTTCACTCTTGTTGCTCAAGTTAGTGACGGTTCGCCTGCCGAAGCCGGTGGTTTTAGAGTTGGTGATAAAGTACTCTCAGCTGAGGGAGAAAGAGTAGAAACAGTTCAAGATCTCCAGGAGGTGGTCAGTGCCAATCTAAATAACGAAATATCATTTAGCCTACAAAATTTTGAAGAAGAGGAAATCAGAGTGGTCCAAGTGACTCCAGAGATAAATCCTGAGAATGATAAAACTCAGATCGGAGTTGGGTTGGCGGGAGATTTTACAACGATTAGTTACGAAAGCGGAATCGATAAAACCTTTTCCGGTTTTGAGCACGCCATAAATTCTCTTCAATTTCAGGCAGTAGCGATCGGAAGTTTGATTGGGCAATCAGTGGAGGAAGGAACGGCGGAACCTCTCGCTGATAATGTAGCTGGACCAGTCGGAATAGTTGCTCTAATTGCAGATTTTGTCGGTATAGGTGGGATAGCTGCTTTTGGTGCTTTGGTTAGTCTGATGGCCTTGATTAGTTTGATTCTCGCGGTGGTAAATATTTTACCTATCCCGGCCCTAGATGGTGGAAGATTTTTCTTTATCTTCCTTGAAGGTATTACTGGAAAGAGAGTAAACCCAAAGGTGGAGAGAATTATTCACGGGGTTGCATTTATTGTGTTAATTTTTCTGGTAATTGCAGTTGCATTTAATGATATCCTAAATATAATTAGTTAGCGCAGTTTGTTTTTTAAAAGTTTTATAGTTAAATTGTATTTATGCAAGGCACACAAACTCGATATTCCCAGCTCTTCGGAAAGACTTTAAGAAATTTTCCTACCGACGAAACATCCAAAAATGCAAAGTTTTTAATAAAGGCGGGTTTTATAAATAAAAGAATCGCCGGGGTTTACGAGATTCTTCCACTGGGAAAAAGAGTAGTATCAAAAATAGAAAATATTGTGCGGGAAGAAATAAATGCTATTGGTGGGCAAGAAGTTTCCATGAGTGTCCTGCAACCAAAAGAATTATGGAGTGAAACAGATAGATGGGAAAAGCTAAAAGGGGCCATGTATCAATTTAAAGACTCTTCTGGAAAAGACGTAGGGCTTGGTTTTACTCATGAAGAACCGATGATTAGTATGGTTCGTGAAAGAATCTCTTCCTACAAAGATCTACCAATTTATCTTTACCAAATCCAATCAAAATTTCGTGACGAGCCCAGACCGAGAAGTGGGCTTATTCGCGGTCGAGAATTTCTCATGAAAGATCTGTATTCATTTACTACTTCCAAGGAAGAGCTGGATAAATATTACGAAATTGTTGCCAAAGCCTACAAAAAAGCCTTTGATCGTATGGGTCTAGATACTGTTTATACTGAAGCCGCCGGTGGTGTATTTACCAACGAAAATACCCATGAATTTCAAGTACTAACCGATGGAGGAGAAGATACTATTTTCCATTGCGAAAACGGTGATTTTTCCGAGAATAAAGAAATTGCAAAGGTTAAGGAAGGGGGTAAATGCCCTAAAGACGGTGGGAAGATAAAGGAATCACGAGGAGTGGAAGTAGGGAATATTTTCCGCTTTGGAGACGTGATGAGTAAGAAGATGAATTTTAATTTTAAAGATAAGGATGGAAAGGACAAGCCGATATTTCTAGGGAGTTACGGCTTGGGGATTACTAGAAGTATGGCTACAATTGTAGAGGTACATTCTGATGATGCTGGAATCATCTGGCCAGAGACCGTAGCCCCTTATAAAATACATTTAATAAATCTCGGAGGAGAGAAGGTAAGGAAAGAATCAGATAGTATTTTTGATAAACTTTGTAATGATCAAGTCGAAGTCCTTTATGATGATAGGGAAGAATCGGCTGGAGTAAAACTTGCCGATGCAGATCTCATTGGCCTTCCAGAGCGTTGGGTGGTGAGTGAAAAAACATTGAAGGAAGATTCGGTAGAAGTAAAGAAAAGATCTGAAAAAGACATAAGGTTAGAAAAAATTTCATCTATTTAAAATACGAAGTCGGTGATACGGACATGTGACCAAACCACCGACATGTGTGTTCATCTACTCACCTTCCCACTCGTTACAGAGGAACCTCGTTCTCTGGGATTCTAAGAGCGTCAGCAACCACGCGTCGTGTATCAGAGCGGGACTAGGTACTCCGCGAATCCCAATGTGGCTAGTGACAACAAGATCAATGTTCCCAGGACCAGAACGATTGTGATCATCTAATCACTCCTATGGTCTCTGAGACCAGTAACTTCGCCATCTCGCTATTGAGTAAAATGCGATAACAATGAAAAGTACCTGGAGTGGCAGGCTGATTATGAGCCACCACCAGGACCACGTTCCTGGTTGCTCGTCCATCACCAGAACCAGCGTTATCATCAATGTGAGAAAAAGCAACACTAGCATGCTATACCATGGCGATTTCGAGATGTCTAAGAACAGCTCCTCGACTCTCCTTCTAACATTTGGATCGAAGCATGCGTACACCCCAAGCAAACCTATGCATGCGGGGTATACGATTAACATGACCAGTAGGTCACGTTGAGTGATTCCAAGAATTATAATTTCCAGCACTGTTCCTACCCCCTTCGAAAATCCTAGACGATATGACCCTCTTCTTGCTCGCATTGTATCATATTTGTCTAAAATTGCTAAAAGTAGTAAAATCCTTTGATGACTACATTCGACAAGCTCAGTAAAAGTGGAAACATTGATCTACATACTCATACGATTTATTCTGATGGAGCATTGACTCCAAAAGAGTTAGTGGAAAAAGCAAAAGAAGCTGGTCTTGGGGCAATTTCTATCTCTGATCATGAAAATACGAACGGTATAGATGAAGCTTTAAGGGTGGGAAAGAAACTAAAAGTAGAAATAATCCCTGCGGTAGAAATTACCACTTACCCAACTCCAGAAAAAGAACACCATATTCTTGGCTATTTTGTGGATTATAAAGATAAAAAATTTCAAAAAGAGCTGGAAAAGATACGCGAAATTAGAGAAGAGAAGTCAAAGAAAGTAATTAAAAATCTAAATGATTTAGGATTTCAAATAAATTTTGGTGATTTAAAATCTATGGTTTCTGGTACCATTGTTGCGCCTCACATTGCTTGGAGCGTTATAAATGATATGGAAAATAAGGAAAAATTAAAAGAGGATTTTGGAGAGATTCCAAATACTGGAGAATTTATCCGAAAATATTTAATCCCTGGTGCGCCAGCGTATGAGAAAAGAAAAGCAATGACTCCAAAAGAAGCGATAGATCTTATCCATTCTGTCGGTGGTGTGGCCGTTCTTGCTCATCCCTGCTGGACAATTGCCAAGAAAGAAGGAAATGAATTAGTTTTTGATGATAAAGAATTTGAAGAAGTTGTAAAGGTTGGGATAGATGGGGTAGAAGTACTGGCGCATCGAGAAACACAAGAGGATACAAAAAAGTGTGTAGATCACTTTAGTACTCTCGCAAAAAAATGTAAACTAGTGGTAACTGGAGGATCTGATTTTCACGGGTTTGGGAGTGCTGGAAAGGATTTAGGCTACACTGATTTTTATTTGAAAGTTCCTTATTCTATTTTGGATGATTTAAAAAAACTAAAAAATGACCAGTGAATGTCTATTTTGCTCAATAATAAAAAAGAAAACACAAACAAAGATTGTCTATGAGGATAAAGATATTATGGTTTTTTCGGACATAAATCCTAAAAATAGAGTACATTTGTTAATTGCTCCACGTGAGCATATAAAATCCTTTTTAGACTTATCTAGCAAGAATATATTGATATTGACAAAAATGACAAAAGTGATACAAAGTATAATAAGGGGTAAAAAATTAGAGGGTGGTTATCAGGTTATTTTTAACGGTGGTAAATACCAACATATACCACACCTGCATTGGCACCTTTTGGGAGATTAGTGTTTAGTCACACAACAAAGTTTGGGGGTGTTTTTTACAACAGTGACTAAAGTTGAGGCAAAAGAGGGCGAATCTGTTGATGTTCTCATTCGAAAATTTAATAAAAAAGTTTTGTCAGAAGGTATATTGAATGAACTTAAAAAGCGTGAATTTTACGAAAAGCCTTCTGTAGTACGTAAAAGGGAAAAACAGTCAAGAGAAAGAAAAAGTAGATTGAAAGATCGCGACTATTAAATTCCCTGTCCGCCAGCCAGGCGGGTAATCTACATCTGCCCACAAAACCTAAAAAATGTACAGAGTTAATGTATTTGTAGAGCCTCATTACCCATTGAAACGAGCGCAGCTTTCTCGTGCTTGTATAAAAGCATTGGAATATATGAAAGTGAAGGGTAACGTGGAAGTGGCGATTTCAATTATCGGTGATAGGAAAATGAAGAAGATGAATAGAGAATTTAGAGGAATCGATAAGCCTACTGATATTTTAGCCTTTCCCTACATCTTACAGAGCTCTCATTCAAAAGACTTTGTAACTCCTCCTACGCAGAAATATTTAAATCTTGGAGAATTACTTATTTCCTACCCTCAACTGCTAGAACGGGCTGCAAAAGAAAATACGCTTGTGGATGAAATGTCCGATCTTTTAGTAGTTCACGGAGTATTGCATCTTCTTGGTCTAGATCACGAAAAACCAGAAGAAGCAAAGGCGATGGAGAAACAGGAGGATCAAATTCTTTCCTCCCTCAAACCCCAAGAGATTCCAGAGATAATAAAATAATTTCTTTTCTTGCAAATAAGCTTACTCAACTGTTAATCTAAAACCTATGAAATTAGTAGTGGGATTGGGAAATCCTGGTGAAAGATACGCAAAGACCAGGCATAACGTGGGCTTTATGGTTCTGGATAAACTCATAAAAAAATATGTGGCTACTCCTCAATCAAATAAAAAATTAGGAGCAATACTTTATTCTTTGGATAAAGAACGGATGCTTATCAAACCCCAGACATTTATGAATAGCTCTGGAGGACCAGTGGCCAATATCGTACGATTTTACAAAATAAAACCAGAAAGTTTGCTAATAGTTCATGATGATGTAGATCTTCCCTTTGGAGAAGTGAAACAGCAATTTGCCCGAGGTTCGGCCGGGCATAGGGGAGTACAATCCATTATTGATTCTCTAGGAACAGAAGGATTTAATAGAGTGCGCATAGGCGTGGGGCGGCCTTATTCGTCAGTGGGCGAAAAGATGGAAACAGATGCCTATGTGCTCCAAAGATTTACTGAAGGAGAGGGAGAAGTGGCTACGCTTATCCAAAAATCAGCTGATATTGTCAGTAATTGGTTAACGGAAAACCCACCAAAAAATTAATTGGGTAAGTCAGCGAAGAAATTCAGGGAGGAATTTTTGTTTAAATCTTTCTTTCCAAAGCTCAAAAGTGTTGGTGGAAGTCTGTATTCCTAGAACAGTGTTGTAACCATTATTTTTGTCAGCGTCCAGTAGTCTTTGGACCGCGTCTTCAACTATTTCTTTTTCTTCCGCTGGAAGTTCTACTACACTCACAAAGGTTCTGCTTACGTACACTGGTTTTTCTTTGGTTACTACTGTCCCAATACTTTTAAGAGTATTTAAGTATCCTTTTATTGCGGTTTCATAGTCCTTCGTGATGAACGATTTGTATTCGGGGAAAAGTGACGCCGTATATTCTACTAATCCCCAGAATTGTATTGGCTCCACATATGAAAATCCGCCTATTTCACCTTTCCCGTCAAATTGGATTTTCCAATTTTCATTACTGCTTAGCGCTTCACTTGTACCGTCCTTAAAATCTAGGATGTTTTTTAAAGATTCAGAAGTGTCACTGAAGAGTATTGTTAATTTTTTGTTCTCGGCCGCAAAATACATATTTAGGGTGTAATCTCCAAAGGAATAAAGATTCATGGTATAAATCTCAAAGTCTTTATATTTGGATTTCTTTGGAATTATCGGAGGGAAAGTAGGCTCTTTCGCAACTCCTTTGTGTTTTACTGAGCCAGTAATTGTGGAGTAATAAGCAGTGCGCCCATCATTTAGTTTTGCTTCTACCGTAGCCGATTTTTTATCACCAGAGACAGTGTATTTATACGGTTTTTTAGTAGACGGGTCCTTTGGTATCTTAACTGTAAGATAATCTGTAAGTTCTGATAAAGTATCAGGGTATTTTTCTCCCTCCTTAGCAAAATAAACCGTTAACCCTGTTGCAATGGTCCTTAGATCTGATCTTCTGATAGAATCTTGTGAGCTGGTTTCTAGTTGCTTTATATAATCAGGTATGTTTATTTTGCTTAGTGATTTGATAACTTTTTCCTCGTCTTTAACTTCGCCGACAATAATAAATTCTGGGGTTTTTTTCGCACTCCCAGCGTTAAAAATAGTCGCCACGTTAGAATCTAGATAGGCCAATAAATCATCTTCATAATCTATCCCTACCGATTTGCGAAAATTTTTCCTACTTTCCTCTAACAATTTTAGGTATTCCTTAAAACTTTCCCGCTGCTTTCTGTTATCAGAATTTTCCGCTATGTCTTTTATCTCCTCAATTTGATCGAGGTAGATCTGATAGTAATTCTTTGTTTCTCCATAAAAAGCAGGAACTATTCCAGAAAATTCTTTTGGGAGTTTGTTTGCAAGTGAATCTTCTATCTTGAATGGATTTTTAAGAGGTTCGTCTGGATTTTTGATATCTAGCTGATAAGATGTCATATCTATTCCTTCATCATGTGCTGTAATTGTGAGACCGCGGGGGATTCTTACTAATGTTTCTGACCTGTCGCCCCCACTGACACTTTGCCCACCAAGAAATGATTGACTTAATGATTGGGTGGGTAGAAAGTCCCCGAAAGGACTTAACGGTTGGTTTTGATAAACGGTTAATAAGGTTTCCTTTGGAAAATACTTCTCAATTTTTTTATGATCGGGACTATCTTTGATACTTTTCAGTTCGGAATTATTAAACCCAAAAATAGACTTAACTTTGGCGAGGTCGATAGATTTCTTTACGTCGGAAATTTTCTCACCAGCCACTATGAAGTTTTTTACAGAGGTGGCAAAAGTTCCTTCTGAAAGAGGTAACGTCACTCTAGATGGTAGTGGTCCGATGTCCAGTCGTTGTGAAGCGGAACTACTTTTATCTTTGAGTTTTATGTTGAAAATAGTTTGCCCATTGTGATCTATTTCATTTATGTCATATATATCTGGGTCTTTACTAAATTTTGCTAATTCATTCCGAGCATCTTTGGATCTATTTAACTCTACTATATTTAATAATTTATCCAGACCAGTTCCAAAACTATTTTTTTCATCTGCTTCTGGGCGGAGTTTTGCTAAAAATATATTTTCCTTAGCCAATCTTAAAATATCTTCAAATGGATCTTGTGGTCCTAATAATTCTGTATAATACCCATCTAGACTTTCAAGCATCTTCTCCCCACCAGGTAATTTATTTACTAATTCTTTGGCTTTTTTGGCTTGGGGGTGTTCTTTAACTGAAAAATTTAAGTAATATTCCGCATCTTCTGGTACCAGGGAAAGTGAGGTAATTTTATTAAAAAATACTTCGTTTACGGTGAGCCCCACAATGGATAGTAATATAAATATTAGTATCCCAAAAATTATAATTCGCGGTACTTTTTTTAGCGATCGGGCAGGATTCTCTATAGATTCAGGTTGATCAGGGCTAACATCTTGCTCCTCAATAATTCTCGGTGCGTTTGGATTTATAAAAACTTCTGCTTTAGACGATTTTGGTGTAGAACCAGGATTTCTAAAAAAATTCTCTGGGAGTGGTTTTTGAGGCCCTGATGGTGGTGAAAGATCAGGAGGCTCGTTTGTATTAGTCACATTCATAGGCAGATTTAAAATAATTATCCCATAAAATAATAAAGCAAGCAATGAGGGTGTATAATCCTATGGATGTGAAAAGCCATAGTGTGCGAGACACGAGGCAAAAAAGTATGCATGAAGCCCCCTCCAGTGTGAGTTTGGGAGGGATTACTATTTCCCAAAACCAAAATATTTCTCCAGATACAATCTCCAAAACTTTAATAGAGTATGGATATGAATCCGTAGGCACTGATACTGTGCATGCTCACGGTCAATTTTCAAAAAGAGGTGGAGTGATCGATCTTTGGCTGGAGCGGTACAAGATACCGGCACGGATAGATCTTATAGATGAAACGGTAGAGGCAGTTTACCTTTTTAACCCTATAACCGGTGAAAAAGAAAAAAGTCTCAAAAATATTCACCTAATCCCTTATAAATCCACTCCAACTTTTGCACCAAAATGGGCTAAGAAGCAGATTGGTAAAAATGAAAGACTTTTTCTTTCGGAAATAAATCAAGGCGATTTGGTAGTTCATATCGATCATGGGATTGGGAAATTTTTATCTGTTGATTACCGAGAACTAGAGAAAGGTAGAGGTAAAACTTATTTAATTATCGATTATGCAAAGGGAGATAAGCTTTATGTTCCTATAGACCAGATAGAAAGAGTGACAAAATATATTGGTACACCGGGACGAAAGCCGCCACTTTCATATCTTGGTACTGGGGCTTGGGAAAGGACAAAGCAAAGAGTAAAAGAATCTATAGTTGATATTGCCAAAGACCTGTTGGATTTATACGCAAAGCGAGAAACATCCACTAGGCCAAAATATTCCGCTGATACCCCTTGGCAGAAACAATTGGAAGATAGTTTTGAATTTGAAGAAACTCAAGATCAAATAAAATCTTTATCTGAAATAAAAAAGGATTTAGAATCTCCTAGACCTATGGATAGATTGCTCATAGGTGACGTGGGGTTTGGAAAAACAGAAGTAGCTATTCGTATCGCGTTTAAAGTAGCTCAAGCGGGAAAACAAGTGGCCATACTAGTGCCCACTACTATATTGGCAGAACAACATTATCACTTATTTAAGATACGACTTTCACAATTCCCAGTAGAAACAGAGATGCTATCTCGCTTCAGAGACGAAAAAGAGCAGAAAAAAATAGTCGATAATTTAAAGATTGGAAAAATTGATATCATTATTGGTACCCACCGCTTATTGAGTAGTGATGTGGAGTTTAAAAATTTGGGATTAGTAATAATTGACGAAGAACATCGCTTTGGAGTGGCCGCCAAAGAAAAATTGAAACAATTACGCGCCGAAGTAGACATATTAAACATGAGTGCCACACCGATTCCGCGCACTCTTCATATGGCACTTACTAAGATTCGTGATGTTTCCACACTGAACACCCCGCCACCAAATCGTTTGTCGATTAAGACTTTTGTTGGTGATTTTGATTTTGAAAAAATAAAAACAGCGCTAGAAGAAGAAATAAATAGAGGAGGGCAAGTCTACTATCTTTTCAATAATGTTGCCGGAATTGCTGGGAAAGCGATTCAGATACGCAATTTGGTTCCAAGAGCAAAAGTTATCTACGCTCATGGGCAAATGGGTGAAAAAGAATTGGAAGAGGCAATGGATGAATTTTATTCAAGGAAGGCAGATATTCTTGTTTGCACCACGATAATTGGCTCCGGACTGGATATGCCAAATGTAAATACCATTATAATAGAAAACTCTCAGAAATTTGGCCTAGCTGATCTTTACCAATTGCGTGGTCGGGTGGGCCGATCGGAAAGACAAGCACACGCTTATCTTTTTTATCCAAAAGGTTACGTGCCAAAAGGTGATGCATTGGAAAGACTTTCTACTATGGCGCAAGCTCAAGAGTTGGGATCTGGTTTTAAAATAGCCACAAAAGATCTGGAGATTCGTGGGGCAGGAAATTTGCTTGGAGTTCAGCAAAGTGGAAGTATTTCACTAGTAGGGTTTGAGCTCTATATACAACTTTTATCTCAGGCAGTAGAAAATCTCAAACGTTAATTTGATTTCCAATTTATAGTTTAGTATTATTGCTTACTGTATAGGGACATTTCGTGTGGTAGCATTCAGACCCGTTACAGGGGGAAAGGAGTAGGCTGATGTTGACAAATGTTTCGTACGGAAGGGACTTTTGTACATCACCGTGGCATTCTACCTCTAAGGGACCAGAAGACTGTGTGATTATCGGAGGAGCTTGCCTCTGCTTTAACTGCGTTGCAGACATTCTGTACCAACTTGATCCAAGCATGGACATTTGGGAAGTTGGTAGGGAGACCAGTCGGGATTTTGATCCGAGAGAGGTGTTGGAGGATATTAAAACGGTTCTGGATCTGATCAAGGACGAGTCTCCTCTTGGTAAGGATGATGATTCTGAAGGGGTTGGTATTCTAGGGCGGTGGTCTGAAATTAGGCTGAATCAGAACGAGCGCCTCTTTCGGGTACCAGCTTCGCTTAGGAGGCTTCACGAAAGGTACTGGGAACCAGTACGGAAAGGAAAACAGGAGGTAGCTCTTTACGTTCAAGAGGGGAAAAAAGAGCAAGCTTTACGAGAGCTGGAGGTAATGGAAGCGAACATCCGAAAACTTCTTGACATCCTGGAGCCTTGATAGGTCGGGTTACTCGATCGATTCTGTGTTGGGAAGTGGATCGATTACACCACTAAACTGGACCAATCTCTTAACAGGATTGAGAGACTTCTGAACTTCATTAACGAAAACGGCCGAACCAATTTTCAGATTGGAAGCCAGTGTTTACTCACCGACCGAAAAGTAGTTGGTCTGGTTGGTGGATGAGGAAGGGAGGAGATTTAATGGGAAGGAACCCCAATGCGCTTGAGAAATCGAAAGAACAGGCCGGTCTCATTGTTGATCTTGTGGTTGGATTACCGGGCGTCTACGCAATTTTGCAGCTAGATGTTTCATTATGGCAACAGCTGTTACTATCTTGGGGATTCATGGCAGTTGTTATGTGGGTGGTGTATCTCTGTGTCCATTCCTGGGTAAAAGACTTGGACACTATTGCCTACCTTGCGCATCTATTGGTAATGGCCATATTTAGCCTTCTAATGACGGCAATCTTCATAGGGATTGTAAAGATAGTCACATAACTACCTGAAACATGGGCCTCGTTGAGAAATCGGCGAGGCTCTATCACTTTCTACCGTTGAAATTTTCCTCCCGGAAGATTTTTGGTGCGGTGGGGGCTTTTCTTTCCTACAAATACTATCCAACCATCTTCATGTTTTGGTCCACAGATCATTTTATCGTCTTTTTCTCTTTCACAATCATCTCTATCATCATGATGAGTATTGTGGATTATTCCCCCGTAGCTATTCCATCCATATGTACCGTGAATTTCTACCTTATCATCGAGTTTTATAGGAGCTCGGTAGGCTCTTTCTAAATTGTGGGCCACTAGCACTGTTTGGCCGGATTCGGTCTTAATAATAAATCTTTGGTGGTGAATACCTTCATGATCATCTGAAAGTATTCTTACTATCACACCTCCAATAGTAAGTGGTATTCCATTTTTTCTTTGTTGAAACGCTTCCTCAACGGTCATTATTTCAAGTATCCTGTGTCATGTTTCAAGTGTCAAGTATTATGCCGATTGTCTTTTAAGGCAATAATCGGTAAAATATTCTAGCTCATGACACTTTATCGAAAATACCGACCACAAAAACTCTCAGAAATAATAGGCCAAGAAAGAATAGTTGAAGCTCTTACCAAACAATTAGAAAAAGGGAAAACTCACCACGCCTATCTTTTTACCGGGCCAAAAGGGACGGGAAAGACATCTACCGCTAGGATACTTGCCAAAGCCCTAAATTGCACAAGTTCGGCCAAATCTGTGGAACCGTGCAACAAGTGCAAAAATTGTTTGGCAATTACCTCCGGAACCTATTTAGATTTAATCGAAATAGACGCCGCCTCTAACAGAGGGATAGATGATATACGCCAGCTTCGAGAAGGCATAAAGCTGGCCCCGGCGGGGGGAAAATATAAGGTCTATATAATAGATGAAACCCACATGCTTACCCCCGAAGCATTTAACGCTCTTCTGAAAACTTTGGAAGAGCCGCCAGAGCACGCTGTATTTATACTGGCTACTACCGAACCTCATAAACTTCCGGGAACAATAATTTCGCGTTCTCAAAGATTTGATTTTGAAAGACCATCGGTAGATAAGATCCAGAAAAAACTAAAAAATGTGGTAAAGGGGGAAAATTGGAAATTAGATGATGATGCTCTTGCAGAAATCGCAAAAGTATCTGATGGTGCATTTCGTGATGCTGAAGTTCTTTTGGAAAAAGTTGGATCTGTAAATCCAAAAGCTAAAAAAGAAGAGATATTAGAGTTAATCGGAAAGAAAAAAGTTTCCCAAGTTTTGGAAATTTTGAAAATGGTGGAGGCGAAAGATACAAAAGAAGCCATAATTTGGCTTGATGATTTTATTTCTGGAGGTGGCAACATCCGAGTTTTAAATGAAGCCATACTAGAAACTCTAAGAAAGTTTCTTTTGATAAAAACAGGTGTAGGAGAGAAATTAATAAGGGATGTTACTCCAGAAGAATTCGAAGAATTAAATAATATTGCCTCGGTGATTACTCAAGATAGATTAACCAAATTGATAAATCTATTTAGTAGATCTATTCAAGAACTAGCTATGGCTACTATTCCCCAACTTCCTCTGGAGCTTGCATTGGTGGAGGCTTGCGATTTTGAAGTGAAGTCAGAAAATGATAGTGAGATGGAGACTGAGTCGGAGTCAGTCAAAAGGAAACTCCAGATACAAAAATTGAAAAGGAAAATAAGGCTAGTGGAAATGGAAAAACTAAATCGAAAGAGGATTTATCAGAAGAAAAAATATTAAAGAAAATAAAAAGTGCCTGGCCAAATATCTTGAAAGAAGTAAGAAGTAAAAATAAATCTTTGGAAATGTTTATGAAAGCGGCCATTCCGGAGAGTTTTGAAGATGAAACATTAAATTTGAAATTTTATTATCAATTTCATAAAGATAGAGTGGAGGATAATAAGAATCGAGAAATGATCGAAGGGATAATCGAGCGGGAAGTTGCCTCACCTGTTAAAATAAAAGGTATTATGGGTGGGAAACCACCGGAGAAAGCCAAACCAAAGGAGTTGGTGCAGGAATCTCAGGAAAATGAAGATCCTTCCCAAATCTTTGGCGGGTTTGATTAATTATTAATTTTTGAAAGGAAAAATTATGTTTGACAAAATGAAACAAATGTACGAACTGAAAAAGCAAGCCGATAAAATGAAGAAAGAACTTGAAGCTGAAGTTATTGAAGTGGAACATGGTGATGTAAAAATAAAGGTAGATGGGACTCAGAAAATACTAAAGTTGGAATATCCAGAGGATATTGATCCAGATAAGCTGAAAGATGCCATAAATAAAGCAATGGATGAAGTACAAAAAGTAGCCGCCAAAAAAATGCAAGGTATGATGGGTATTGGCGGTATGAGCGATCTTCTAAAAGGTTAACGTATACACTAATTAACGCGAATTTTTCTCGAATCCATACTAATAAAAAATTGTTTACCTTTTGAGTATAAGCGAGAAGTTTCCATTTTTCTAAATAATCTTGTATAAGAGTTATATTTTCCCTAATTAATAGCGCCGAGTCTGTAGATTTGCCGAAGGATGCCCTTTCCTTTTTTATACTATTTTGCTATTGTGATGTTAAGAGAGATTTCAACAAAAACGCTCCGTATGATCATAACGAAAGGAGAGCATCATGGCACGAAGTAGAGCCAAAGCCAAGGCAACGATGACTCTGTGGTCACTCATCACCAGATCTGTGAGCCTACTAATTTGGCTCGTAGTCTGGGTGTATGTGTTTGTTACCTTTGTGGAGAGACTGGAGGACATTGGGCTACGCAGTACACCTGGAGGCATCCAGACTCTCCTCACGATTCTGGCCTTTCTCTTAGCTGGGCTAACCACAGCCTTTTTAGGCCATGTTTTTACCCAGGTCAGGGAGTGGGCGGAAAAGGTGGAGATTAGCTGGCCGTTATGACAAAACCAACCTTGGGCATCTGCATCAACAATGCATGCAGGTGCCCTTTCGCTTTTCTTGCTTTTTTGCTCTTCTTCTAGTTTAATCTTGTCAATGCTTAGAAAAATCCTTATCTTAGCCACAATATTATTAATAACCACTCTAGTGGTACTATTTCTTCCTTCAAAACTAAAAGATACCGATCAAGCAATACAAGAAAAAATCCGCCAAGAACAAATAGAGGCAAATAGGCTAAAAGTAGAGCAAAATCTGCTGAATCTTAGGGAAAAACTAGCTGCCGAAATAAAAAATTATAAAGGAGAAGTGGCGGTTTCTGTAACAGAGGTAGATTCAGGAGCGGCGATATCAATAAATGGAAATGAAATTTATTTCCCGGCTAGTACGATAAAATTTTTAATTTTGGTTGGAGTTTTAAAAGATATCGAAAATGGAAAATATCCCCTCTCTTTAGTTGAGAAAAATATTACAAGTATGATGACGACATCTTCCAATACTGCCGCAAATGACCTCATAAATAAAGTGGGGTTTTCTTCATTAACAAAATTGCCAGAAGAGTTTGGTATGAA
>JACZRW010000050.1 GCA_022574495.1 Patescibacteria group bacterium | reverse complement strand
TTCCCATCCATCACCACTACTTTTAACCCAACCTTTTGGGATTCCTTAGAAGCAATGGGGTCAAAGGGGTGATTGGCACCAGGATCCCATGTATCTCCCACTAATTTCCGAAAATCAGCCCAAGAGATCTCCTTTAGTGGTTTGGCATCACTATTTTTATGTGGATCTTTATCAAATACATAATCTATATTAGAGAGATTTATTACTGTGTCCGCACCGTGATTTTTTGCATGAAGAACGGCATCGTAGTCAGTAGAGTGTCCTGGTCTCCAACCGGCGGCGATCATGATGGGTTCTTGAAATTCCTCCACTTCGTCAAAATGAGTGATTATTTTTAAATGGGCGTGGTCTCTTAGAATTGTTCGGACTAATTGAGCGTTCAGGTGGGTGGAGTGAATTCCAAGCCAATCAACGTCCTCTTTATCTAACTTTCCTACCTTTTGGGCTGCTTCTTGGTAATGCCTTGATGTTTTTCCACCACCTACAATAATTATAAATCTTCCGCCCCTTTCCACCTGAGATATTATCAAATCCTTAAATTGTCTTAAAAAATGGTGGTCAATACCACCGTTGGGAACTATGAGTGATCCACCAAGGGAAATAATTTTTGGTTTACTACGCATACAAATAAAAAGTATACCATAAAAATATTTGCATTTTTGAGTGTATTTGTATAACATAAGTAAATAACTCATATGCAAGAATTACCCAACCCCTCCTTATACCAACGAAATCTACTTATTGATGATAAATTCAAGGTAAAAGAAGCCGAAAAGCTTCTTTCTTGGTTTAAAGATGAAGTGGATTTTCAAATGAATATATTCCTTGATAAAAAAATAGAAGAGGCAAGGGAGATTTCCGAAGAGGCCACGATATTGGTGGATGAAGTTAAAAGATTTGTATTTGCCGGAGGAAAAAGAGTCCGTCCCGCATTTTTATACTCAGGCTATATTGCCGCTGGCGGAAAAGCACATGCCGCTGTTACACTCGCTTCTTTGTGCGTAGAATTTTTACATACCTTCGCGCTTATTCACGATGATATTATTGATAGATCGGATACAAGACGGGGAAAGCCAACTTCGCATAAGGCCTTTGAAAATATTCACAAAAGCAAAAAATATCTTGGGGACAGAGAGCACTTTGGCTTATCTTCTGCAATATTAGCTGGAGATTTAGCTTTCACCTTTGCCGAGGAAATACTGACAAGTTCACCATTTCCTCAAGAGAGACTGAGGAGAGCCAGATATTTTTTCGACCAAATGAAATTTCAAGTGATCACCGGGGAGTACTTGGATGTCCTAGGCAGTTATAAGAAAAGATTGACTGAGGAAGAAGTCTTGAACATTTTGGAATATAAAACGGCAAAATACACCGTCGAAAGACCACTGCAAATTGGTGCCATGTTAGCGGGAGCAGAAGTAGCTATTTTGGAATCTTTCACGGCATATGGGATTCCATTGGGGCAGGCTTTTCAGCTTCAGGATGATATATTAGGCATTTTTGGAGACGCTGAAAAAATAGGGAAACCGGTAGGAGCAGATATTAGAGAGGGGAAAAAGACGGTACTGATAGCCAAAACATACGAATGGGCCAGTAAGAAAGAGGAACAATTATTGGATAGAGTAGTTGGTAATTGGGCTGCTACTGATAAAGATTTGTCTAGGGTTAAGGAAATAATTTATAGTGTCGGCGCTTATGGTTACGCTATCAAATTATCTCATAGGCTAATAGATCAGGCAAAGACTGCAATTGATAAAGATAAATATGTTGGGGAAGGAAAAGAGTATTTGCTCGTTGCAGCTGATTATTTGTTAAATAGAATTAGCTGATTTGTATTTTTCTTTTGCTTTCGCCAATCGTCTCGAGTTTTATCTTTATTAAATCCTCTGGTAATAATTTTTCTACTTTTTCTGGCCATTCTATCGCGATTATTGCTTTCTCTTCTAAAATTTCTTTGAGACCAATGGCCTCCACGTCCCTTTCTGAATCTAGGCGGTAAAGATCTACATGATAAAATTTTAAACCACCACTTAAATCGTATCTGCGGATAAATACGAAGGTGGGGGAAAGAATCCTTTTTTTAATTCCTAGACCCGCCGCCAAACCTTGGATAAAAGTGGTTTTACCAGATCCCAGATTACCATACAAAGCTAAAATTTTGGGTGGTTTTAGATCTTTCGCGAAGTTTTTTGAAAACTCTTTAGTTCTTTCTGGAGAGTCAGTTATGAGTTGTTTCATTTTTTCTTATACTTTGCTGCTTTAAGGATGGTATGCCAAAGGCAATTCCAATAAGAATTATTCCAAACCCTACTAAGATTATTGGAATTGAGCTTTGTGGATTGGTATTTGTTGTCTGAGCAAACTCTGCCTGAATAGGTCTAGTATCACTTGCATCGGAAAAACTACTAGGATTTTCGATACCTAATATTTCAGGTAGAGTCGAAATAACTTCTTGTGCTTCTGAAGTAAGTCCGGAAACACTATCATTAAGAGCGTTTGATGACTTTGAGCTGGAGACTGATTGACCGGTGATTTTATTTTCCTTTCCTGGAGTAGGAGTGGTTGTTGACTTCCAGGCCCCTTTAGAATCCTTAGCAAAAACAGTGTCTTTTTCAACTTTTCCATATGAAAATTTCTCCAGCACCTTACCGTTAGAATTAATTAATCGTAGAGTATCTCCGGAATTATTCAACTTACTCGAAAAGTAAAATACTTTGTATCCTTTTGAGATTATTTTTGTTTTATCAGGAATCTTAAATGGGCTTGATCCCTTTGGGATATCGTCTATTTGCCAACCAGTTAGATCTACCGTCGACGAATTTGGATTATATATTTCCACCCACTCACGATTACCTTCTGGAGCGGGAGAAAATTCATTCAAAATAACTTTCAGGTTTTTGTCTGAGGAATTATTTGTTGCAGAGTTCTTAGTAGTATTTTTTACTAGGATAAACTCAACTGTTGCTGAATTGGATTTTTTACCGGTACTAACCTGCTTCAAACTTATTAGTATTAAATTGAGACCCGTCTGAGAACCTTCCTTTATTTTCACTTTGAGATTGCCGCTCCAAAAACCGTTTTCGTCTGTGGAAATAACGGGAAACCCCAACCAGGCTGAAGTATCACCTAGCCAAGTTTTCGTTGAGGAGTTGTATGTAAGAGCCATTCTCATACTGTTCAAAGCAGCCCCTGCTCTTGCTTTTATATAATAGGTTGATGAGGCGGGCATGGCAATTTCAACAGAAAGTTCGAATTCTTCCTCGATACCCACACTTTCTGGTAGATCCACTATTTCAATGTTATTTTGAGCAAGAATTGGAGCTGGAAATAAGAAAGTAATAAATAAGAAAACTAAAAAACCTCTTAACATTAGATAAAAATTACTCTTTTTGATGTAAAAAGTAAAGCTACTTGATGTGCCAGTAAATTGTTTTTAAACCACCGCCATGATCTACTATAACGCCCTTTCCAATAGTACCGGTGAAAGCGTAGCATGGTTGGCTGTCAGATGCGGCGTACGCAATTCCATCTGCCGAAGCATATATGGGGGAGCTGAACCCAGAGGTCATGTCTATCGCATTATGTCCCGGTAGACCGAAGTTTTGCATGTACCAAGTAAAATTGGCGCCAAATTCCTGAGTGATGGTGAAACCTTTTTCCGGCCAGGCCAGTCTACCATTGTTAATATAAATCCTTGGGTTTACCGCCACACCATTAACGTAAACCCCCCAATGTAGGTGGGTACCGGTAGAACAACCGGTATTACCTTGGAACGCGATAACTTCACCTTTTTTAACCGGTCCAAGCCTTACAGCACCGCCTCCAAGCGCTCTCGCGATAGATTCTAGTTCGGTTTGAACTTGAGCTAATAGTTTTTGATAGTTTTTTTCCTGATTCTTAGTTACTCCTAATAGATATTGTTTATTGTTATCTTGAGAAACAAGAGAACCTTTTTTATCTTCAAGCTTTTTATTTAGATCTTCTTCTTTGGCTTTTTTATTCTCAAGGTCATTCTTTTGATTGGTAAATTCTTGTTTTGTTTCTTTGAGGGCTTCTAATAGAGATATATCCTGCTCTTTTATTGCCTGGGCGTAGACCCTTCTTACAATATATTCATTGAAACTAGAACTGGTAAGGAATACATCTGTAGATTGGACAAATCCTTGGCGGTAAAGCTGTCTTATCCGGGAATTTGCTACTTCTTGACTGTAGTCTAACTCCTCTTTTGTATTAGAAAGTTTTCCAGATACATCCTTTATATCTGTTTTGAGTTGGGCAAGTCTGTCTTGAGTTTCCTCTATCTCAAGTCTAGTGAGCGCAATTTGATTTTCCAAGTACGATATTTGGTTTGCAAGGGTATTTGCTTGATTTTGTGCATCTAATATCTTTTGTCTAAGCTCATTTTGCTTTCTAATATTTTCATTGAGCTTGTTTACTAAATCGTTATAACTGGCACCAACAGAAGAGTTTTCCCCGTAGTTTTGAGCCTGCGGAGTAGCGGGGGCGATGGAGATAAAAAGCAATATTACCGATAATAATATGTGTAGAATTTTTCTTATCATATTAAATATTTAAATATTTTCTGGTTGCTATATTTGAACCAATTGCTCCGATAATAATGCCAGCAGTAGCCTCACCAATAAATAGGTAAATAAATACGATGTGATTGATTGGGAATATTGGTATGTCGGATAAAAACTCCTTTAAAAATGGGGTGAGCCAAATGACTGTAAGCCAAAGAAATATAGTTCCAAAAAAAGCAGCCATTAATCCGTAGAAAATTCCTTCCAGAATAAAAGGTGTTCGGACATATGCTTTAGTCGCACCAACGAGTTTCATTGTTTCTATCTCGTCTTTATGTAATGAAATGTTTAAACTAATCACGATTAAAGTGATTAATGTGCTAGTGATTAATAAAAATACTACTATAGCCACACCAAAGTTACGAATATTTTTTGTCCAAGTAGAAAGTGTTTCTACGAGATCTTGTTGAAATACAACATTTTCTACACTTTCCTCACTCTGAGAAATTTTTGCAAGCTCTCCCAAATGGTCGATTTTATTTGAGGATATCTGAAAAGAAGCCGGTAATATATCTGCGGAAACAAACTCGGTCAGAAGAGGATCGTCTTTATTTCTTTCTTTGTATATTTCTAAAGCATCTTCTTTAGAGATAAAATTAATTTGGGCAATGTTGCCGGTGGCTCGTAGTTTATTTTCAAAAGCATCAATTTGCTCCTGTGTTGTACCGTCTTTGAAAAAGGCGTCTATTTGAGGTCTGCTTTCAAAATGATCTAGAACTGCATTTGATCCCAAGCTTAACATTACAAAAATACCACCAACAAAGAAGGTTAAAAACATCACAAAAATGGCTCCTATTGAATGGTATGGATTACGAGAAATTCTTTGAAAAGTTGTTTTTATTAGTCTTTCAACTATTCTCATGATTTTTCTTTCTTTTTTTCGGTATGTCTAGTTTTAGAATCTTTTTTAACTTTTCCTTCAGAAATCTCAATGGTTCTATGCGGCATACTGGAACTTATGTCTTGATTATGAGTTGCCATAATTACAGTGGTGCCTAAACCATTTAGTCTGCGCAAAAGTTGCATTACTTCCCAAGCGGATTGAGGGTCTAGATTTCCAGTAGGCTCGTCGGCTAATAATACGTCTGGACGCATGATCATGGCTCTGGCTATGGCTGCTCTTTGGGTCTCACCACCGGATATTTGATCAGGGAAATGATTAGCTTTATCCTGCAACCTGACAATATCCAGCATGTCTTTAGTGGCCCGGGAGATTTCCTGATCGGATATGCCTAAAATTTCCATAGGAAACGCCACATTTTCGAAAACAGTTTTTTGAGGGAGTAATTTAAAATCTTGGAAAATAGTGGCTACTTTTCTTCTTAGTTGTGGAAGAGCTTTTTCGGGAAGACTTACTAAATCTAAGTCATCCAGAATTATCTTACCAAAGGTGGGGAATTCTTCACGAATTAAGAGTTTAAGTATAGTAGTTTTACCAGCTCCAGAAGTGCCAATTAAAAAGACAAATTCTGAATCGTCGATTACCAGATTGATATTCGAAAGGGCGGTAAACCCATTATATCTTTTTGATACTTGATCAAATTGAATCATGGCAG
>JACZRW010000049.1 GCA_022574495.1 Patescibacteria group bacterium | reverse complement strand
CTGTGTTAGAATAACCCATAGTTGATTTAGAATACGAGCTATACATACACTTTTTCACCTTATTTATCTGCACTTAGCAGTTAGAAGATGTGTCTCTGGGATTAGCTCCTAAGATCTCGTGGCGCTTTTAACTTTAGCCCAAATAAACTCTTAGCCTTCTTTTTCAATCATAAATGAATAGATTTAGAAATAGAGCCAGCTTTGGCAATAGTAGCCATGGATTTGGCCGAAAAAAATTTAATAAATCAAAAAATGGTGGGAGTTTTAGCTATCCAAAAAGATTTGCTCCTATAAAAAGATTTACTGGTGGCCCCAAGTCTAAACTATTAGGGGAAGATATAAGTATCTTCATAAAAAAGGCAACCCAGGTTTCAGAAAAAAGTGATTATTTACCGCACAACAATTTTACAGATTTTGATATAGCAAATCCTTTGAAACAAAACATTGTCCAAAAAGGCTACACTCACCCTACCCCAATCCAGGATAAGTCTATTGCTGCTATTATTGCCGGTCGAGATCTAATTGGTTTGGCCAATACGGGTACTGGAAAGACCGCCGCCTTTTTGATTCCATTGATTGACAAAATATTTAAGAGAAGAAACAATCGAGCCTTGATCATTACTCCAACTAGAGAACTAGCCGGTCAAATAAATGAAGAGCTTCATATATTAAGTCGTGGTATGGGTATTTATTCATCTCTGGTAATTGGTGGGGCTAATATTCACCGCCAAATCGGAGATCTACGGCGTCGACCAAGCGTGGTTATAGGCACTCCGGGTAGACTAAAGGACTTAATAGAGAGAAGGCATTTGCACTTAGAAGATTTTAGTATTTTTGTGCTGGATGAAGTAGATCTGATGGTTGATATTGGCTTTATCCATGATATAAAATATTTTATGTCTCTTCTTCCAAAGCAACGTCAATCACTATTTTTCTCCGCTACTATACCTACCAAAGTGCAAGAGATTCTCCAGGCTTTTGTAAGAGACGCCGTCACCGTATCGGTAAAGGCGCAAAACACTCCGGAAACCATAGACCAAGATGTAGTAAGGGTAAATGGCGGCAATAAAGTAGACAAACTTCATGATCTTTTGAATAAAGAGGAGTTTGAAAAAGTACTTATTTTCGGCCGAACCAAACATGGTATAGAAAAGCTGGATAGATTACTAACCCAGAGAGGATTTAAAGTAGGTTCCCTACACGGGAATAGAAGTCAATCTCAAAGACAGAAGATACTCAAAAAATTTAAAAATGATGAGATCAAAATCCTTCTGGCTACTGATGTAGCCTCTCGAGGCTTGGATATTGATAACGTCTCTCACGTGATAAACTACGATCTTCCAGAGACTTACGACGACTACGTCCACCGTATCGGTAGGACGGGACGTGCTAACAAAGCTGGAAAAGCTTTGACTTTTGTAGAATAAACTGAACTGGCCGTTCGAATAGGTTGCTAGAAGCAACCTACGACCACTTCGCGGTCTAAAAGCCGGTAAGGCTTTGACTTTCATTGAATAATTTTCAAACCAACAACTCCAATTTTCAAGTTAAGGCGGTCCTTTGATTTTATTGACAAACAAGTAAGGAAAATCTAGAATGTACAAGTAATTTCGGGCTGGAAGAATAAACGGAAGGAGGTATCTAAGAACAGCCGAAAAAACGGATAAGAGTCTACTAGGGAAGGAGAAGTTCTTGGAAACAGCAGTAGCCGAACAACCAGCGGCAACCGATGTCGGAGGGGCTCCTGTTAGAACCATCACGATCACGCTGCGGATCGGTGATCGTGACTACGGTGACATGGTGGTGCCGGAAGGGCTTACTGTCGCTCAAGCCCTGGGCCACGCACCTGAGGTGCCAGAGGGTCTCGATCGAGTGGTCGTCAACGGCCGCTTCAAGAGGTCCGTGCCTACCACATCACGGGTGAAGGTATGTGATGGGGACAGCCTCTTCGTCACCGCTTTTACGCACTATCAGATCCTAAACGAACAGTGCACCAAGGTCCTCAGTGAAGGCGGGCTCCCTCTAGTTGGGCTGCCTTACGCCGAGGTGAAGCCTGTCCTCGAAGCCGCAACGTCGACGGGTCTGACCAGCACCGTTCTAGTGGATGGCCAACCCGTTACCGATGAGCGGCGTCGTACCGGCACTGTCCAGCAGGGAGAGATCATCGCTGGGCCGGACCCGTAGGTCATGTAGCCCGACGCACATCACCGAACTCGACTACCCGCCAAGCTCTGGACAACACTAGAGCTTGGCGGGTCTTTTCATATTTAGGCTAAAACTTTTTATACTTGAAGCAGGTTTGGTTTCTGTGATAAGTCCATGAAGATCACTTCGCGCTCTGCGACCACTTCGTGGGCTAAAAGCGGGTAAAGCTTCAACTTTTGTTGTATAATCTGGGTTTGAGGATTCAAATACAATCAGAGGTTCCGTTGGGAACAGTGGCTACTATCCCTTCACTCGAATCGTAGCTAGCATAATCAGAAGATGATCCAGAAGTTGCTTTATAAACACAAACCTTAACATTTGTACTTGCTATTTCAACCCCAGACGGAAAAGTTGAGAGATAATCGCCATTAATTAAATTCGTCGAGTTCGCACACCCTCCCTTTCCGGTTACTAAATCCAATTCTATATCAGAATAGATTGTGTTTGCAGGAGTCCCTTTAGATATCTGGTCTGTTATACAATCATATACAGCAGAACCAACCGATCTTACCTCTGAATTAGTAAGATTATCGCTCTCTGCCTGATTAAGCCTCCCCACAGGATTAATCGCAACAATAACTATTAAAACCAAAATAATCGGAATTACCAGCAGAGAAAAGGCAGCCACTATAAGGCCAGCTATAGACCATTTGTGTTGAACCCTGTTGAAGTGCTCTACACTACCCCACTTCTTCTTTTGCCAAGCCCATTCTCTCCCCTTAATGCCTAATATTATTGCCATTACAAAACCAACGTATGGTACTAAAGCCAATAAGCCAATCCAAACACCATTTCCAATTGCCCATATCCAATTTAATAAAAACGGTCCCCAACCCCAACCATCAATACCTGGTGGAAGTTGAGCGCCACTCCCCATTCCAGAAGTATTTTGTCCGGAAGATCCCGACATTGAAGCCGGGATCAAAGGCTCAGAAGAAGCATTGGAAGGTGGAGCTGGCAGCGCTGATGGTTGAGAAACCGCTTGCAGATTGTCATTTGCTGGCAAGGCTGCTTGAGTATTTTGTGGATCAGGCATTAACTACATTATGAACAAAAGCAAGAATATTGTCAAAAAAATTAAGCTCAGTTTCTTAAGTATCATAAATCCTCAAGGCTCTGACTTTCGTTGATTAATTCCGAAAAATTTTAACTAGGAACACTAAGCAAAATGAAGCTCAGGATATTAGTGATAGAGAGGTTCTCCACATTCCATACACATTGGATCGCCTTCCTCTCCTACTATTGAAGGCTCTCCACATTCCATACACACCATCATTTTAGGAAAGGAGTTAACATCAATATCGGATAAGGACGCTCCAGATGCCTTAACAATATTGGAGGCCGTAACTGAAGCTGTACCAGGAGTAATACTATCAATAACTTTATCTGATATTTATTTTAGAGTTGTTTTTATTTCGCTTATATCAGCCCTTTTACTTCGTTGATCATCTTTTAGTTCTTCGATGTTAGTGTTCAACTTTTCTACTAGGGGGGCTAAAACGTTTGGAGGCGAGTACATTTTCTCGACTACTTCATACCAATTATCACGCATTTGTTTTATTTCTTTTCTCTTACTTGGATTGTCACCAAATTGGGCATGGCAGTTTTGACATAGAGGTGCTGCATTTTCTATTGTGCTAGGACCTTTTTGATGTTGGGGAACTATGTGATGAACGTCAACACTCATCTGATGACATCTACAACATTGGAACATCGACTTTTTCTTAACTTCAATCTTAATTTTTTCTGTAAAACCTTTCACGACCAAATTCTACTTTTTTCTGAGATTTAAATCAAATCTAGAATTCTTAGAGCGAAGCTCACAGCATTTTTTTGAAAAATGCTATCTTTTTCTTCCCTGAAAGGCAAATCCACCTTCGCTAAGGCTTCTGCGGACAGGTTTTGAAGGTTAGAAAAATACCAATATTTACTTGTTTGGTAAATAGGTAAAATTACTACCTTGTTTTCCAAATTTTGGGGTGTTAAATTGATTCCATGCCAATCAACTTGAAGACCAACTTCCCCGAAAGGAAATGGCAAATGCTCACCAAAAATGACTTAAAAGAAATCAAGAATTTGTTAAAACCTTTAGAAACTAGTCAAAAGAAGTTGGAAGGAGAACTTCGTATCAACACCTCTTCAACCTTAAAGATAGAGCGTGATATAAAAACAGCGCTTGAGCTACGTACCGATGTCACCCAAATTCGAGAAAAAGTAACAGACCACGATGAAAGAATCTCTAGCTTAGAGAGAACCTAAATTTTTCTTAAAAAGTTTCCTCAACAATTGAAAGGCAAATTTGAGGGTTGGGATATTTTTACCTACCTCTGACTTTTATGCGGTACTCATCGCGCCCTGGTGAATAACTATCAAGTCCCTCACTTACTGTTAAGAAATGGACATACACTCGGGCAAGACGAAAGTTTGGCATAGCACCATCTACCACCAGTTGCTCTGCTGCTTCGTCGTGTAATCTCATTCTTTGATTTTCGGCATTCAGAAGATCATCTCGAGTTTCAAATCTCATCAACCTTTCTCTGGTCACATTGCTCTTAGTCATACGGAAATAACCAGCCAACGCTACTTTAAATTCTGATGAATATTTCTCAGAGTCGTAGGTAATCTTAAAATCATTTTGGTACAAATGGTGAAAAGCGTCTTTTGCTTTATCAGATTTTAAGTAGGCTTTTTCGATACGCTCATCGTCAAGATCAGGGTTTCTTTCTCGTGTTTCAACTTTTCTTTCAGCCAGACCATCTTGATACTCTCGAGTCTGTCTAAATCTGTCCATAAATTCCTTTGGGTCATCTGTCTCCTTAGGTAAATCTTCTTTTAACTCTGGTTTTTTAATCTCGTTGATCATTTTAGGCTCGGGTTTTGGGGGTTCCTCTGGTTGAATATTTGCTGCGTTTATAACTTCCTCCGGGACAGGAATTTCTGACATATATATAAATTTTACCTATAACGTAGCTAAAAGGCAAATTTGGGCCCTCTCGTATCGACGCTTTGTACTTCCTGTTATATTGAAACCGGAGTAAGAAAAAGTCATCCGAAAGGGTGTTATTTAAATGGGTCGGTTTGGCCGAGAGGATTTTTGGCAGGTTCGGCCGAAAATTTAAAGCCCTCTAATATCGATGCTATTTTATCTTTTTCCTGCTGAGTCAATTTCACTATTGCACTAGGACTCGCTGGTACTTCCTTACCCGTGGGAAGTTCCACTGTCAAAATAGCGGTAATATCCCCACCCACACCATTAAATTTGATTTCGCTCAAACCAATAAGTCTATCTGCTATTAAAAGATTTGAAGAATAAATGATTAGCTTTGTAAAATCTCCACTTACCGTAATGGTCACTTGATAACTATTTGCACTACTAACCTCTGTAGGAGTGGTAGATCCAGAGGATGGAACGCCGGCTTTTATTGTTTGAGTATTCACCCCAACTGATTTAATCTTCACACCTGAAGCTTCAGCTATAATCTCATTGAGGGTTAAAAATCTCAGGGTGTCCTCCTCTACTGGAATTAGTTCGTTTATAACTGATAAAAATGCTGCTACTTCTTGTATATCCAGTGATGATGCTGCCTGGATACTCTTGGACAACTCATCAACTTCAAGGCTAGTACTTAAATTCACCACTCTTAATTCAAGAAATTGAAGCACTCTGGGATACACAAGAAAATAGGAGATTAATACCGTTGCGATAATTACAAGTATAATAGATAAGGCTACGAAAACCGATGTTTTGGAAAAAAATTTCTTTAAAACTTTCATTTTACGATAACCTCTACGATAAAGTTATATCCACCACTATCATTTTTATTTATTGAATTCAAAACGGGTTTGCTAAATGTAGTCTTTTCAGCGTTTAGAACGTTAAGGAATTGGTAGATTACGTCAGGTTCAAGAGCAGTACCACTCATCACCGAATCCCCGGTTTTATTAACGGAAATATCTAACAGAACAATTCCTTGAGGTATAAAACTGCGGATCTTATCAATAAATATTTTGGGCTCTGGGTGTTCTGAGGAAAATTTTTGGTTGGTAGCTAATTTACTTTTAATTGTCTGTACTGATGCCGCAGGAGAAGCAACTTTTTCCCACTCTCTATTTTTTAAAACAAGTTCCTCTTCAAGATTATTTTGGGTATTTTGTTCGCTCAACACTAGACCTTGCGCTACCACAAACACCCCAATCTGTAAGGAAATAACTACGGCAGAAATTACTATTACAACAATCTTTATTTTTCTTGATTTAAGCTTTTGCTGCTCTTCCGGTATTAAATTAAG
>JACZRW010000009.1 GCA_022574495.1 Patescibacteria group bacterium | reverse complement strand
GCTTTGAGGCTACCACACACAGACCGTTGTGACCCGACCTGCCGTGTTTTGTACACGAGGTCGCACGCATCAGGCGGGTGTTGATTGGCTCCCCACCGTAGTAGTACTGTTCGTCCTCGTACACTTCGTTCAAGTTTCACCTCCTAACCTTTTCTATACCAGCTACCTTGCGAGAATCGCTTTTCTTTTCCTTCTTCCGATTATGAGTACTCTCCGCCCGCCACTTATCTTTCCTCTACAGTCGGTGCAACGAACTGCACTTATTGGTATGGGCAGTATGAGGACATAGGTTGTCTTCTTATGGTCACATTCCCCATTGCCGTCACAAAGAGTGCAGAAATCGTAGCCCACAAAGGCTTGGCACATGTTGCAACGCCGAGAAGCTGGTTCGGACTGCTCTATCAGAAACAGAGCATACAAAGCAACAGTTGTTAGCACCAGTAAGATTATGACCTCAATCCCCATCTCTCACCTCCTAGGTCTGTGTTGAAGTTCCGTTTCTCCTGCTGTACCTCCACCCTCTCAGCACGAAGAGAACGAGTCCGAGCGTAAGCACCAAGTAGGCAGCTCTACTGGAGTATTGAAGGACGTAGATAGCTACTCCTTCCACACAGGCATAGGTAATCACCCACGCAAGAAACCACAACCACGAGTCCTTTCTCATGTTTTGACCTCCTCTATAGCGTTGGTTTTGCTAAGGGTACTCTTCCGATTTGTCCTGATTATACCACTTATAAAAATGAAAGTTATGTCGCACAATGGTGAATGGGCGACGTGGTTTTGAGGCTAAATGAGGATTGTGGGGATTAGTTTAGTCCTATAGCTGTAAATGCACATACAATGGGTTTAATATTGCTAGTTATGAACTGTACTTAAAGGTTACTTAGTTTTAAAGATGAGCACCAATCGTTTGACTTGAACCAAGATTGTGACTATTATTTAGTCCACCAATAATAAACCAGTATGTCAATCAAAAATCTTACAGCATACTTAATTATAACTTATGCATGGACTACACTAGCAGGCTTTCTTTATATGACGGGCTATCTTCAGGCTTTTGGCATTAGTATTTTGGAAATTGAATTCGGTTTACCTTTTACCGCCCTTCTCTCATCTTACGTGTTTAGAGGAATTTTATTCAAGACATCGTGGCACTGGCCTGGAATTTTGGTTGGAATTGTATACTTCCTTGTCATCACAAATATTGGGTTACTTACATGGAGAAGTTTAAAAAGAGCATTTTCGTATCTTCACGTATTCGTGTGACATTTTCCTTTGTACTTATTTTATCTGCAATTTTTTTGCCTGTTGTTCGTGAATTAGCTTTCAGGTTTGGTATTATTAATGAATTACAGTATTTGTTTTTTGAACGAGGGCTCTTTATTGCTTTCGTCATCAGTTTTCCATTCGTGATTGAAATTTTATGGCGTAAAAAATTTGTAATAAACTTATCCCAGGTCAAAAGTATACTTGTGAGGTATAAGTTATTATACCTAGTTCTTCTAATCGTGGTGCTATCAAGTGAGATACTAGGCGCTCAAAGAGCCGGGGTTCAAGATGCATTAGCTCTCAGGTCACCCATTTCCTTTACTTATAAACAATTTGGATTTAGTGATACTCATTTTTCACTGTGTAGGGTAAAGTCGGAGAAAGATGAAGTTTATTATATATTCTCAACCTCAGGTAATTCTTACTTCTATAATAAAACTCAAAAGGAAACAACGATAAAATTAAATGTCGACAAAGTCTCTTTACTATGTGAACCACAAGAGAAAAGTCGAGAGACTGAACATCGCATATTTGAAATTTTGAAAAAGGATAGGATGGAAATGTTTGGTAAGTAAAGTCATTTGAACTCAATTCTCCCTTGTCGAAATTACTTGATATTCTTGAGACTATAAAAGTAGTAGGAGTATGGGGGTGAACCTGAAACTTTAGCGTTGTCGCATAAATGCGGGGATGTCGTATTCGTCTTCTTCCTCTTTTTTGTCCTCCAACTCCATAGCCCCACTATCTCCAGAATCTGTTGTAAGCGCATCGGCTGCTTCTTTAGCCTCTACAGACCGAATCTTTTCTTCAGAAAATCCGGTAGCTATAACCGTTATCTTCACTTGGTCTACCATATTGTCATCAATTGCAGCGCCAAAAATAATGTTTGCATCAGAATTGGCAGCAGAGGATATGATTTTTGCCGCTTCGTCTACTTCAAACATGGAAAGATCTGGTCCACCGGTAACATTGAATAGTATTCCCCGTGCTCCTTCAATAGAAACTTCAAGAAGAGGTGAGGCTATGGCGGAACGGGCGGCAGAAGACGCTTTGCCTTCTCCGGTACCAAATCCTATACCCATAAGGGCACTACCGGCATCGGTCATGACTGTCCGAACATCAGCAAAATCTACGTTTATAAGTCCAGGCATTACTATTATATCGGAAATTCCTTGAACCCCCTGGCCAAGTACAGAATCAGCAACTTTAAATGCCTCTAGAAGAGACATTTTTTTATCCACCACATCCAAAAGCCTTTGGTTGGGAATAACTATCATTGTGTCTACCTTTCCTTTCAAAGATTCGACTCCTTCCTCTGAAGTTATTCTTCTTTGTGTACCTTCAAAAGCAAATGGTTTGGTAACCACGGCAACCGTTAGGGCTCCACTTTTTCTGGCCGCTTCAGCAATTATGGCAGAAGCTCCAGTACCAGTGCCACCCCCCATACCAGAGGTGATAAATACCATGTCTGCATCTCCCACTACTTCCATTAGCTTCTCGGTGGATTCCTCCGCCGCTTTCCGGCCAACCTCAGGATCTCCACCAGAACCTAATCCCTTAGTTAATTGTTCACCTATTTGGACTTTTGTCGGGGCTTGACAAGTTAGCAGGGCTTGGGCATCTGTATTCACACCAATAAAGTCTACACCCTGAATTTGTTGGAGATTGATCATCGAATTAAGAGCATTACAACCTCCTCCACCAATACCAATAACTTTTATCTTTGCGAAGCGATTTACTTCTGGTTTAATTAGCATAAATCGGTGTTACCTACTGCTAAAAAAGAGTACAACTAATCTATCACGTTTGTCAATTTAGCGCAATGATTTTAGGGAAGAAACGAGCGAACCCAGGTGAGTAAGCGTTTGAGAAAACCGGTGATATTAAAGCCGCCTCTTATAGATGGCAAGCTAATTCCGGAAGACTCTTCACTCACCTTCGTTCCGTAAAGAATCAAACCTATAGACGATGCAAATTCTGGGGACGAAACCTCATCAATTATTCCACTTACACCAGTTGGTTCGGCTACACGGACCGGCATACGAAGAACATCCTTACCAATAGACTCTATTCCAATTGTTTTTGCCCCACCACCGGTGATAACAAGACCAGATGGCAGAAGACCAGCATAACCGGAACGCTTAATTTCCATCCCAATAAGAGTAAATATTTCTGTGAGTCTTGGCTTAATTATTCCATCGAGAAGAGTTTTCTTGGATAATGTACCTAAATCTTCATTTATACCAAGCTTTGAAATATCTAAAACATCACTTCTTTCTTTATTTTCCCTCTCATCCCCACCTACCATCTTCTTTTTTTGCTCGGATAAAGATACTTTTATTTTTTCGGCTACCTCTAAGGAACTTCTAAGACCTATGGCTAAATCGTTGGTGATGTTTTTTCCACCAATTGGTATCACCACTGAATGAGAAATAGCTCCTTCTATAAAAAGGGTAACGTCTGTCGTGCCTCCACCTATATCTATCAGTGCTACACCCAACTCTCTCTCGGTATCAGTGAGGGTAGATTCAGAAGCTGAGACTCCAGAAAATACCAACCCTTCCACGTCCACTCCTACTTGTTGGACACACTTCACTAAATTTCTCATCGACGTTGCCGCACCAGAAATAATATGGGTTTCTACCTCAAGTCTTACTCCAGTCATACCAACAGGATCCTTTATCCCTTCTTGGGAATCCACGACAAAGTCCCTAGGGATAACGTGAATTATTTCGCGACTCGAAGGTATGGAAATAGCCCGAGCGGCTTCGGTTACTCTCTGAACGTCCTCTTGGGTAATTTCATTTTCACCACCAGCCACCGCCACAACCCCTCGAGAATTAATTGAATTTATATGAGAGCCGCCAACGCTCACAAAAGCACTGCCAATGGTAACCCCAGCCATACGTTCCGCCTGTTCTAAACACGCGGACATAGCACTTACAGCCTCATCTATATCTACTACCTGACCTTTACGGATACCTTTTGAAGGAACGGTAGCTACTCCTATCACAGTAGGAGTATTATCCTGACTATATGAAGCTACAACTGTAGTTATTTTGGAGGATCCTACGTCTATTCCAACTAAAATTCTTTCCTTTGCCAATTTTCACTCCAAACTCCACCCATTAGTGATTTGGGCAGTCAATATTATTTACCGTACACAACAATAATTTTATCAAATCTTAGATCTAATTTCTCTACCTTCTTATTATTTATTTTAGCCTTAATCAGAAGATTTTGTAAAGTAGCTAGCTGTTCATCCAAATCTTTACTAAGCGAAAATATAGCAGTGGTACCTTGTTTTGATACTAACGAAACATAGTCTTTGGTCTCTGCCTTCTTCTCCTTGAATGCAAACACTTCTTCCGGTAGAGACTCTATCAAAATACCTTGCTTGTCTTTTGGTTTAGCTTTTGAAGTATCCACTGGGTTTTTTGGCACCAGATGCGATAAATTTTTTTCAAAAAATTGTACTGGAGAAAACTCAAATACTCTTACTAAACCAAAAGTAGTTCCTGCTAGGACTAGCGCCACTAAAATAATTTCAAAAAAAAGAAGGATTCTTCTTACTTTTGTGTTGGGTTTGCTTAGTTCAACCTTATTACTGGCAAAGGTACTTTTTTTAAAGTTTCTCTTGTGATTACCAAATATCATCACTAACCAACTTTTTAATTTCTACTACAAAATCTCGTGCGGCGTTCTTATTTATAGCCGTTTTAGATTTTCTTGCCTTTTCCTTAAAGGAAACATAATTTTTAATTATATGATCAATCGTATTTAATAATCTTTTTGGGGTAAGCCTATCTTCAGGTAGAATAACAGCTGCTCCAGTCCCTTGAAGAACCTTTGCATTCATAGTTTGTTCGTTTCCGGCAGACCAGGGAATTGGTATGAAAATTGCCGGTATTTTCAAAGCAGCCACCTCACTAACCGTATTGGCACCAGATCTACCCACAATTAAACTGGTACGGGCCAACACCTTCACCAACTCATTAGTATTTAGCCATTTTGAAACCTTATACCGGTTTCTTAACCTCTTTGGAAGTTGAGAAACGGATGACTTTAGTCTTTCATAATCTTTATATACTTCACTTCCTCCGGTTTGATGTATAATTTCATATTCTTCCAAAAGTTCATTTAACACTCCAGAAACAGCATCATTGATAACATGGGCGCCTTGATTTCCGCCGGTTATAAAAATAACGGGCCTTGTAGATCTTATTTTTTTCATATTTAGTATTTCTTTTCGAATAGGATTACCAACAACAACTGCCTTACCCTCTGGAAAATTCTTCTTTGATTCTTCCCAGGCCAACGCTATTTTCTTGGCAAACGGAGCTATCATCTTATTCGCCAATCCGGATGAAATTGTTTGCTCATGCGAAATTGATGGTATACCTAATACCCATCCTGCTAAAACAACGGGAAAAGCGACGTAACTACCAAAAGAAACAATTATATTTGGTCTTTCCTTCGACAATATTGCCAGAGATTGGATCATTCCAAAAGGGATACGACCAATACTGGGAATAGTGTGGATACTAAATCTTCTTTGTAATCTACCTGTAGATATTGCATAAAATTTTAATCCTAGATTTGGGATAACCACTGATTCAGCGCTTGGAGATTTATCCCCTTCTGCCGAGTTAGCCCTACCAATGTAGATTATTGTTAACCCTGAAATTTTCTTTAGCTCCTCAATAACTGCAAGAGCCGGTGTTAAATGTCCTCCTGTAACTGCGATTTTCATTGGATATTTGTTTGCAGAGCAAGCAATGTATTTATAGACATAAATATATTGTAACAGGAAAAACTATCATTTTATATTTTTCGTAGTAAATCTGGAAATATTTAATAAAATGGCGACTCCAACAACAGTAGACACTAATGAACTGCCTCCATATGAAAGAAAAGGGAGGGGCACTCCTGTAAGTGGAAGTAGCGCCACCATCCCCGCGATATTGATAACTGTCTGTATACCCAACCACGAAGCTATCCCTGCCGCTAAAAGTTTTCCAAACTTATCATTAGTCTGCTGAGCAATTTTTATACCTCTTAATACAATGACTAAGAAAAGTATAATTAATATTGTAGTTCCTATAAAACCAAGCTCGTTGCCTACAACAGCGAATATAGAATCTGTCGTAACTTCCGGGATATATCCATATTTCTGCCTCGATTGACCTAATCCTACCCCAAATAGCCCACCAGACCCTAGTGCAATTAGTATCTGATTAATATGGTACGCGCCTCCTTGAGTATCTGTTGTAGGATCCAAAAAGCTCATAAGTCGCGCCCTTCTATAATCAGATCCTAAAATAAAAACAGCTACCGTCAAAAATCCAGCTGGGATTAAAGTGAAAAAATGTTTAATAGGTGCTTCTGCTAAAAAGTAGATTATTAGCCCTGTTGCTGAAATAACTATTGTTGTACCAAGATCCCTCTGAAAAAGAATAATCGCAGAAATTAAAAGAGTAATAAATATAAAAGGAGCAAGCTTTACTTTTTTCGATAGCCAGCTAGCTAGATAAATTATGTAGGCTAACTTTACTAGTTCTGCTGGCTGGATAGAGAAAAACCCCCCAACACTAATCCATCTTTTTGCCCCATAAATCTCAACCCCTAATCCCGGTATAAAAACAGCCAACAAGAATCCAATCGCTATTATAATAAATAAGGATGCAAATTTTTCTAATATCTTATAATTTATTTTGTACGCTATAAATCCAGCAATAGCAGCCACACCAGCCCATATTACTTGTAATCTGGCGAGATAAAAAGGATCCCCAAAATCTCTCAAAGCAGTGACAGGAGAAGCATTGTAAACCATCAACAGTCCAAACAAAAGCAGCGCTATACTTGTGAAAAGTAAAACAATATCGGGTCTATGTGTAAAAGACTTTTTTATCATGGGCAGGCTACGTTAAATTAAAAATGCAAAACGTTGTTTTTAATTATACTATGAACCAAAGATGGGATTCAATTAAACACAAAGTTTATTCCCCGTTTATCGAAGGAAAGGGTTAGTCGAGGAATTTGAAAGTTGAGAGGATTTGATTGAATGTGTCTTTATGTTCGGATTGTTTTCCTGGAAGGTAAAGTCGAGTTATCTTGTATAACTTGTCATTGTTAACTATATAAATAGTGCTGGAAATAAAATCGCTAGCAGACGTGCCGTAAACCCCAAGTTTCGAATCTAATCTTACTGCGCCCTCTCCACCTAAATTTGTACTTGTAGTAATCGCTACTTTTTGCTCTAATTCAGTTTTAAACTTGTCTTTAACATACTGTAACAAAGTCTTATTAGATGTGTATTCCTCACTTGGGAAGAACCTAATCATGCTTCCTTTTTTAACATTAATAACATTTTCTATATCAGCTTCTATATTGGGACTATTAAGCCTAAGATCATTATTAGTTAGATCTTCTTTTTGCAACTTCCAATTCGGGGGATATTTAAAGATAAACTCACCTGATTTATAAGTTCTCCAATCAGATATATCGTCTTTTTGAGTTGATGGGGTTGCAGAAGGTGTAGCAGTAGTAACATTTGATTTTGGTACTGGTCCAGTCAAATCTGAAGTGTCAGAGTCTTTATTTAGAATAAAAAACCAGTATGCTCCAGCAATAACTGCGGTTACTACGATAATTACCAATACAGTTATTATGACTTTAGACCAAGATATTTTCTTTACAGACACTGTCTGCACTTGAGGTTGCATTTTGGGTTGTTGAGTCTGATTCCCAAAACCTGTTTCGTCCATACTTAAATTTTACCAAAAATTCTTAAGTAATGTAAACTATTCCGTTATACCGATATATTAGAATAATATTTCTTGCCATCCTTACTAATTAATTAACAACCGACTTGAACCAATAACCCCCGATCTTTTAGACTACGAAGTAATCACAAAGACCGCAGGTAATTAATTGATAGAATTTACTGTATTTTTAAACTGTTCTCCGCGGTCTTTTAGTCCGAAGGACGCAAGGAAAGGCTCCTTACTTCTTTTTTAAATAAATTTCCCCTTTCCTTATAGTTTTTAAACATCCCAAAACTCGCACTGGCCGGGGAAAGTAAGATCACATCTCCAGATGAAGACATAGAATTTGCTTTCGCTACTATTTCCTGCATAGTTTTTTGGCCCTCAAAAACCCTATCCTTATATTTTCCAAACCTATCAAAGGACTTTGAAATTTTTTCGGCTGTTTGTCCAACCAATATTATACTTTTAATATTAGTGGCTAAATTTATTTCTTTACCAAGTTCAGAATAATCGGATCCCTTATCGCTACCTCCTAAAATAACAACTAAAGGTTCTGTAAAACTTTTTATCGCCGCAATTGCTGTTTCTGGGGTAGTCGAGAAGGAATCATTGTAATATTTTATTCCGTTCACGTCTTGAACAAATTCCAGCCTGTGTTCCAATCCTTTAAATTCTCTTGCAACCTGAGCTATTTCATCTACACCAACACCTGCAATAGAGACTGCAGCCGCCGCCGCAGCTATATTTTCGATATTATGCCTACCTCTTAAGAAAACCTCTTTTACAGGTAAGATCTCTTCAACCTTCCCTGAAACATTTCTTACAATTATTTCATTCTTTAGATAAACACCAGGGTTTTGTTCCTTGAATAAACTTACAAGTATCTTTTTGGCGTTAGTTTTATCAATTAATCCTGAAGATCCCGGATGATCTACATTAATTATTGCAAAATCTTCTTGGTTTTGGTGTGAGACTATATTTGCCTTAGCTTTAATATACTCCTGGGTACTTTTATGCCAATCTAGGTGTTCGGTGGTAACCATCAAAACAACTGCAATTTTAGGACTCTTTTGCATGTCGATCAGCTGAAAGCTAGACATTTCCAGAACTATCCAATCATCTCTCGATAACTGATCAATCAAATCCAAAGGAGGTATACCAATATTTCCTCCCACAAACGCTCTATCCCCTGATTTTTTTAGCATTTCGCTGATTAAAGTAGTAGTCGTACCTTTACCTTTGGTACCAGTAACACCAATTATTTTTGCCGGGGAAATATCTAGAAACGCTTTCATATTGCTAGTCAGTCTTATACCTTCTCTAGTTGCCTCTAGAAGCTGCGGTAAATCCGGACGAACGCCTGGAGAACGCACGATAATGTCAAAAATTAATAAGTTAGTTAAATAATCTTTCCCGAAAAGAAAATCGGAAGTGTAATTTCTTGCTTCTCGTAAAACTTCTTTATCTAATTGACTCTCCTCCTTAATTTCGCGAACAGATACTTCGGCACCGTGAGATTTATAAAATTTTAAAGAGGATAATCCCTCCACCCCTAAACCAATTATTCCAACTTTTTTACCGTCAAAATTTACATTCATCCCAACTTTACTTTAGTCCAATTATAACAGCCATTTCCCCTTTCAATCCTTTATCTTTAGGTCTAAAATCCTTATTTTTTAGAGGAAGAGAATTACCAGATACTTTAGTGGATACTAAAGTTGCCACCGAAGGGTGCAAAGAAAAATTTTTAAATATGTAAAAACCATTACCCTGCTTTATCATGAGCCAAAAAAGGCTACAAATAAACCAATAAAAGCAAAGATTGCTCCGGCAAGCCAAAATCTCATCGTAACTTTAGTCTCGTCCCACCCCTTCGCTTCGAAGTGATGATGAATTGGTGCTACTATAAAAATCTTTTTTCCACCTCTGAAAACTTTTGAAGCCCACTGAAGTAGTGATGATAATGTTTCTATAATAAAAACAAATCCTACGAAAGGTAAAATCAGCGATGCATTCAAGAGAAGGGCCAAAACAGCCAACATTGCCCCAAGGGAAAGGGCACCGGTATCCCCAAGCCAAACACGTGCTGGGAAAATATTAAAGTACAAAAATGCCAAGAGAGAGCCTATCATCACCGAAATAAACAAGGTGGTATCAACCATACCTACAGAAGAGGCCAAAACCCAAAAAACCACCAGAGCAATGGTGGTCAGACCTACCGCTAAACCATCAAGCCCATCAGTTATGTTTACGGCGTTTGAAGTAGCCACAATCACAAAAGCAGCGAATAAGATATAAAGTGATCCTAATTCTAGATCTGAATTTAAAATGGGAACGTGAACTGAAGAATAACCAAGTTTTGAATATAAAATCCAAGCAATAAACAAGGCAAACACCCACTGAATGATAAATTTATATCTCAGTCTTAGACCCCATGCACCAGATAAGGCTAGACCGTAAAATTTTCGGACATCATCATAAAGGCCTAGTAATCCAAACAGAATAAGTGTTAAATACAAACTAACCGCAACCCAATTCACTCCGTAAAGTTTGGTACGAATATCGTATCCCGGCACGATTTTATAAAAAATTGCCGAGAGAAGTATGCTAACCAAAATAATCAAAATTCCACCGGCATTTGGTGTACCCACTTTCCAACCATGAAGTCTGTTGACAATCGAAGTTATCACCCCAAAAATATCTTTCTGTTGCTCTTTCTGGCGTTGGAATTTCAACTTGTAGAGAAGATTTATGAATGGAATCGCGAGAACAAAAGTAACCGCGAAAGAAACAAGTAAGACCAACAATATATTTGACATTGTGGAAGCTATTTTACCACTTGCCTAGCTTGCAAGCAAACGAGTCAAAGAAAGTTGATATTAGAAGATTTAAAGTTTATAATTATTACAATGCCTGAGGAAATACAACAGTCTGTACCACAACCCCAAGTTACAACCTCAAATAAAACTTCCTGGAAAAAGATTGGATTGACAGTAATAATAATTCTTGTGGCTACTGGACTTATCGCCGGGGTGTACTGGTTCTTTGTTTTAAACAAATCATCTGATACTTCAGACTTGACTGGACCAGTACCAAAACCAAATGTTACTACTGCTACACCTTCTGCAACCCCTTCAACCCAAAAAGACGAAACCGCAGATTGGAAGGTTTTTCTAAATGATTTTCACAAGTACTCAATAAAAACACCCCCGAATTGGATTTCTACAGATGCACCATCTGGAGGAACAAGCAGACCAATTTGGATTTTCTTAAATGAAAAAGACTTTGAAAAGTCTAAAAAATCAATTGAAGGCATCTCATTAATATCTATTATTGTTGTAGGACTAGAAGGGGAATTAGGGAAACCTATCGGAGAAGCAACCCCTATCATTATTGACCGGGAAAAAGGATTGAAGTACTACCAATCACCTTGTAAACCATACGACTATTGTACAACTGTCCAAGTGACTCATAAAAGTAATACTTATGAGTTTAAGCTTTCTGCTCACGGTAGTCGAAAATCAGAGGAAGTGTTTATTAAAACCCTTTCCACCTTCAAATTCCTCGACTAACATTAGATTTTCGATATAGGATTTGGGATTTTTGATTTTAGGTTTTAGCCTTCAAGGCCAGGTCTTGAGGCACTAATACTAACGATATACCTCGTATCGTTTGAAGGCGGTTTCGTCTGGGTCTACGTCTTTTCCTTCCAGTAGCAGGATTATTCTCTCCACATGCTTTAGTAGAGATCCCTTGAGATACCAAAGATCTCCTTTTTTTAGGATCGTTTCCAGCACTCCGGCCGCTTCAAATACATCCTTGGTCCAGATAACTCTATCTTTTTTCATATACTTTTTGGCCTCTTCAGCTATAAACTTTGTTGATTCACCAATACAAACAAGATAATCAAGCTTTATATTCTCGATGAATTTACCTACCTCTCTATGACCCTCTTCACTATATCTTCCCAACTCTCCCATCTCGCCTATTACGGCAACTTTTCTTTTCGCGGGTAGCTCATGGAGTGTCTGCAAACCAGCGATAGTTGAGGCGGGATTGGCTCTTCTGGAGTCATTCAAGATTACCGTGTTCTTTGGCCCTGGCTCTACGCTCAGCCTACCTTCCAAAGGAACCAATTTTTGAGCCGCAGAAGCAATTTCTTTCAAAGTCATTTTTTGGGTTAGGGCCACTGCTGCTGCCGCAAGAATATTATGAACATGATGCGCACCAATAAGTTTTGTTCTAATTTTTATTTTCTTGTCTTGAATCCCTAAATTGAATTCCGTCCCCTTAAACCCAACTTTTATAGCCTCGGCCCATACGTCGCAATTTGTTGTGTCTGTACCATAGTAGATTACATGAGCTTGGATAACTTGGCTCATCCTTCGCACATTAGGATCATCCCAATTCAGTATTACAAATCCTTTTTTTGAAACAGCCGCGGCCAACTTTGTTTTTTCAGTAATAATCTTTTCTAAACTACCAAAATGTTCTTTATCAGCATGGACGGGAGCAATACCAGTTACTACCACAACTTGGGGTTTTGCAGTAAACAAATGAATATTCATCTCCCCTGGCTGATCTACCCCATATTCGAGAACAAGTTTTTGATGATCTCCTAAGTGGAGAATGGTCAGGGGGATATTGTAAAGGGTATCTAAATTTACATCTGTCTGAATAGTTTTAAATTTAGATCCTAGGATATTTGCTATTGCCACCGTTGTATTTGTCTTTCCATAACTACCGGTCACCCCGATGGTAGTTACCCCAGGATGGGAAAGTAACCAAAATTTAGCCATAATTCTTCTAGTTATATGATAAGGTTTTTTCAAAAAAGTACTATTCATTTATGTTGTTAAAAGTTTTGATGGGTATGTAGTCTTGTTTTTACTTTTATCACTATATCTTTCAATTGCAAGAGTTATTAATTTATCAATTAAATTTTTATAAGATACTCCAGAAGCTTCCCAAAGCTTGGGATACATACTTATGCTAGTAAACCCGGGTATAGTATTTATTTCAGAAATAAATATTTTATTTGTTTTCCCCTCGACTAGAAAATCCACACGAGCCATACCAGCGCAATCAATAGACTTAAAAGCTTTTAGTGCCATTTCTCTTATTTGGTCAGAAACTTCGTCTGATAACTTGGCCGGGATTATTATTTTAGTTTTTCCTAAAATATATTTATCTTCATAATCGTAAAACTCTTTGGATGGGATAACTTCTCCACAAACAGATGCTTTAGGTTTGTCATTCCCCAGTACAGCAACCTCTATTTCTCTTGCCTCCTTTATTGATTCTTCAACAAGGATTTTACGATCGTATTCAGCAGCAATCATTAAACCACTCTGTAATTCGTTTCTATTTTTAGCTTTGGAAATACCTACACTAGAACCAAGATTGGCTGGTTTTGTAAATACTGGATACCCAATCTCATTTTCAACCCTATTTATAATCTCCTCGCTATTATTTTCGACCTGGTCTCTAAGAAAAACTAAACACCTCGTAATTGATAGACCCACTCCTTCAAATATTTCCTTCATCAATACCTTATCCATTCCGACTGCAGATGCCGCTACTCCGGCCCCAACGTAAGGTATTCCTGCAAGTTCAAACAACCCTTGAACAGACCCATCCTCTCCGTATGTTCCATGAAGAACAGGAAAAATTACATCAACTTTCCTAGGAAAATCACCACTATTTTTTACAGAGATAAGTTCTTTTTCAGTTGGATCTGCGGGTAAGAATATTTGCTTTGCTCTTTTCCCTTCTACTAACTCTTTATCAAACCCAATCTGCCACTGGCCTTTTTTGTTTATAAAAATCTCAACAACATCGTATTTTTTCTTATCGATTGCACCCAAAATAGATTTCGCTGAAAGTACAGACACCTCATGTTCTCCACTTCTTCCACCATAAATCAAGGCCACTTTTATTTTTTTAGACATAAATTCTACTCACTCTAGCAGATATACTAGTAAAAACCTCGTAGATACTAGTACCCAACTTATTTGCCACATCCCCAACTATTATTTCTTCATCACCACTTTTACCAATTAAAGTAACTGTATGTCCTCGGCGGATATCACCCTTCAAATCGGTAATATCGATGGCAGCTTGATCCATGGAAACTCGACCAATCAAGAGGGCTTTTTGACCATTTACTATAACCTCTCCCCAATTTTTTGGGCTTCTTCTAAACCCATCCCCGTAACCCACCGCAATTGTCGCTACCTGCGTCGGTCTTTCAGCCTTGAATTCTCTAGCATAGCCTACCGTCTCTCCTTTTTCAATTTCTGTAATTTGGACAATTTCTGTTTTAAATGTCATTGCTGGTTTCAAATCAGTTTTTCTTTTTGATTGATCAAACCCATAAAGACCTAACCCAGATCTTACAAGATTCAGATGGCTCTCTGGCAAAGAAAAAATTGCCGATGTATTTGCCATCGATTTTATCGGAATATCTATACCTTCTGAATCCAATTCATTTAATAATCTCTGAAAAATATGTATTTGTTTTTTTGTAAAAGCTAAATCAAGGTTATCTGAATCGGCAAAATGGGTAAAGATTCCTTCAATTTCTAAATTTGGTAAGTCTTGAAGTTTTCTTATAAAAAACAAAACTTCACCTGGATTCAAACCGAGTCTGTGCATCCCGGTATCTACTTTTATCCAAATCTTTACAGTTTTATTTTTCCTTCTTGCTGCAGATATTAAGGAATGAGCTACATCCAGGCTACGTATCGTTACGGTGAGATCGTTATTAATCATATCGTAATAATTCTCAGTTGGAGTAAAGCCTAAGATAACGATTGGAGATTTAATTGCTGCCTCTCTTAATTGTTTAGCTTCAAAAAATGAAGATACACCTAGATATTCTGCTCCTGATTCAATAGCAATTTTAGACACCTCAATCGCTCCGTGTCCATAAGCGTTACCTTTAACAACCGCCATCAATTTTACATTGGGACCAATGAATTTTTTTATTTCGACGATGTTTTGCTCTATTGCCTTTTTTGAAATTTCACACCAAGCAAGTCTTTCTATAGCCATCTTTAATTTTGAATTAACCTACTCTTTTTATTTTTGCGCCAAGTTTCTCAAGCCTTTCTTCCAAACCCTCGTAACCTCTTTCTATATGCTCTACATTATTTATTTCACTTTTACCATTAGCCATTAAAGCGGCAAATACCAGCGTTGCACCCGCTCTAATATCACTAACTTCCAAATCTGTTCCTTTCAATTCTTTTGGTCCAAAGATATTTATTGCGTGCGGAAGTTCTAATGATTTTTTCGTGGCGTTAAAATTGTAAAATTCTTTTGGGTTTTCTACCAATGTTTTGAATGGTTCTATCCTAGCCCCCATCTTTTGAAGAGATTTCACATATTCAAATCTATTTTCAAATACATTTTCATAAATTACTGAGACTCCATTTGCTTGGGTCATGAGTGCCGCCCACTGGCTTTGCCAATCGGTCATGAAAGCTGGGTATGGTCCAGTTTGAACGAAAGTGGGCTTAAGTACTCCTTTCGAATATATTCTAAGAGTATTATTTCCTTTTTCAATTCCGCCTTCGGCTGATTTTACTTTCGAAAGGAATAAAGTAAGATGATCTAGATTTACATTTTCGATTTTCACGTCTCCATTTGTTCCTAGTGCCATACACCCAAAGGTAACTACTTCATTTCTATCTGTCATCACCTCATGGGTATCTCCCTTTAGGGAAGTTACTCCATCAATCTCTAAAACCCTAGGCTTTACTCTTTTTATCTTTGCTCCCATCTGGATAAGATACGAGACTAGGTCCTCTGTTTCTGGTTCGGCAGCGGCATTTTCCAAAGTGGTTTTGCCCTTTGCCAATACAGCGGCCATAATTAGTGCTTCTGTACCGGTGTGTGAATTTTTGGGAAATTTATAGTTGATTCCGGTTAATCCGTTTTTGGCTGATGCCTCAATCATATTTCCTTCTATATTTATAGTCGCGCCCATCTTTTCTAATCCAGATAGAAACCAATTTATTGGTCTTTCCCCAATTTTATCTCCCACTGGATTGGGAACTCTTCCCTTTTTAAAACGGTGGAGTAGTATTGGAAGATACATAAAGGAGGCTCTGGATTTTAAACCAAATTCCTCAGGCAATTCCCATTTGGATATTCCATTGCTAATTTGTACCGTATCTCCATGATGCTCTACTTTTGCTCCCAATCCTTGGATAATACTACTAACCGCAATAACATCTCGGATAAAGGGGACGTTTGTGAGAGTTGATTTTTCATCTGAAAGAAGGGAAGCAATCATTAGTTTGAAGCCAGAATTCTTGGCTCCAGGTATCTTTACCGTTCCTTTAAGCGGAACCCCACCTTCAATTATATATTTCGCCATGAAACAATTTTAAGGGAGGGGGCATTTGATTGCAAATTGACTTTTTCCAAAAAGTCATCCTCGACCTGATCGAAGATCTAGATTCCCACTAGAGTTTATTCCGATTTCCGCTTTCGCGGTAATGACATCGGGGCGGGAATGACACTTTAATCTAGGAATTTGAAGGATTCTATTAACTGATCGTAAGCTCTAATTTCGTCCACATCACCAGCAATGACAAAAATTTCATATGTCTGACCCGATTTTGAAAAAATAGTCCTAATCACAGTTCCTTCAGGAGGATTAGGAATTTCAGGAGTAGGGACTCCTGCTAAATATATTTTCCCTAATATTTGTGTAGCCTCAATTTCATCAACTAAAACTTTCTTCTCGTTTTCCTTACTATGAAGAGTGGGTTCGTTTTCACTATTCTTATCAGCAAACTCAACTACCAAAAACCCATAAACCTCACTGGCTTCTGGGATAGCTGCGTTTGAATACATCACCCAGTTTTTCGAATCACTAAATTTGAAATGCTTAAAGTCCTTGGGCAGGCAAATTTTAAATACATTTTTGTACGTATGCTCTTTACCATTACTGCAATATTGTTTCGTTTCTGTGATTTTTGTTGAAGGTGTTGCAGATTTTGTAGCGGTTGGGACATTTGGTTTTGGTACTGGGCCGGTTAGATCAGATGTGTCTGAATCCTTATTCAGAACGAAAAACCAATAGGCTCCGACAATTAACCCTGATACAACAATTATAATTAAAACTGTTAAAATAATCTTTTTCCAAGAAGTTTTGTTGGAAGTTGTAACTTGAACTTGTGGTATATCCTCAGGCATTGATTTAATTATGCGATAGCAAAGATAATAATGTCAAATGACAAAATCTAAACAGATCGCTTTGCGCTCTGCGTCCTGGCAAACTAGACAAAAGAAATCCAAAAATTAACTATTTGAACTTTTGTTTTACCATTCACCAATATATCGAACTTCTTCTTCAAGATCTACATCAAATTTTTCTTTCACGGTTTTTTTCATCAAATCTATTAGTTTTTTAACATCAGCGGCTGTCGCATCGCCTTCATTTATTATAAAATTTGCGTGTTTCTCAGATATTTTGGCGCCACCAATTTTTTTTCCTTTAAGGCCTGCTTTTTCTATCAACTCACCAGAGTGGTAATTTTCTGGGTTTTTAAAAGTAGATCCAACGGTTGCTCCGGCAGGGTGGTGTGCTTTTCTCACTAAAATATCCCGTGTTCTTTTCTCAATTTCCTTTGGGTCAACCTGCTCAAGTTTAATTTTTACACTTAAAATTACTTCTCCAGAATCTTGAAACCGGCTAGATCGATAGGCAAAGTCACAATCATCTTTGAGTAAGGTTTTAATATTTCCTTTCTTATCAATCACTTTTACAGACTTCACCAAATCTCCAAAAAATTCTTTCTTTCCCGTATCTCCAGCATTCATATATACTGCTCCCCCAATTGTTCCCGGCACTTTCATAAGACGTTCCATCCCCGATAAACCTTTTTTTGCAGCTTCACGAATTAATGAAGTGTTATCTACTCCGGATTCTACCTCAACTAACCCATCTGAAAGAAAATTAATTTTTTCTGATTTGTTTACAATCACCAAACCTCTAATACCTTCATCTGAAACCAAAACATTCGCTCCATTTCCGATTACGGTACAGTGAATCTTGAGATCAAGCGCTTTTTTAACTGCCTCAACTAAATCCTTTTCGTTTTCTGCTTCAAAGTAAAAATCCGCCGGTCCACCGACTTTCATATTGGTATGAAGTTTCATATCCTCATTTATTTTAACTCTATGTGCTCCTAGCTTATCCTTAAGTTCTTCTTCCATTATTGTTTTTCCAATTTATTTATTAGTAATTTTGAAAGCGTATAAATATCTCCCGCGCCCATTACAATAACAACATCTCCAGATGAAACATTATTCACTAGATGAGTAGCCGCATCTTCAATGTTTCCTATATATTTTGCACCTTTAATTTTTTGGGCTAATTCTAATGACGATACTCCTAGGGTATCTTTTTCCCGTGAAGCAAAAATATCAACAATAATTATCTCATCTACGTCAGCATTTTTGAAACTACTAACAAAATCACTAAATAATGCTCTGGTACGGGAGTAGGTGTGTGGTTGAAAAACACACCAAATTTTTTCTTTTGGGAACTTTTCCCTTGCAGCGAATAGAGTAACCACTACCTCGGTAGGGTGGTGGGCATAATCATCAAATATTTTTACCCCGGCTACCTCACCTTTAAATTCAAAACGCCGTGATATACCTAAAAAACTATCTAGGGATTTTTTTATTTGGGATTTATCGATTCCAATTGCTTTGCCAGCCAGAGACGCTACCTGAGCATTTAATAAGTTATGCTTCCCAATCACCTTTAAATTTAGATCGAAACTTTTGGGATCATATTGTTTCATTATTGACGTCAGGCTCTTTGTTTCTTCGGTGAGCTTTTTTATATTTTTGTCTTTATCATCGGCTACAAGCAAAAGCTTTGATTCTTCCTTAAACCCTTTCACAAAATTTATGAAACTCTCCATTACTTGCTCTTCATTTTTAAAATAATCCGGATGGTCGTACTCTATATTTGTTACCACACCTATCTTAGGATGGTATTTCAAAAATTTATCTTGGTATTCATCTGCCTCTAAAATAAAGTAGTTTCCCTCTCCAAAGCGATAGTTTGCTTCCCACTTCGTCACAATGCTACCTACATAAACGGTTGGGTCTAGTCCGGCGTCTTCAAATATCTGCCCGATCATCGCCGTGGTAGTCGATTTACCGTGGGTACCCGCTACTGCAATTAAAAACTTATCTTTGATTAGATACTCCACCACAAAATCCTCAGTTGAAAGACTGCGTATATTTCGCTTTTTAGCTTCAATAATTTCTGGATTTTGAGAATTTACCTTATCAATCGCACTTGAATAGACTATTAGGGTAACATCTGATAGATGATGGGGACTATGAGTTGTATCAATTCTGATTCCTAATTTTTTTAGCTCTGGAAGATAAATAGAATCTTTGTCTTCATCACAACCACTAATATCGAAACCAGATTTTTTTATAAGAGCGGCGGCAGCGGAAGTCCCTGCTCCTCCTACCCCCAAAAAATGAATCTTTTCCATTAGTCTCCTTTAAACATTTTTTCAGCCTTCTCTATGTCTTCAAATGAATCAACCCCCACCCAATCTTTGGGATCACTTAAAGTGAAAGTGGATACTTTATCTTTATTATTTACTGCAATTTCAACCAAATCAGTAAGAAAATATTCCTTAATCTTAGAAGCTGAGAGTAAGTTAATATTTTTGATCAACCATTCTCTTTCAAAAATGTAACACCCGTCATTTATTTCCTTTATTTTCTTCTGGTCTTTTGTGGTAACTTTTTCTTCTACAATGGATTTGACCGCCCCAGATTCATTTCTAACTATCCTCCCAAATCCGGTGGGGTTATCTATCATGACGGTTACAAAAGTTAACTTCGCATTTTCCTTTTGGTGAGTATCCAAAGTACTTTTTAGAATTTCTTCTGAATAGATATCGCCTCCATAAAGTACCATAACGTTCTGTGACTCCTTTGATAATTTTTCTAAACCAGATAAAGTAGCATCACCAGTGCCAAATGGTCTTTTTTGAATTCCATATTTATATTTATTCCCTAATGCACTTCTTATTTCCTCTCCCTTATAACCAACTACTATTATTACTTCTTCAACCCCTATACCTTCCAATACCTTGAGGCTGTAAGAAATTAAAGGTTTACCTGAAACTTCGTAGAGAACTTTTGGTTTTTTGGAAGGCTTTCCATCATTAAATCTGGTTCCCTCACCACCAGCCAGAATTATGGCGGCCGTATTTTTCATTTCTTAAGCCTCCATGACAAGGCGTTTCGGACGGCCATTTGATCACTCCAAGGATACTCTGTACCTCCAATATTCATACTCTTCTCATGACCCTTACCTAAAATTACTACTGTATCTCCTTCTTTTGCCATATTTTGAACTGCTTCTCTAATCGCCTGGGCTCGGTCAGGAACTAGCCAAAAATTCTGATTTTGTATTCCTCCAGATCTCTTTAAGCCAATCGATATATCCTCAATAATTTTATTTACATCCTCATATCTTGGGTCTTCACCAGTAACAATATTATAGTCACACACCCTACCTGCAATCTCCCCCATAGCCGGTCTTTTATTTACATCTCGCTCGCCTGCTGATCCAAATACACAAATTAGATTTTTCCTAGTTCTATTTTTTAATGTCATCAGTATGTTCAAGAATGCATTTGGAGTGTGGGCAAAATCTACTATCACATCGAAATTCTGACCTTCATCAATCTCTTCCAACCTACCTTCTACCCCCTTAAAGTTCTTTAGATACTCTTTAATTTTTGTAGTTTCAACACCAAAAGTTTTTGCACAAGCAACTACCGCCAAAATATTATAAACATTGAATTGACCAATATAAGGGTAAAACACTTCGAAAGTCTCATCGTTTTTACCCTTTGTCTTTATTTTGAATTGCAAACCCCTGACTCTTTCAGAAACGTCAGATGCAACTAGATCTGCTTTTTCTCTTCTCCCATAACTTATCATCTTTCCACTTCCCTTGCTTGAGAGGTAATCAAACGAACCATCATCCATATTTAAAATTCTAAATTTTACGTTATTTAGTAGTTTTGATTTGGCTCTAACATAGGATTCATAATTCTTATGATAATCAAGATGTTCATAAGAGATATTGGTTATTATTGCCTGATCAAAGTTCAAAAAAGCTACTCTATTTTGATCGAGTGCGTGAGAGGTAACCTCTAAAATCAATATCTCACTACCAGCTTGAACCATTTTCTTAATAAGATTTTGTAGCTTAAAGGAATTTGGGGTAGTCACGTGAAATCCAGTATCGTACTCGATTGCTCCGACTACAGCTTTAACTGTTGAAATCATTGATACTCTATAACCGGATGATTTTAGAATGTGGTAAAGAAGATTGACAGTAGTGGTCTTACCATCAGTTCCAGTCACACCTATTACGATTAGTTTCTTAGAAGGATTACCGTTAATAAAGGAGGCAATTGCAGCTTGCAAATAATGATACGCGTTTTTTACTCCTTGCGGCACTAATAATCTTACCCATCTCATGATCAGCAGAATTTTAACATACTAATACTAAAATTTTAAAACTACTTTACAGTAATACCCCAATATGGATAAAGTTTCTTGACTATCTCAAAAAAAGTTGGTTCTGCTGTCTCTGCCCCGTATATTGGTGTTGGATTCACATATTTTACGATCGCAACAAACTTTGGATTCTCCACTGGGCCAAAACCCACAAAGGAAGCTACTGCTTTGGATGGATCGTAAGAACCCGCAACCGCTACCTGAGCAGTGCCTGTTTTACCCGCTACTCGATAACCCTTTGGTATGAGATTCTTCGCTTCTCCACCTTCTACCGCTGAGAGAAGAAGTTCTTTCATCACCTTGGCGGTATCAGTACTAAGCACTCTTCGTATTTCCTCTGGTTTTATTTCTATCTCAGTGTCATTGGTAGTAATTTTCTTTACCAGATACGGTTTCATCAGTTTCCCATCGTTGGCTATTACACCTAAGGCACTAGTCATCTGCAGTGCTGTAACCGATAACCCTTGGCCGAAAGAAGCGGTAATAAGATCAACATCTGACCAATTGCGCCTTTCTTTTATAATTCCAGCTTCTTCCCCTTGTAGATCTGTACCAAGAGTATTACCAAGGCCAAACTTATTTATATACTCTAAAAATTTATCTTTACCTAACTTTTCACCGATAAAACCAGCCCCCACATTATCGGAATGCTGCAATATTTCAACCACCGATGAATTTGGATTATATTTGTTATTCCAGGTTTGAATTTCATAACCACTAACTTTAATCGGCCCTTTACAAGGGCAAATAGTATCCGGCTTTACCGCTTGGGCATCTAAAGCAGATGCGACCGTGACTAATTTGAATGTAGACCCTGGCTCATATACTTGAGAGATAGATTGGTTTTGAAAATCCTCTTCCTCAAAGGCTTGCCATCTATTTGGTTCATAACTTGGATAATTGGCCATGGAAAGAATCCCCCCAGTCTTTGGATCCAAAATCACCACACTCCCGGATTTTGCGCCATATTTTTTTACGCCCTCTTCCAAAACTTCCTCTACTACGTACTGAACATTTCTATCAATAGTGGTAGTTAAATCGAATCCATCAGTAGGGAAAGAACCGTCCTGATCATTAGTAAGGATAGGATTACCTGAAGCATCAAGCTCCTGTATTAATCTACCTGGTTTTCCGCTAAGTTGGTCATTATAGTAACCCTCCAAACCAAAGTAACCGGTATCTAAACCATCTTCATTTTTTCCCACAAAACCTAGAAGCTGAGAAGCTAAATTTCCTTCAGGGTAGTAACGCTTTGAAAGATCTTCAAATCCTAGTCCTTTAATTTCTAACTTTTGAATAACATTTTTAGTTGTCTCTGAGATTTTTTTGGCGAGAGGCACCCAGACTAAATTCTCTGATTTAAGTTTTTTTATAATTCGTTTTTCTTCTTCGTCGAATATTGATTCCTTTTCAGACTCCGAAAGCTTCTTTGGGTCCTTTTGATTTTGTAAAATCTCCGGAAGTAAGGCCTCGGCTATTTCCTTAGCAATTTCCTCTATACCATCTGTTTCAAAATAGCTTTCCTTAAATTCGTTCAAATTAGCAAACAGCAGAAAAGCGGGTTCGTTACCAACTAAGAGTGACCCATCTGATGAAAATATTTTTCCTCTCGTCGCCTCAATAATAGTCGTTATTTCGCGCTGCTCTGATGCTTTTGCTACTAAAGAGTCATGTTTAACTACTTGCCAATAGAGCAAACGGCCGACTAATGCGGCCGCCAAAACAATAAATAATATTTGTATAAATACGAATCGCCAATTCTTCATGGCTTTTGGGCCACTGGGTCTTGACTCTTTAGAATCTGTACTTTTTCGGTATCACCAAAACCCAACTTCTTTGCTTCCTTCTGTATCCTTTTCATAGATCCAAGCTTACTAATTTCATTTTCAAGTTTAGCTATATCTGCCTCATGCTTTTCAATCTTTACAGTTGTAGCCGTAAGCTGTACTCCTGATGTAGCTAAGAGATTCGTAAAATAAAGTTTAACACCGAATAAACCGATTAGCAGTATCACCAAAAGACAAATAAACTTAAAATATGGTAGAACGGTAGCCAACCTTTTTCTTTTTTCGTTTAGATCGTCTCTACTTAATATTTTCATGGGCAGTTAATAATATTATTAAGCAATTTTTTCGGCTACTCTAAGCTTTGCGCTTCTTGATCGCGGATTTTCCTTTATTTCTTCCTCTGTCGGTATAATTGGTTTTTTGTTTATTTGTACTAATTCTGAAGTATTCCTCACAAAATTTTTAACAATCCTATCCTCTAAAGAATGGAAACTAATCACCACAAGCCTTCCTTCTATTTTTAAAAAGTTTGTTGATTTTTCTAGTGACTCTTTTAGATTATCTAGCTCACTATTGACAGCCATTCTTAAAGCCATAAAAACCTTAGTTGCCGGGTGAATCTTAGATGCGCTTCGACCAATACTTGCTTCAATTATTTTTGCTAGTTGGTCAGTCTTTTCTATTTTTTCATTTTGTCTGGATCGAACGATAACACGAGCAATACGTCGTGCATAGCGCTCTTCACCAGATCTAAAAAATAACTCATAAAGTTCTGTCTCCGTTAATCCATTTACTAAATCTGCAGCGGTCACTTTCAAATCTCCTCCCATTCTCATATCCAATGGTCCGGACTTCGAAAAGCTAAACCCTCTTCCGGCTGTATCTAACTGTTTACTAGATACTCCTAGATCAAAAATAATCCCAGAAATCTCTGTTATACCGTGTTTACTTAAAATTTTGTCAATGTTCCTAAAATTATCTTGTTCTACTATTAAATGATCTGAGCGTAAAGAATCTCTAATGTGGTCAATAGCATCCAAATCAACATCTATCCCAATTACCCTTCCTCCATTATTTAAAATTTCTTTCGTATGACCGCCACCACCCAAAGTGGCGTCTACGTAAAGTTCATTGGGACGAACATTTAGATAATCTATAGATTCTTTTAAAAGTACACTCCTGTGAAAATCACTCATATCCCTGCACTGGTAAGCTTTTCGGCGATTTCTTCTCCTTTGGCTTCAACACTTTTTCTCATTCTTTTCCAACGTGTTTTATCCCAAATCTCGATTCTTTCTAGTACCCCTACCACGACTGCCTCTCTCTTAAGACCGGCGTAGTTTCTTAAATATTCGGGGATAAAAATCCTCCCCAACTGATCAAACCCAATCTCGGTAGCCCCAGAAAATATGTATCTCCCAAACGCACGGGCGTCTGAAGCAGTCACAGGCAGTTCCCTAATTCGATTACTCAGAGTTTCCCAAGAATCTTCGGTGTAAAGAAATAGACATCTGTCCAAACCTTTTGTAAGAACAGATCCTTTTTTCAAATCCTCTCTGAATTTTTTAGGTACAGATAACCTGCCCTTATAATCAATATTATGTTTATACTCACCTAGAAACATCATCGGATAAATCCGACAGTGGCCTCTAGGCAATACCCACCAAAGCTTATTGCTTTAGCAGGTTAAGTAAGAGGCCCGCTGTCCAGAAAGGCAGGCTGTGCCCCCGATTTAATCGGGGATGTGAAGGGATAAGAACATAGTTATATTACACTATGATCCACTTTTTACCCTTTTTTACCACTAAGTATAGTTTATATATTTGAGATAGGATTGTCAATAGACAGGCAAGAGCGCTTGTACCAGGGATAATTATTGGGTATAATGCGTAACATATAATTGATCATCTTATGATTAAACTAAATGATTTTTTAGATGAGAAATCGGTGTTCTACTATCAAATTTTTGGTTACTTAGACAAACCCTGGGATATTCTGGAAAGAATCGAAGAGTTCATAACTAGTAAGGGACCAAATATTGAAGATTTTAAAGAGATACAAAAGAACGTTTTTATTGGAAAGGGAGTGGATATAAATCCTTCATCAGAAATACAAGGTCCTGTCCTGATAGGTAAAAACAGTAAAATTGGTCCAGGAGTATTGCTTAGAGGAGGGGTAATTATTGGCGAAAATTGTAATATTGGTCATGGAAGTGAAGTAAAGCGTTCTATTGTTGGTAACAACACCAATGTGGCCCATCTTAATTACGTTGGCGACTCGATATTGGGAAATAATATAAATTTAGCCGCCGGAGTAATATTAGCCAATTACAAAAGTGGAGCAAAAGATTTAATGATCTATGTTGACATAAAAGGTAGGAAAGTAAACACTGGCTTGGAAAAATTTGGTGCCTTAATTGGAGACAAAGTAACACTAGGAAGCAATGTAGTAACAAATCCTGGAACTCTAATTGGTAAAAATACTCTAATTTACCCACTCACCCCAGTCCACGGAAACATCCCAGCGAATAAAATCGTTAAATATAAGCCCCACCTAGAGATAGTTGATAAGAAATGACATGAGACTTTACGAATTCGAAGGTTTAAAACTTTTTCGCGAAGCCCAAATACCCATCCCAGAATTCACTGTATTATCCTCAATCGATGAAATAAAGGATATAGAATTACCTGTGGTAGTAAAAGCTCAAGTTCTTTCGGGCAGCCGAGGTAAAGCAGGACTAGTAATACCATGCAAAAGTTTAGATGAGGTCAAAAAAGCGTTAAAAGAAATTATCGGCAAAGAAGTAAATGGAGAGAAAATAGAAAAAGTTTTAATTGAGACTTATTTCGTCGATAAAGCCGCCGAATATTACTTGAGTATCACGTACGACACGTCATCTCGATCTCCTATTGCTTTGATTTCCAAAAAAGGCGGGGTGGATATCGAGAAGCTAGCTAGTGGTAAGGAATCGGTAAAATCTGTCCAAATTGATCCAATGAAAGGTCTACAACCATGGCAAGCTAGACAACTCCTATCCGAAGCTGGGTTTTCAGGAATTCACTTTTTATCTATAACCAAAATCTTGCTTGGAATTTGGAGGGTTTTTCAGAAGCACGACGCAAGACTGGTGGAAATTAACCCTCTGATAGAAACTGAGGATGAAGAGTTTTTTGCAGCCGATGCGAAAATAATTCTCGATGACGATGCCGATTTTCGTCAAACAGATACAAACTTTCCTCCTCGCGACGTACTTGGCAAAAAACCTACTAAGTCTGAGCTTGCTGCCAAAGAAATTGATGCAAATGATCACCGCGGCTCGGCTGGTTCTACTTATATTGAGCTGGATGGTAATATTGCTGTGATCGCCGCCGGAGGTGGGGGAAGTCTGGTAAACATGGACGCCCTGATGGCTCTTGGCGGAAAACCAGCAAATTATACTGAACATTCAGGAAACCCTCCCAGAGAAAAGTTAGAAAAACTTTCAAAAATTATTTTATCAAAGAAAGGATTATCCGGAGTGTGGTTTGTGGGGGCAACCGCCAATTTTACTGATATTTACGAGACTTTGTCGGGGTTTGTAGATGCTCTACGATCAATTAAACCGAAACCAAAGTATCCTATTGTTATCCGACGTGGTGGCCCTAGATACGAGGAAGCATTTAAAATGCTTGAGGAGGTAAAGAGAAAGGAAGGATTTGCTTTCCACGTCTTTGGACCAGAAACTCCAATGACCTCTACCGCAAGAACGATAGTTGATTTTGCAAATAAGTTCCGAAAGAAAAGATGAGTATCTTAATCGATAAAAACACAAAAGTATTAGTTCAAGGAGCCACTGGAAAAGAAGGCCAAAGAGCTATTCCTCAAATGCTTGAGTACGGAACTAAAGTTTTAGCAGGGGTTACTCCTGGAAAAGGTGGGCAAGAAGTAGAGGGTGTACCTGTTTTTGACACAGTAGAGGCAGCTGTAAATAAATTCCCAGAAATTAACACTTCTTTTGTCTGTGTACCAAAAATGGCCTCGAAAGATGCAATTTTAGAATCTATCGCCCATAAAATCCCATTAATCAACGTCTTAACAGAACACATGCCAATTTCGGACACTGCTTATATTTTCTCAGCCGCCAAATACCAAAATATTAGAATCGTTGGACCATCTTCTATAGGTATCATTTCTCCAGGAAAAGCAAAACTGGGCAGTATCGGTGGGAGCGAACCAAATTTTTCCTTCACACCAGGAAATATCGGTCTTATTTCAAAAAGTGGCGGTATGGCTAGTGAAATATCATACATTTTAAAAAAAGAGGGGCTGGGCCAATCAACCGCAATTGGTATCGGTGGAGATATGATTGTCGGGGCCAATTTTGTTGATCTTTTGGAACTCTTTGAAAAAGATAAAGAAACAAAAGGGGTGGTGCTTTTTGGGGAACATGGAGGAACTTATGAAGAAGAAGCGGCCGAATTTATTAAAGCCAAGAGATTTA
>JACZRW010000048.1 GCA_022574495.1 Patescibacteria group bacterium | reverse complement strand
TACGATCGGTTCGGAATCTGAGAGGAGGTAAACCATGCGTTTACTACCACGGGCGGTTGCCGAGAGGCCTGTTCACTTGGTTCTAGGCAGTGCTTCAGATGTTGCGGTTGGTCGGACGGTCCTGGCAATTCTGGAGAAACGCGACCTCAGAAGTGTCCCAGTGCATATCCTCTCCTGCCACCGTAACCCTGCCGAGGTGCCTAAGTTCGCAAAGGAATTCGCAGGGAAAGCGGTCGTTTGCCTCGGAGGTATGTCCTTCCAGCTGCCGGCGATTCTGGACAGTTGGTTCCGTGAGTACGACAAGCGAGTCGCCGTTTTCGGGATACCTGTTGGGGATTCCCCGGAGAAGCTAGAGATGGCGGTCTCGGCGATGAGAGATCTGCCGTCACCTTGTGAGGTCCACTGGGTGGAAGATAACTCCAACAGCTCCATCAGCGAGATCGCCGAGCAGGTCGTCGCTCTCCTAAATGGCAAGCCTCCTGTAGGAGTAACGAAGACAGGATGGAAGGGACGAGTCCGTAAGCATCGCGAACGGAAGCCACGATTCAACGTCAGCTTGGAGGAGGTGTAACGGTGACAATCGAAGCAATGACAGACACCCAGCCTTTCATGGATGGACTCGGAGTGGATTTTTTGGGGAGGGGAAAAGTCCGCGATAGCTACGTTCTGGGAGATGATCGTCTTTTGATCGCAGCAACGGATCGAACGTCCACTTACGACGTTGTTCACCCAAACGGGATTGCTGGGAAGGGTTTAGTTCTTTCCCAACTCTCAGCTTTCTGGTTCCTGCACCCAAAGATAGCCGCGATCTGCCCAAACCACTTTATCAGTTTGGTGGGGGATTGGTTCCCGACGGCTGAAGGAGCTGTAAGTTGTCCTGACATAGCTGGTCGGGCGCTTCTTGTAAAAAGGGCAAAGAAAGTTTACCCAGTAGAGTGCATCGTCCGAGGGTTTATCACAGGATCTGCCTGGGCTGAATACTCAGTCCATGGAACAATGTCAGGCAAGCGCTTGCCCTCCGGACTTCAGGAGAGTGAGGAATTTCCTGAGCCGCTCTTCACTCCAACGACGAAAGCCAAGGTTGGACACGATGAGAATATAACGTGGGGCCAGTTCGTTGATCTAGTCGGCGGTGTAAGGCGTGCAAGACGATTACGGGACTGGAGTATCCAACTCTACGTTACAGCTAGGAATTATGCACGTGATCGCGGTGTGATTATCGCTGACACCAAGTTTGAGTTCGGCGATGACATGCTGATCGATGAAGTTCTGACGCCGGACTCAAGTCGTTTTTGGGATGTCGAAAAGTACGAGCCGGGCCGAGCCCAAGAGTCGTTCGATAAGCAAATCGTCCGTGACTGGGCTAGTGGTACCGGTTGGGATAAGAAACCCCCTGCCCCCGAAATTCCAGAGGGCATTGCGGATGTTACCCGGCATAGGTACCGACAGATCTATCACCGATTAACTGGCTTACAAATGGCCGCATAACAAGAAGTCAACGCAAAACGAGAGGAGAAGAGACATCGAAGCGCCCTTTTTGCTGGCAACGGCAAGGGGCGCTTCTCTCTTTGTTGACAGAATATTCTCTAGCCTTTATAATTTTCTTTTAGAATGGTAAGAAAAAAGATAAAAGTATTTCTAGCAAAACCGGCGAAGGCTGGTTTTTTTGTGAGCAATAATGAAGTCTTTTGTTAATCAACACATTCTTAATGAACGTCAATTCAACCGAAAAAACCTTGAGACTTTATTTGAAAGAGCCAGAGAGCTGGCTCCACTAAACAAACCAGGTTTTGGAGCGTTTCTTCTACAAGGACAAGTAATCTCCCTTTTATTTTATGAACCATCTACCCGGACTCGATTTTCATTTGAAGCAGCCGCAAAAATTCTTGGTGCTTGGACCCTGACATCGGAGAATACCGGAATATTTTCATCCGCCGCTAAAGGGGAAACTCTAGAAGATACTATAAAAGTGGTGAATGGTTACTCAGATTTAATTATATTAAGACATCCACAGCCTGGATCTGCAAAAAGAGCGGTAAACGTATCTGGGATTCCAATTATAAATGCTGGTGATGGTACTAGATCCCATCCTACTCAAGCGCTGCTAGATCTTTTTACAATAGAAAAAGAATTTGGAAAAATTGACGGTGTCTCGATTGCTTTCGTGGGTGATCTTGCGCACTACCGAGCCGCGCGTTCGCTCTGTGCTATTCTCACAAATTATAAGAATATAAAAATTTACTTTGTAGCTCCAAAAAATTTTAAGATGAAAGATGATATAAAGAGGCTTTTGAAGAAATCAGATGTAAAATATTTTGAGACTGAAATACTCTCCGATGTCTTAAAAAAAGTAGATATTGTCTACATGACCCGCACGGCCAAAGAATATTTCGAAAATGAAGATGATTATTTAAAAGTTAGGGGTATGTATATATTTAAGCGCATACACTTGGGGCAAATGAGAAATCATGGTATTGTAATGCACCCGCTACCTAGGGTAGGGGAGATAGATATTCAGGTAGATAAAAGTAAAAAAGCCGCTTATTTCCGTCAAGCGAAAAATGGGGTAGCGGTCCGGATGGCCCTTCTTTCATTAATTATTGGAAAAACGTGAGGTTGCTCGTTGACTTATTTACAAAAATTTGGTTAAATTTAATCCCAGAATGAAGAAGAAACGGGTCTTCACAATTCTGAACGCGCATCGGCGCAATTGAACCGGTTTCCGGATAGGAATCCGGTTTTTTTGTGCCCTAAATTATCGGAAGGTTGGGGAGTAGTAGAGGGAGGAGAGACCTTGGCAACCCATACACAGGAACCTAGCTTCATGGATAGAGAAGTTGCTCTGGAGGATCTTAATATAAGAGCTAAAGGTGGAGAAATGGTGGTCAATCATCACAGATCCGATGAGCCTTTTCTCTGCCAAGCCACTTCTCTACTAGCAGGGTTTAGAACTAGCGGTCAAAGGTTCGGTTACTTCGTCGAGGGTGATCAAGCTCATGTTATCACGGGCTGGTCCAACCAATTGGATATCGAGGGTCGGTTCATCGATTTTTGTGTCAAATCGAACGGGGAATGTTTAGTAGGGCTGCTCATCATCGGATAGAAAAGAGAGGTGGTTCAACACAGGTGTCGTTCCATTTTGGATCGGCACCTTTCACTTTTGTGGTTTTTATTACTTGCTCGAGAACCTTCGTGTATATATAATTAGTTACAATGTCCGATTTTAAACTGTACCAAAAGCAAGCAATCTTTGTTCTAGCCATATTTTTCGCTGTATTCTTTGGGGGAATAGGGGCGGTTACCTACCCATCTTGGTACCAAAATCTCCCGTTTAGCGATTCACTCCCAGATTTTCTTAAACCGAAACCCCAAGTTGAGACTATTATAAGTAATGGTCAAGAAGTTATTCGCACCGTGGAAGAATCGGCCGTTATTGATGTTGTTGAAAAGGCGTCTCCAGCGGTTGTATCTATTTTGGCAGAAACAGTAGAATTTGATTTTCAAAAAGGACCAGTTACCAGTCAACAAGGAATAGGCACCGGATTTATTATAGACAGTGATGGAATAGTATTAACAAATAATCACGTGGTGAGTGATAAATCTATAGATTATACCGTTCTCACTACTGAGGGTAAAAAATATACGGTTAAAAAAATAGCTAGAGATCCAGGTAATGATTTTGCTATTTTAGAAATTGATGCCAATGATCTTCCTACTATTAAATTTGGAGATTCTGATACCCTGAAAGTTGGCCAAAAAGTAGTTGCCATTGGTAATGCTCTTGGCAGATTTGGTAATACTGTAACGGTAGGTGTAATTTCTGGTAAAGGTAGGGGTATCACCGCCTCTTCTGCTTTTGGTGTTTCGGCTACCACCCTTGAGGATGTTATTCAAACTGACGCCGCTCTGAATCCAGGAAACTCTGGAGGACCTCTGCTAGATCTTTCCGGAAATGTGGTTGGAATAAATTTTGCAATCTCCCAAAATGCCGAGAATATTGGTTTTGTGATACCGATAAATAAGGTGAAAAATATTATCGAGGAGTACAAAAAAACGGGAAAGATAGTGAAACCATTTATCGGTATTCAATACGAAATAGTAACAAAAGATGTTGCCTCTGTTGAGAACTTGCCAGAAGGGGCTTTTGTCCGGCAAGTTTTGCCTAATACTCCTGGAGATAGCGCAGGGATTCGCGCCGGAGATGTAATTGTAAAAGTAAATGACGATACTATTAATGAAGGAAGCACTTTAGCTAGCGTGTTAACAAAATATAAAGTAGGTGATACAATAGAATTAGAAGTTAATAGAGACGGTAAAACTCTTAAGATTAAAGTTAAACTTGGCGAAGCGCCACAGAATTAATACCTCTCAAGATGAACCTGCCTAAAAAACATCTTCCAAAGTACTATATTTCTCTAATTGCGATAATTTTTATTCTTGCCGCAATTCCTTTTACTGTTTTTTCAGTTTTCCAAACTAGACCAAGTACACCGCAAGCAGCAACCTGTTTTGATTTAAATGGAGACGGAATAGTTGACCAGAAAGATATAGATCTTGTGGTGGAACACTTTGGATTCGTCAAAGGGGATTCTACTTACGACCCTCGTTATGATTTCGATGGAAGCGGTAACATAAATACCCTTGATATTGGGATAATTATTTCTCACACAGGAGAGACTTGTCCACCGACCGCCAGCTTTTCTGCAAGTAAGACATCGATTAATAAAGGGCAATCGGTAACGCTTAGTTGGTCTACCACTAGGGCTAGTTCTGTTTCTATTACAAATATTGGCTCTGTTTCAAAATCTGGTTCCAAGGTGGTTTCCCCATCATCTACAAAGACATACAAGCTTACTGCAAGCGGTCCGGGTGGAACAAAAAATAAAAGTATAACTATTTCAGTTTCTACGCCAGGTACAACTTCAACAACCACAACGACATTTCCACCACCAAAGGATTCTAATTCGGTTACACTGCTGACCCTTTCTCTCAATCAAGTAAAACAGCTAGGGGGACAGCTAAAATTATCCATTTCGATATCGGGAACAAAATTTAGCAAGGGGGTGACGATTACAAAAAATACGAAAAAAATAGATTTAAAAATCCCAGAGGGGAAAGTTAAAAAAAATAAAACCTACTCACTAGTTATAAAAGGAGCCAAATTGTTAACAAAGAAAGTAAAATTTAAAGCTAGTGATTTCAAAAAAACAGTTAAGATCGGGGATTTATTCTTAGGCGATATAAATTCAAATAATATTGTAAACCAAGAGGATCTGAATATTTATTTGAATAATTTATTTTCTATCGATGTGGATGCTAATTTTGATGAGGTGGTAAATTCACTTGATTACTCAATAATTTTGACTAACATTGGTAAAAAATGATAATAAAAGTGTCCCATTCTTATGAGAAATTTGGATAAAATACCTTTATTAAATAAACTTTTTACCTCCACCCAATTGTCGGTAATAATTATAATATTCCTATTTATTAGCATTCCGCTAACAATTATCGCTATAAAAAAAGTGGAGGACTTTAGAAGTGTGGCCAGCACATGTGGTCCAGGTTGTAACTGGCCAGATCTAAAAGTATCTTGGACAAAACGACCGTATTATCTGATTGAGTGGTGTTTAAATACTACAGTTCGGGGCTCGGCATTTTGTGAACAAAAGAACCAAACTAGTGGTACTTCTACCTCAATACCAGTGCTTGATGACTGGAAAGTTTATTGGTGGGTGGATACGCTTGTCTTCGATCCACATCCTACAGTGAGATGGAAGGCTCATAACAGTGGGTCAATTAACAAAAATTGTGGTGGTGGATTTAAGAGTGGCTCAACTTGTAGTCACACTGTAAGCTGGGGTGCTCCGACTCATACTGCAAAAGCCTTCTTCCGCGGTACGTCGCGCGATGCTTGCTTAGGCGGACCTTCTTCTTGTAGGTCGACCAAAACTACTACGGGAGGAAGTGTTACTTTTGTTGATTTACCTCCAAACCAAAGCTTTGATGTTTCAATTTTTATTAAGGGTTATTTATTTGAAAAATTGACAAATATAAAAACCGGTTCCTGCAGCTGTGTGTCTGCCCCAATACCTACACCTTTCCCTCCACCCAGTGATCCCAACTCAGTTATAGCATTGACTCTTACAATTAACAAACTCAGCCAACTTGGCGGAAAAATGGATCTTTCGATATCTATAAAAGGGGTAGGTTACAGTAGGGGTGTAACTATTACAAAAAATACGAAAAATATTATTTTGAAAATCCCAGAAGGAAAAGTTAAAAAAAATAAAACTTACGTACTAGTAATAAAAGGAGCCAAATTGTTGACAAAGAAAGTAAAATTTAAATCTAGTGATTTTAAAAAGACAATAAAGATTGGGGACTTGTACTTGGGTGATATAAATTCGAATAATATTGTAAACCAAGAGGATCTTAGTATTTATTTGAATAATTTATTTTCTATCGATGTGGATGCTAATTTTGATGAGGTGGTAAATTCACTGGACTATTCGGTAATATTAACTAATATTGGCAAGAAAGGAAACTAATCATTTTGACGAAACCCCTATATAC
>JACZRW010000008.1 GCA_022574495.1 Patescibacteria group bacterium | reverse complement strand
TATGTAGCGTTTTAGAAGTTTGTAAATCAAAATTACGAATATGATTAGGATCATTACCGCTAAGATTAATGCAAGAATCAGTAAAAACAAAGCGATAGCCCCTACGTTAGGGCCCGTGGGAGCAATCACGAGAAGACCACTGGTAATCATTAGCAACCCAATAGCGGCGAGGCCTAAGAGAGCTTGGCCCGAAATTGGTATCAAGGACATTACCAATTGTGTTATTAACCGCGTTATGTCGATCATGAAACCAGAAATAGCGAAGCTGAAGGTTATTAAAATCAGCGCAATTACTATACGTGGCAGTGAATTTTGGACGGTTACCACGGTGCGCGGATCCAGCCGCCAGCGTAGCATTATCATGAATCCTATGATCATTAATACTACGGCAGATAGGGCATAAGCTACATTACGGACCCGTAGCCAAATCCCTAGAATAACTCTATTGTCAGCGAGCTCGTCTGCACCAGCAGCTCTTGCCTCGGAGAAAGGGTTAATAGAAGCAAAGTATTGAGTCGAATTAATAGGAACAGGTAATGTTAAAGACTGAGACCCTACATAACCCAGATAGTCAAGGAGACCTGGGTAATGGATATCAGCAAAACTATCAACCCCTTGTAGGGCAGCATTTATCTTGCTTTCGGCGCAGCCCAAATCTTCCCCCGGTTTCAATGCTATCTCCCCAGTACCAATTTTGCCTTCCACTGCACTTTTATTTATTTCAGTCAAGGCAGAGCAACCAGTTACTTGTGTGTGAGCGGCATCCTCAACTGTGTAAAGAGCGGTTTGTATACACTCACTAGTATTTTTCGCACAATCAAACCCTTTTTGTAGAAACCCCGGCCCAAAAATCTCCTCAAAAAGTATGAGGCCTCCAATAATAGCAACAGGTATCAGCGGAGCAACAAGTACCTCACCCTCTTCATCGGAGGCAGTCTTTTTGCTACTAGTGGAAGTTTTATCTTCCTGGGAAGTTTGGCTAACTTTTTGGATTGGTTCGCTTTGGAGAGACTGTGTTGATTCATTATGCGTGGCGTAGGTTAGGCTAGCAAAGCTTGTGAATATAAAAGAGAAAATTAAGAAGGTGAATATAAGATGTTTTAGTTTTTTGGCCCCACTTCGCGTAAAGCTTCGTGGGGTTTTCAACAGGCCCTCAGACGGTTTAGACATATTAGGCAGGCTTGCCCGCCTAAGCCTTGGCGTAGGCGGGGGCATTTGATTTAATTTTAAGTCGATAATACTTTTTTGTCAACGAGCCGAAACTATAAAACTGTTGAAAACCCACCACTTTTCGAGGAGGTTAAAACCACCGAGTCGAGAAGTTCTCGACCTGCCTCAAAGCTAGGTGGGCAAGCTAGAACAATAAAGGTTTTCAACAAGCTTGAAACTATATGTTCTTGTTTTTAGGCCCCTGGGAAGATAGAATTATAGAGAGACTTATCCATGGCTCAACAGGAAGAACAACCAAAACAACAAAGCCCCCTTGAAAGCGCCGCAAATCTTGCCCGAACGGGCATGGATGCACGTAAGGGTGCTGGAATTGCCAGAGCCGGTGTCCAAATGGCCGCTAGGGCTTTGGCACCGGCAATTGCAGCGGCGGCTCCAGTTCTAGGCCCAGCGCTAGCTATTATCGGAGTAGTTCTAATAGTTGTCCTGTTTATAGTCGTTATTTTGGTGGCTATCGGTGTTATTGGTGGGGGTGGCGGTACCGCTTTTGCTTCACCTGGGGGAGGTTTGGGTCTTAAGGAGGATTATTGCCAATCGTTTAAAAGCCCAGAGGATCTTAATGGGAACGGAGAGCTGGAGGATTGCTCGATTGTTTTGAAAGGAATAATACTGGAAGCAGCTGCTGCGGCCAAGATGCCGGCTGGAGTGTTAATTGGTATAGGGTTACGAGAGAATATTGGTGATGCAATGACACTGACAGAGTCCGAAATTGGCCAATACAGCGCCCCAGGAGGAGAAATGCCAGGTTCTCTTTGTGCTACATCTTCGGCCGGTGCGCGAGGACCAATGCAATTTCTCCCGTCTACTTTTGAGGGTCATAAAGACTTTATTGTAGATGTAGGAGCGAGGCCAGATGGGTACGAATCGAAAATATGCAATATCAAGGATAATATTTATGCGGCTGCACACAAACTTAAAAGTGATAGTGGAATACCGTTTGATGAAGAAACCAGACCTTGGACTCAAGAAGAAGTTTTTACGGCAGCAGATGCCTATCATGGCAGCTGTCATATTGACAAAAACGAGAATGGAATAATAGAATCCTCGGATGATCCGCTTGTGAATGAGGAAAACGCCTACTGTCTCCCTGTTTGGAACTTTTATGTCGATAAAAGAGATCAAGGCATTAGTGGAGATCCAAACGTACCTAATGGTTGCCCACTGCGTTCTGGACTCATTGAAGGTCCAGGCAACTTGTATGGTGCTCCTAGACCTCATGGTCGTCTACACAGCGGGATAGATCTTCAAGGTGGTGATGGGGCGGAGGTTCTTGCTACTATGAATGGACTGGTAGCGTTTAGTGGTCGGAATAATGAGACTGGTTTTATGGTGATAATCAGTAATGGACCATACAAAACCAGGTATCTTCATATGTACAGCGACTTAAGAGTCTCGGAGGACGAACAAGTATTACGAGGGACGGTAATAGGACGGCAAGATGATTCTGGGAGTAGTTCGCGGGGGTCCCACCTTCACTACGACGTATTCGAAAACGGGGACAAGGTAGATCCTACGCCGTTTATACCAATGAATAATCAAGTGGGTGCAACCTGTGAAGCTTGAGATTATTATAGTAGGAAGGCTGTTATTAAAAATACTTTAGGATGAACCTGGATACTTTTAGAAATCATTTTTGGAATATAGCCACAGTAGTTGCGGTTGTTATAACAATACTAATTGGGATCAGCTTCTTTGTTCAGATCAGGGAATCCTCCGGAATCGCATTCGGAAAGATAATCCCTACAAAGATAAACGGAGAGCAGTTTAACAACCAACAATTTACAATTGATAGAGATGGTGAGTTTCCAAAAAGTGCCAAGGTAGCATTAATTAAATCCCAGGATATTGGGGAAGAAAAAGCAATATTTCTTGCTAAAGTATTTAAGATTGACGGTAGTTTAAGAACAAGCAAGGATGCAGATGGAAATGTTTACGTCAGCATTGTCAGCAAAGAAGGATCTTTGACCTATAATTTAAGCGATGGAAGTTGGAATTATTCTAAAGTAGGTGAGACAAAGATAAGTCAAAAGATAAACTCCTTTAACCAAGCTGAAAAAGCAGCGGAAGTCTTTCTTATAAGGCTAAATTTGAAAGAAGAGTTAAGACTATATGAAATTACACCACTTGAAATTCAAGGTTTTGAATTTCAAGAGGCTTCTTCTGAAGTAAAGGCTGATGAATTTCTCTTGGAGTATACTAAAGATTTTGAAGGACAAGGAATTTTAAATAATAACGGACAGCGTTTAGCTTTTGTTCGAGTATCAAAAGAAGGGGTTGTGACGAAAGCATCATACCAGCCTGTAGAAGTGGATAAGGACAATCTGGGCACCTACCCGATAACTAACCTTTCTGCGTCGGTGAAACGATTGAAACAGGGGTTGGGTACGGTTATTTCTTCGGATGGGATAACAAGCGGTAATCTCACCAGGGCTCAAAATATTAGCTTTAATAAGATTGAATTGGTTTATGTCGCGGACAAGGAAAACAGTCTTTTAGTTCCCTTTTGGGTATTTAAGGGCAGAGCTGCAAGTGAAACTGGCGAGATTGAATTCGCGGTACTTGTGAATGCCATAGTAGATAAATACTTGAAAGATTAAATATGGATAAATCTAAACGAATCATAATACTTTTAGCTTTTGGGTTTTCAGCTAGTCTTATAATTCTAGGTATTATATTAACCCCAAAGCCTAAGGAAATTGAGCCTGGAAGAGGCGCTCCAGAAAAAAACCTGCCAAGTGTTTTTAGTGTAGAGCCCTTACAGGATCAAAAAGGTTTAAGTGTTGTACCACAAATAGTAGTTACTTTTTCCACATCAGTAGTTGGTAGAAAGGTGGAACTTAAGACGAGCCCATCTTCAGAATTCATAACAAAAATAGATGTCGGTGGAGAGAAAGTAGTATTTAACCCAGTAAATAATTTAAAACCAAGTACCAAATATGACCTCCAAGTTTTGGTGGATGATGATCCAGTATTTTTTTGGAATGTTACCACTAAAAAAAGAGGAACTACACAGAAAAATCTAGCTGCAAAAGTGAATAGTATAAGAGCGAAAAAGTCGATTATAGAAGACGGTTTTAGAATAAGCTACGATGCTCCAGGGGATCACTTCTTCGTGTTTATCGAGAAAGCGCCAATTAATACTTATGGAGAAAAGGCTAAATCTTGGTTCAAGGAAAACGGTGTGACAGACTTGGGAGCGTTAAATATCAGCTATATTCCAAAAGGATCATTAACACCGTAGCTGTAGCTAGCATCTATCGCTATCAAGCGGTAGGTTGATACAGAAGGTAGTTAAATCTAACCCGGTGAATTGGGAAATGAAGAGTATTACAAACCAGGCGGCAATTATAAAGAAAAGCCCCACAAGAGCCCAAGTTAAAGTACTTCTAGCCGCTCCTACCGCTTTCGGATCTCCTTGCGCAGTCATATAACGAAACGCTCCTATAACTAGCATCAAGAGTACGGCAAAACCTGCCAAAATAGTAATAACATTCAAAACATTAGCGAAAATAGTTTCCAGAGCTGATAGAGGGGCAAACCCTTTATCACAATTTACAGTACGACCTTCTTTATCGACACACTCTACTACCTCCTGTGCATAGATTGAGGCTGGAGAAAGAATTGTTGAGACGCTTATTAATAGGGAAATAAAGAGTTTGGAGGGGTTTGGCATGATTTATTCAAACGTAGCATCCAGTTGGTTTAAAGTCAAACCGAGAAAAGCCGCCAAGTATTTGTAGATATTTTATCGTAGGAAGTGAAAAATTTATGATAAAATCAGTCGAGATGAAACTTGTAAAATGGGATTTTTGGTTTTTGGCGATCATTTTTTTAGTCAACATCGCCTTGAAAACTTTTAGGCTGGGTTCTCCAGCGCAAGCCTATTTTGATGAACATGCTTATTACATCCCCGCCGCTCGGGAGTATTTATCTGGAAATTTCATCGCTAATTTTGAGCACCCTCCCTTGACAAAACTTTTCATGTCCGCTGGTGTCTCTATCTTGGGCGATAATTTTTGGGGCTGGCGGATTCCAGAAGTTTTGGTGGGAAGTTTGGGAGTAATATTTATTTATCTTCTGGCCAAGGAAATGTTTGGGGGTAGATTCATCCCAACTTTAGCAGCTATATTTCTTACAGTAGAATTCTCCTGGTTTGTAAATTCTAGATTGGCCAATATCGAAATTTATCTAGCTACTTTTAGTCTAGCCGCCGCTTATTTCTTTTGGAAGTTTTTCAAATCCGAAAGTATAAAGGCACTTATTTTAACCGGTGTCTTTATTGGTTTGGCAATTGCCACCAAATGGTCCGGTTTATTGATTCTTGCTTTCCTTATGGCTTTTTACATTTGGAACAAAAGATTGGATTTACTTCAAACTTTAAGAAAGGCTGCACTGATAATAGTAATTGCATTTATGGTCTACGTAGCCTCATACGGTTTTTATCTGAACAGTCACTCCTTTGCCGATCTATTTGGTCTCCACCAAAGAATGATTAATTACCACCTAAATTATGTACCAGAGAGCACTTCTAGAAGTAATCCGGATGCAAATTTATTAAATAATGGGTACGCTCCTTGGGCATGGATTTTCAACCCAAGCTACCTTTATGCTGGTGATGAGGGTGGAGAAACTTCAAAGACTGTTCTTTTCCTTTATAACCCGGCAATTTTTTGGGGAATCCTTGGGACACTAATATTTACTTTTAAAAAAATTATAAAAGATGAAAGAAAAACTTTTTTGCTAGGAGCATTTCTATGTTTTTGGTTACCTTGGTTTTTAGCCCCACGTTTTACTCTACCCTATTACTTATTAGCCAGCATTCCATTTGGGATCATTTTGCTCTCAAAGTTTATTAGTGAAAATTATAATAAAAGAGGGTATTTATTGGTGGGATTTATTGCCTCGTCAATAGCACTTTTCCTTTTTTACTACCCACTGCTTAGTTACATTTCTATCCCTACCTGGTATTTAAGGCTACTGACAGGTGCGGTTGGTATTGAGTAACAAATTTTTAAGCCCCGGCTGTCTGTTCTGCAGTCGGAAATTCGAATTCAAAAAGATTAATACCCAGTACAGTAGAAAGTATAGTGGTAATTGCAAAGGCGGCCACGACAATTAATAACCCCACCACGGCGGCGGTGATTCTATCTCTGGCTGCTTGGGCGGCGATTTTGTCTCCTCCGGCCGTGATCCACTGAATACCACCGATGATGATAAAGATGAAAGCCATTAAAGCCGCAAAAAAGAATAATAAAGCCAGGACGTTACTGAGCAATTTTCCTAAATCTAAGAAAGGGATACCACTTGAGTCAAAACTCCTAATCGCCGCCTGAGCAAAGGCTGGGCTAGCTAAGCTTAAAAATGCCGCTGCAGAGGCAGCTAGAGTTGCAATTCTACGCATATAAATTGAGCAGTTCACCTCCTCTGGAACGTTTGACGTTCCTTTTATAAAGTAATTAAATCATGTAAAGAACCCTTTAGCAAGCCTTAAATTAAGGACAAGGTTCTTGTATACAGAAACCACTGACAATTCTAATTCCTAGTACCGTCTCAACAATCAAAGCAATAGAAAAAGAAGCAATCACTATTATCAAACCTATTATAGAATTGGTAATTCTACCTCTGGCAGTTTGTAGGGATTTTGGATCGCCGCTAGAGGCCATCCATTGAAAGCCCCCAATAATAAGATTTATAAAGAAACCGAGACCAACGGCAAAAAAAGCAAGGCTAATAAGATTATCGACAAGATCAGCCAAGTTTTTTATACCTGTAGGGTTTGGGATTTGAAAGATGAATCCTTGAGGGACAAAATATTTACGCATAAATTTAAGGATTGTTAGTGATACTTATTAATGAGTTTAACCCAAAAATTGTGAATAGTATTTGGGATATAGCGAAGGCCGAAACAACTATTATCAGACCAATGGCGGCATTGGTTAAGGATTTTCTAGCTTCTTGAATTGATTTTTCATCTCCGCCGGCAGTAAGGAACCGAAACCCACCCATTACTAGCATTGCAAAAAATATCAGACCGGCGAAAGCAAGTACCAGAGAGGTAGCCGAACTGATTATCTGATTTGCGTCAGTGGGAAAACCTGGTATTAAAGGTATTGTTCCTAAATCTGGAGGAGGATGTTGCATATTTTAAAAAATAGAAATATCAGCTTTTGTTACTGCTGCTATTATACCAATTATGACGAAAGAGGATATCACAATCAAGAGACCGATTACCGAATTGGTAATAGTCTGCCTGGCATCAGAGATTGCCTTATCATCCCCACGCGATAGCATATAGCGTAGTCCCCCCCAGACGAACATGAAAAAGAATACCAGACCGGCGGCGGCTAGGGCAAAGTTTACCAGGACGGTAAGAAAACTTCCAAAATCTGAAAAAAAGCTTGTTATTGGGATCCCGCTTAGATAAAAATTATCACCTATCTTTATCCCTTGAGCGTATACGGGGGCTACTATACTGCCAAGGATTTTGATCTTAAATACCCCTTCAATTATCGCGAGAATAACAAGTACTGAGGAAAGTAGCACCAAACCAATTATTGCCGAGACAATAGTACCCCGTGCCGCGCTTATTGATTTTGGATCTCCTTGTGCCGTCATATATCGGATTCCTCCCCAGATTAGAAATAGAAGGGCGACCATACCACCGAGAATTAGGATAGCTGGTAAAAGCGTAGAGACAATTTGACCAAGACTGGTAAACTTTCCTTGTAACGGATCGTCTATCATATTAAATATTTGCGCCGTAGTATCGGTTGGAATAATCTGCAGGAAAAATAATATAAAACCTAGAAAAACAGATATTTTAATAATACCCATAATCTTCATAACAATTAGATAGGTAATCCTAAAATACTTATACCAATAAGCCTGAGGAGAAATACAGAAAATACTACTACTAGCAAACCGATAATTGCAGCGGTTATAATTTCCCTTCCTTGTTGTACGTTCTCGGGATTACCCATACTAAAAATAAATTTAAATCCACCGTAAATTAGAAGTAAAAAGGCTAACCCACCGGCAATTCCAATGCCAAAATTTACTAAAAAATTCACAATTCTACGGGTGTTTTCTGAGAGCTCACCCGTTAAATCCTGTCCGCCCGGTAATACTCGGAAGATAAGACTATAGCAAAAAACAGTAGGTTCTGGAGGTATGACATCGGGTCTATAAAAAAGCTTGACAAAGTGGCGTCCTGCTTCAAAACTGCCAATGTTAACAGACCATATTCTAGTTCCTGGCGGTTGCGGGCCAGCAAATGTGTCAGTGAGTCTTCGAGTTGTACTTGTATTATCGTCTACCTGGACAGTCCAATCACCGACATACGTTGATAAAGTTTCCCCGGAAGCAGTGTAGTTAACCGTTACTGTATCTCCGGTTTTAATATCTCCTACTGCCCCTGTGAAAAAGGAGTCGAAAACTGGCGGGTTGCTGCAATTGCCTGTTATAATAATAGGCGGAGCTTCACCGACAGTTAGTCTAGTGCCACAGCCTTCCCCTCCACCTTCTCTGATTAAAAGAGCGTCGTAGAAACCATCTCGGTCGAAAATATTAAACTCCCTCTGATAATCCCCTTGAGGAATATCTTCACGAAAAACTATTTCTCTGGTACCATTAGGATTTGTATATTCTATTTCAAGGGTTTTTTGTACGCCGCCTGCGAGCCCTTCACCTATAAAGGTAGCTCTTTCTCCAACCTCAATTTCCCGAGGTTCCCAACGACACCTTGCTTCTGCTAAGACTTGTTTACTTCCGTCAAAATTAAAAACGTTAGTTACGGTTATTAACAAACTTAGTATGAAAAAAAATAAGACACCTTTATGTATTAGATTCATTGGCTAGTTGAGTTACGGTTTTGAGCGTCTCTATATTTAATCGTACTCGGATATGGTTAAGGATGTCAAACTTGATGGGTGATTGGAAGTGAAGTATAGGAGAGGTGAGATTGATTGTAAATGAGAAAGGAGAGATGGCCGGGCCATATAGGGTGTTCAGGTTCGAGAACCATAAAGCTAAGACCTACTAGTTTTTCAAATTTTGAACTATTTCTTCAACAATTCTAAAAATTCCTCGTATGTCATTTTCCCCCTCTTAATCTGCGCTTTTAAAAGGAACGGTTTCACCTCTTTGTAAAGCGGTATTGAAAGAGTGTGGAAACTTGGTTTGGTAAGTATCGCATGATCGCCTGAGGTTCTTGCGTGAGTATATCCTGCTTTGACAAAAGCTTTTACAGCTTCTCTGCCGGAGATATTTGCTAATTTAACCATTAAACGGTGACTTGGGGGATTTCGACAACTTTCTTTGTGATTAATTTAGGTTTTTCGCCTAGCTTCGGTTTACCAACAACTTCCAGATAAACCTTGATTGCTTTTTCTACATTTTCCAAAGCTTCTTCTTTAGTTTCTCCCTGAGACATACATCCCGGTAAATTCACAACATCAGCAACAAAGCCACCTACCTCTGGATCTTCAAATAATTCGACTATAAATTCAATCTTAGACATGACGTTTGGATTATATCACGGAAAGTAATTTTTGAAAATATATTGGAGACAGGAGAAGCAGTTTAGGTATTTAGGTTTAAATCCAAAAAGGGTGTAGGGGGGGGGTCAAACTTGTAACTTACAATATTTATACTACGTTTTACAAAAGAAGCCTATAATTTGGTTTTAAAAGCAAATTACGGTATAATACAGTCATTACATGACGTGCATTGCATGCATGGAATTAAATCAAACTTGAAATGAAAAAACCTGTCCTGATACTTCTTTCTATTTTTTTAGTCTCAAATATATTCATAGCACAAGCTCAGGCTGATGAATTGCTTAATGTCCAAAAAGGTATCGATAAAAATAAAGCCGATCAATCTCAGACCCAAGTAGATCTTGAGCAAATAAAAAAGGATATCGCCGCTCTTACTGGCCCTCTTTACAGTACCGAAGCAGAGGTAAATGAAGCTAATGATAAGGTAGCTAAAGTAAGAAAAGATTTAAAAAAGGTAGAGACGGATTTGGCTGAAAAGAAAGAAACCTTATCTTATATAACAGACGTCCGTAACCAACAGATTAAATTCCTTTACATGAATCCTCAGAAGCCTACTATGGAGCTTTTTTTCACCAGCAGGGATTTTAGTGGATTTGCCGCAAACGCTATTTATCAAAAAAAGGTAGTGGGAGAATCGGAAGATCTTATAAAATTGGTTAATGAAGAAATAGCGATCGTAGAAAACACTAAATCAGCAATAGCCGCTTTAAAAAAGGATTTAGAAAAAGTGGCGGCTGAAATTCAAACAAGATTTGCCGCCATCCAGTCCCAGTTTTATTCCTCAATTAACCAAGAAAACTCCTTATCCCAAAACCTAGTCCAAATAGAAGCGAACTTAAAAAATCTTACTCAGAAACAGAAAACTTTGATAACCAAAAAACTAGCCGCCAGTAAGAGAAAACAGACGATTGGAGATCAAGTACCGCCTTCAACCCCATTACCAAATCCTGGATTTAGCCCCGCCTATGCCTTTGCGTCTTACGGTTACCCTCACCGAGTAGGGATGAATCAATATGGAGCCTATGGTAGAGCCAAGGCCGGCCAGGGTTATGGAACAATTTTAAGAGCGTATTATTCTAACGTTGCCATCGGTAAGTACTCCGTTCCTGGTAAAGTAAGTGTTGCTGGAGTAGGCAAGATTTCTTTCGAAGAAAAGTATCTGTTTGGGATTTCGGAAATGCCAAGAAGCTGGCCCATGGAAGCCCTAAAAGCCCAAGCCGTGGCCGCCCGTACGTATGCCCTGAATTGGATGAAGAGTAATCCCGGAAAAGCAATTTGTACTACCCAAGCGTGTCAGGTCTACAATCCTCTAAATGCAAATTGCAGTGGTACTTATAATAGTAGATGGTGTAGTGCGGTTCGAGCCACTAAAGGAATTGTGATAACTCAAGGCGGGTCTCCAATTACTGCTTGGTATGCTTCCACGGCTGGGGGTTACACTCTTTCTTCACAAGAGGTTTGGGGTGGATACCGATCCTATGTCTTAGCAAAGAGAGATTACAAAGGAAGTTGGCCCAAAGGAGCCTATGATAAATCTTCTCCTTGGTTTCACAAGGCCTGGGGAAACTCACGTTGTGGTGGCGCCTACTATCCTTGGCTTACCAGTGCCCAAGTGACTGATCTCTTCAACGCCGCTCTTCTTTCCCAGAAATCCAGCGGTTATAATAAATATTTATCACCTACTGATGGTTGTCTTGGTGCTAAAGGATGGAGCGCCTCTAAAGTTAGAGGTAAACTTGTTAGTTTAGGAGTGAAGGACGTGGGAAACCTTTCCAACGTTTTAATTGGATTTGATGGTAAGGGTCATACGTCATCGATAACATTGGTTAGCTCAAAATACCCATCAGGGAAAACATTTAGCGGCAACTTTTTTAGATCTATTTATCATTTACGTTCACCAGGGACTCTTTCATTTACGTCAAACTTATTTGATGTGGTAGTCCGCTAACGCGTCTTGCATCTTGGCGAATTAAATCCGCTGATTCGTACTACGTCCCTAGAAATACACTCATTAACTCACCTTGGCTTAGTTGACCCGAAGATTTACGGCGAGTACAATAGAGGCGATGATGGCGAGTGAAAAGCACCTACCTCACTTCGAAACTCAAACCCTGGATGAGGAAGTAATCATCCTTGAAAGGGCCCATTTTTTTACCAATGTTTGGTGGATAATTTTAGTGATAATTTTCATAATTATTCCCCCTGTTTTAAAATTAGTACCCTTGGAGGGTGGGGTACCTTTTGATTTTAGTTTATCTGGGGGCACCCAATTTATTTTGACTCTTTCTTGGTATCTGTTTGTTTTTGCATTTGCCTTCCAAAGATTTTTGCTGTGGTATTTTAATATTTATATTGTTACCAATAAACGAGTGGTAGATATAGATTTTGTCAACCTTTTTTACAAGCAGATTTCCAGTACGATTATCGCAAATATTCAAGACGTAACTCACCGAAGAGGAGGAGTAGCCCAACTTTTTTTAAACTATGGTGATGTTTTTATTCAGACGGCGGGAACAAATCCAAATTTCGAATTTCATCTTGTCGGCAACCCGAACAAGATTTCTAAGAAGTTGATAAGTATATTACATTTGCACAAGAGCGGGCACCAGGGGAAGAAGCATGGACTTTGAATTGTCAATGGGTACAAACTTATCATTTGATCTAATAGCAAGTTTATTTGTAATTATTTTTTTATTGGGTTTTGTTTTGTTCTCTTTTCTGGTGACTAGACAAGTGAGTGTTATGTGTGGCGTAGTTGAAAGCAATGTAAATAGCTCATTGAAGGCGCTGGCCAAACTGCAGTTGCTTGCTGGAGCAATGGTTCTGATATTATCTATACTAATTACACTAATTTAAATATGGCCAAATCTTTATACATACAAGTTGGTGAGGTTCGAGGCAAACCTATTCCAGGAATGGTAAGTTTTACCCATCAATATACCCCACCCACAGAAACCTTTAAACATTCAAGAGGTAGTCTCTATACGATAATTGAAATACTAGATACGGATTCAAGCCAAGGAGTAAAATTGGAAAATGATATTTATCAAGCCTTCCAATCAACTTACTATTCGGCTACTTCTGGTAGTGTTTTATCGGCTTTGGAGAGCGGTTATGAAGGGATTAAAAAACTTCTTTTAGAAAAAGAAAGGACCACGGGTAAACCAATAAAATTTGAAATAATCGCCGCGGTTTTATGGGGAGAGGCTCTATATCTTGTAAAAACTCAACACACCGGCGTTGTCTTTCAAAGAGGGGAAGTCGCAAAGGAACTGCAGTTTAATAAAACAGCTTCTGGTGCGGTGAAAAACGGAGACAACATATGCTTGGTGAATAAGAATTTTCTAGAAAAAATAAACACCAGTGATCTAATAGCTCCTCTAAAAAGCGAAGATTTCCAGGAAGCCCTTAAAAGTTTAGATAGTATTGTTTCTACTAACGATGGAGCGGAAGCGATGGTTCTAAGAATATATATTGAAGAACCAAAAGAACAGCAACTAGAAATGGTTGAGATTGACAGCAAATCCTCAGTTGGGATGGGAAGTTTGCTATCAAATATTAAGGAGCAATTTTCAGAAAAGCTACCAGATTTCTCCAGTAAGATAGGCGTGTACTTTAGCCAGTTTTGGGGTTATCTAAAACAAGGGTTTTTTATTGTACTTAATAAAATTGTCGAGCCTTGGAGACCCAGACTACCGGGAGATATTGAAGATCCGTCCAAGAGAAGAAGAGCCAAGGTAGTCCAGGTGGTAGTGGTTATGGTTATTTTATTATCGCTTAGCTTAGGAATTGCTTTGGTAAACAGAGCAAATTCTGCAAAAACGGCAGATTTTAACGAAAAAGTTCAAAGTGTTGAAGAAAAACTTACAGAGGCTAAAAACCTGGCCACTATAAGCCCAGAAAGATCCAAGGAATTGTTGTTAGAGGTAGGGCAAGTTATTACCGAAGCACAAAGTCTTGGAATAAGTAGTGCGAAGTTAGATGAATTAACCGCCTTGTACAACACCCTTCAGGAAGAAATTCGAAAAGTTTATGAGGTTTCTTTAGAGGAATTTTATTCGTCTGAAAACCTAAGTATCGGTGGCTTAGTTCAAACTGCTAATCACTTTATTATTTTGGACAAAAAGGGACCAAAAATTATCTCTATAAATAAAAAATCAAAGGTAGAAAAAGAACTGTTCTCAAAAGAAGTAAATCTAATTAGTGAATCTGGCGGAAATATTTACGTTCAATCCTCCTTGGGAGTCGAAAAAATTGATACGGCTACTTCAAACGTAACTAAGATTCTAGACGCTAGTAGTGATTGGGGAAATCTAGTAAGTTCAGGGACATATCGAGGGAACCTCTACTTGCTTGACTCGGAAAAAAAGGAAGTTTGGAAGCATGTAGCCGTGGGTGGTGGGTTAGCACGAGCCCAAAAATATTTTAAAGATACTAATAATATTGGGGAGCCTTTGGCAATGGCGGTTGATGGAGCGATATGGGTGGGAAATAAAGACGGAGCGCTTTTCAGATTTTTAGCTGGAAAAAAGGAGAAATTTGAAATAGATGGGCTCGATAAGCCATTTGGTGAGATAAGAGATATTTATACAGAAGAAGGGAGCAATATACTATTTATTCTAGACAAGGGTAATAATAGAGTAGTCTTATTAGATAAAAGTGGAAAGTATTTATCCCAATATACTTCTGATCAATTTGGAAGCGCTGTGGATTTATTAGCAGATGAGAGTAATAAAACTATTTTTATTGGAGTGGGTAATTCAATAAAAAGTTTTAAGTACCAATAACATGGCTACCGTAATAAATAAAAAAGCTAGGTATGATTATTTCACGTTAGATAAATTTGAGGCAGGAATGGTTCTTACTGGCGCCGAAGTGAAATCTATCAAAGAAGGTAGTGCTTCTCTAACGGATAGTTATGTTCGTATTGGTGACGGGGTGCCGCTTCTAGTGAATGCTTATATCTCTCCCTATAAAGCGGCCATTAACCCATCATATGATCCAAGGAGAGAGAGAAAACTTCTCTTACATAAAAAAGAGGTAGACTTCTTGGTGGGAAAATTAGGATCGTCCTCCTTGACAATTGTGCCTATAAAGGTGTATATTAAGCACAATCTTGCGAAGGTAGAAATAGCTTTAGCCAAAGCTAAGAAAAAATACGATAAGCGTGAAATTCTTAAGAAAAAAGCGATTTTGAGAGATACAGAGATTGATCTTCGTGAGGCTAAGTTGAAGGCACAAAAACAATCCAGAATTTAATCTTGGGGATGTTTGATTTCGACGGCAAGAGAATTAGTATAGGTGCAAGTCGGCATAAGCTTGTAGAAGCCGTAAAATCTTTGAGCAAAATCATAAATGCCAACAAGGCATATACTCCTCGATTAGCATTTGCTTAATCGAGCATTCTTAGCAGCTTTATCTTGGTGAAGCACTAAGGGTGAAACCTTAGCCAAGACGAATACTTTAGGTTGGTGACCTAAAAATATTCAGAAATTATCAATAACCTACTTCAAGTCTGATCCTGCTAGCTGGTAGGATTTGAAGGAATATCTAGGCTAGCTAAACTTGTAATCCCTATCTATGATACTTGGACGGACAGGAGTGCAATGCTCCTCATCTCCACCATCATAAAGACCCACGCAAAAAGTGGGTTTTTGTGTTTCTTATGAATTTATTAGATTTTATTTTTCCTAGAACATGTGCAGGCTGTGGGAGTATTGGTGCCTACTTGTGCAGCAATTGTATTGGGAAAATAGAATCTTTCGGCACTCAGATTTGTCCAGTGTGTACTAAGCCATCTATTTTTGGGGTAACTCACCCAAGGTGTAGTACCAAGTTGTCTCTCGATGGACTACACTCTTTCGTTTATTATAAAGCTCCCGTCACCAAGGCGCTTTACAGACTTAAATACAAATTTGTGAAGGATTTTGCTACAGACTTAGTATCTAATATTAAATTAACCTTACCAAATTTTCTGGAGAGTTATACTTTGATTACAGTCCCATTGCATAAGAGGAGAGAAAACTGGAGAGGGTTTGATCACACTGAGGAACTCGCTCGTACCATTTCAGAAAAATTAAACCTTATCTACGAAAGTGGTGTTTTGAAAAGGAAAAAACCCACCAAATCCCAAGTGGGTTTAAGTAAAATGGCTAGAGCGGAAAATGTAAGATACGCTTTTGAAGTTTTTGATAAAAATAAGGTGTTTGATAAGAATTTTTTGGTGTTTGATGATGTATGGACTTCCGGAGCAACTCTCAAAAATTGTGGCTACTCTCTAAAAAGAGCGGGAGCAAAGAGTGTCTGGGGACTGACCTTAGCTAGATCACGTTGAAATAAGAGGCGATTTTTGTTAAAATCTCCAAACTCGGAGGGGTCGCATAGCTGGTCCATTGCACGGGTTTGCTAAACCCGCGAGCCGTAAGGCTCACGTGGGTTCGAATCCCACCCCCTCCGCCATTCGACCCGCTGCGCTTGCTCATGGCAGGCCAGTAAGGAGAATGTCCTGAGCTAAGTCGAAGGACAGACGATGTCTAAGTACTTTACTTACATAATTCTGACTTCAAACGGTGGGTATTACACTGGACATACAAGTAATATCAAAGGTAGATTACATTACCATCTAAAACAGTTAGGGGCTAGGTTTACAGCCAAATATAAACCAGTAAAAATCGCTTGGAGTTAAGGATTTGAAACGGAAGTTGAAGCTATTAAAAGAGAAAAACAAATAAAGGGTTGGACTAGAAAAAAGAAGGAAAAGCTAATAAACGGTAGTTGGTCTTAAATAGTCTAATGTGGAGAGGTGGCCGAGTGGTTTAAGGCGACGGTCTTGAAAACCGTTGTGGCAGCGATGTCATCGGGGGTTCGAATCCCTCCCTCTCCGCCATTCGACACGCTGCGCTTGCTCATGGCAGGCTAGTAAGGAGAATATTCTGAGCGAAGTCGAAGGATAGAAAAAGCAAGCTGATAGTTGTAATATTAAAATTATGCCGGCGCCAAAGAAAAAGCTATTTAAAAACACCCCAACTCCAGGAAATGAAAAACAAGATTCTATCAATGATCTTAAAGACCAATTGACTAGTATCCAATCAAAAATTGCCAATATTGAAGGAGAAGGAAAAGAAGAGCAGCAGAAACAGCCTCCTCAGAGGGAAGTGGAAACTTTATTCAAATGGGAATCGGCTTCTCATGTATATATTCCAAGAGGGAAAAAATGGCTTACCTATATTATTCTCACCACATTATTAATTATTTTAGTAATCCTTTTTTTCAGAGAGTTTTTCATAATCGCTCCAGTTCTGGCCATTGCTTTTGTTGCTTACGTTTTAGCCTCCGTTCCACCAAATAAAATTGAACATCTGATTACTACCGAGGGCTTAATTTCTGGTAAACATGATTATTTATGGCAAGAATTGTATGATTTTTGGTTTGCCGAAAAACACAGCCACACTTTATTAACTATCGATACCCAGTTAGGATACCCAGGTAGAATAATTCTAATAATTGATAAAAACGATAAAGAGAAAGTAAAGAATCTCCTCCTTAATTACCTTCCTTTTAGAGAAATACCAAGAACCAACTGGTTGGATAGTCTGGGGGATTCTCTTTCAAATATTTTCCACAAAATAGCAAGTTGACTTGTTTGGCGGAGGGAGGAGGATTCGAACCTCCGTGGGAGAAACTCCCCCAAGGTTTTCGAGACCTGGCCGTTAAACCACTCCGGCACCCCTCCATAAATGGCACCCCCGAGAGGACTCGAACCTCCGGCCTCAACGTCCGCAACGTTGCGCTCTATCCACTGAGCTACGGGGGCAAGAGAACCTATTTTAACAGAAGGTAGATTCATTATCAAAGTAAATTGAGTTAAAATTAACGTATGAAATTTGAAGAGTCTGCGGGTGGAATAGTTTTTGATAAAAGAGACGGACAAATATTTATAATTGTTACGCAGCACTCTCAACACCACGGTTGGGTATTTCCAAAAGGGTTGATAGATAAAGGGGAAGATAAAAAAAGTACTGCTCTTCGGGAAGTGGAGGAGGAAGCGGGGGTGGAAGCAAAAATAATTCAGGAGCTTTCCCCAACAGAGTATTTTTACCAATTCCAAGGAACAAAAATAAAGAAGAAAGTGATTTATTTTCTTATGGAGTATATCTCCGGAGATATTGGTGATCACGATTGGGAGATGGAAGATGCGCAATGGATATTGGTAGATAAGGTTTACGAAAAATTATCTTTCAAGTCTGATAAGGAAGTTTTCCAAGAAGCAAAAAAACTGATCGAAAAATAGATCGGGACGCTCAGGCGGAGTAATCCGACCGAAGCGTCCCGAATCCCGTGCGCCTACTCTCTTTCCTATAGACAACCCCCTTTCTAGCACGTATGATGAAAACTCTCCGTTAGATCAACGGTATCACAGACACGATTGAGTGACCAAACTTATTGGCCTAGTCTCTCGGCCCGAACGATTAGTCTTTGGTCGTAGTTGGTACCAGAACCTCCACCACAAGTGATTAGGGTGATCACCTCACCACTTGTCCCACCTATAATGCTGCTGACGTCAGTGGTTTTATAGTCCACTGACCAACTGGTAGTCACGACGTACCGGTAGACATCGCCATTTCTCATCACTACTTCGATTATATCGCCAGGGTTGAGATTCTTAAGGTTGTAGAAAGCACCTGGTTCGTCCCGACCGTTGTAGTAGATGGTGTCGACATGAGCGGCGAAGACAGTGTTGCCTCCAGTGCCAGGAAGAGCAGTGAAATCATACCAAGCTACATTCGAGGGTAGCTCTGGTGTTTCCATGGCACCGGAATCGTCGATACCTAAGATGATCACGGGTGACGATTTTCCCGTCCTGATGATAATGCTCTTGATGGATGAAGAGCTGCTGTGGGTGTGACTCGCACGTATTGCTGGTTGGGGCTCGGGCGTGGGTTTCGGTGTTGGAGTTGGCGTTGGATGCAGATCGGCTTCAAGGCGAGCTAAACCCTTGGAAAGGTTCTCTGCATCGATGCCTGCAAAAGCTTCTCCCAAGCCTGCATTGTCCTGGATTATCGTTCCGGTTGGAATCGAATCCACCCTTGATTCGTTATTCCCACCAGTTGATACCGCCATCACAGCAGTCAGTAGAACTATTAGTGTTATAAATTTTAGGTGCATAGCTCCTTTCTCCTAGGGCGCTCTCGTCTCCTTACTTTATAGGAATATATTAGCACCAAAAAATTGGGTTGAAAGGGTGTATTTTTGTATTAAAAAGTTTCGGCCCGCTGATAACAACTTGCAAGCTGTTACCGCGGGCCGGAGGAGTGTCGGCTAGTGTCGATTTCGAGTTTTCACACGGGTTTCTCCATAACCGACCTCACACCCGTGAAATAGAAGTCGGCGCTAATTACCTCTTGCGCCTGGGTGATCGCCAGGGAGTCGGTTTGTCCTGCGGTCCGTCACAACCCTTCCGATTGGTGCACTTATCCACTTCAGTGGGGGTTGGGGTCACCTTTGGTGTAGGATCGGGACAACCCTTTCGGTTTACACACTTCTCCTCTTCGGTGGGTGTCGTGGTTAGGGTCGGTGTAGCCGTCGGGTCGTCACAACCCTCCCGGTTGGTGCACTTCGTCACCTTGGTGGGCGTCGCGGTCTTTTCGACGCAGGTGGGAACTACTTCGACTGACCCCCGGGCGCCGGTCGTGGTATCTTGCAGAGTAATGCTGCAGACTTCCTCCCCACCGGCATCAGCCTGTTGTACCGCTCTGTCTCCGATCGTCCCCCCGAAGCTACTGATGGCCACGGGCACGATGGCTAACGCTAGTACGACCAGCGTCAACGCTGTTAGGATTCTGTTCCTCATAGTCAATGCTTCCTCCTGCTATTTTCAGCCGATATACTCCTCTCCTCAGGCAGCTTTATACCACCGCTAGCTTGCTTAGTCAACCCACTACGCCCAGGCTTCGAGGTTTGACACCCAGAAGCTTTAGCGAAGGGGTGTAAAGCTATTCTTTTATATCTGGTATAATGCTCGCGTTCTTGATGTTGAGAAGGTATAAAGCGAACTCAGAGCCTTGGAGGGGTCGCATAGTGGCCTAGTGCATACGCTTGGAAAGCGTACATGCTCGTAAGAGTATCGTGGGTTCAAATCCCACCCCCTCCGCCATGTTATAATGGTTACAAACTTCCTGCTTCTGCAAATCAAATGTCAAATAAAATAATAATTGTTTCAAACCGACTTCCTATTAGCGTAAAGAAAAATAACGGAAAATTTAAATATGAACGCACGGTTGGTGGGTTGGCATCTGGTTTGGATTCGGTCCAAAAGCTGCATAAAAGCACTTGGGTAGGTTGGCCGGGAACCTATTCTTACAAGGAGGATAAAGGAGAGCAAAAGAAAATCAAATCCCAACTTAAATCAAAATTTAATTACCATCCAGTCTTCCAATCTCAAATCGATGTTGAGAAGTATTATCATGGGTATAGTAATAGTACATTGTGGCCACTTTTTCATTATTTCACTCAAAATACAGTATACGATAGGGGTTTTTGGCGGACGTATAAAAAAGTAAATAAATTATTTTTTGATGAAGTAATTAGAATTTATGAAACAGGAGATACAATTTGGATACATGACTATCATTTAATGATGTTGCCGCAGATGTTGCGCGAAAAGTTACCAAAGGCAACCATAGGATTTTTCTTACACATCCCTTTTCCTTCATATGAAATTTTTAGACTTCTACCTCAAAGGGAAGAGATTTTACGAGGTCTTTTGGGGGCCGACGTGGTTGGTTTTCAAACTTACGAATACACCCGCCACTTTTTGACTAGCATATATAGGCTGTTAGGACACGATCACCATTTGGGCCAAATATATTTGGGAGATAGAGTGATCAAAGCAGATGCTTTTCCGATCGGGATAGATTTCGATAAATTTAATAAAGTTCACGATAATGCCCGAGTACAAAAAGAAACTGCGAAACTTAAGAAGAAAATAGGAGATTATAAAGTTATTCTTTCAATTGATAGATTGGATTATACAAAGGGTATTGCGCGGAGATTAGAAGCCTTCAATGAATTTTTGGAAAGATATCCAAAGTATAAAGAAAAAGTGATCCTTATTTTAGTAGTGGTACCTTCTAGAACGAAAATTAACGAATATTTGATGATGAAGAAGCAAATCGATGAATTAATTGGAAATATCAATGGTAAATATGGCGATTTAGATTGGACTCCAGTGTGGTACCTTTACAAGGGTTTAGATTTTCCCGAGCTGGTCGCTCTTTATAGAGTCGCTGATGTTTGTCTGGTAACCCCTCTTCGTGATGGAATGAATCTCATTGCCAAAGAATACATCGCTTCGAAAACGCAAGGGAGAGGTGTGTTGATTTTGAGTGAGATGGTTGGTGCCGCTGAAGAATTAAACGAAGCATTAATAATCAACCCAAATAATAGGAGTGAAATAATTGAAGCCATTAAAGAAGCTTTAACAATGCCCAAATACGAACAGCAAAAAAGAATCCACGCTATTCAACGAGAGTTGAGCCACTTCAATGAAAAACTTTGGTCTAAAAACTTTATGGTGAGATTGGCAGAGACAAAAAAACTCCAAAAAGATTTACAAGTAAAAGTGGTTGGGCCAAGTATTACAAAAGAAATAAAGGATAGTTACCAAAAAAGTAAAAAAAGACTATTGCTCCTAGATTATGATGGTACTCTAACCCCCTTTGTTGGAAGTCCTGAAGAAGCTAAACCGGATGAAGATTTAATTAATCTTTTGAAAAAATTAGAATCGGATCCAAAAAATAAGGTGGTAATTATAAGTGGTAGGGATAGGGATACACTAGATAAATGGTTTGGGGATTTAGATATCGGTTTGGTGGCTGAGCACGGAGTTTGGATAAGAGAAAATGGAAATAAGTGGGTAATGCCTGAAGAATTATCAAGTGATTGGAAAAGGGAAATAAGACCTATATTGGACAGATATGTAGAGAGGACACCAGGATCTTTTGTTGAGGAAAAAGCCTTTTCTTTGGTTTGGCATTATCGAAAAGTTGATCCTGCGCTTGGACCAGTCAGAAAAAGAGAGCTAATTAGTGTTTTAGATGATGTGACCAACAATTTTAACCTTCGAATATTAGATGGTAATAAAGTGATAGAAATAAAAAGCGCGAGTGTAAATAAAGGTCGAGTAGTTTCTCACTGGTTAGCTAAGGGAAAATGGGATTTTATAATTGCATTAGGGGACGATACCACCGATGAAGATACTTTTAGTGTGTTACCAGAGAAAGCATTTTCTATAAAGGTGGGATTAGGCCAATCACAAGCTCATTTTAATCTTAGATCAATAAAAGAGGTACGACCGCTTTTAAGAGAATTGAAATGACACCATTCGGATGACGTTTTCTCCGAAAATAGTACCCTTTTAGGTGAGGCTTTCCCCCCCCCGATTAAATTTGGAATCGAAAATAATTATGTTTTATTTCACTAAATTAATTAGTAACCTAAAATAAAAATTTGACGAAGTTGTATAATGTTTGGCATTATTTACCTCAATGGTAGGGCATGACACGATTTTAGGCTGGCATTACTTGTCGCAACGGCAAGGCATGACACGACTTGTAGTCGTGTCATATAATCACACTGATGGAAAACGAACTAGAAGAGATCAAGCAAAAAACCGATATAGTTTCGTTAGTTAATGAGTATGTGCCTCTTAAGAAGGCAGGAAGAAACTACAAGGCTCTATGCCCATTCCACTCCGAGAAAACCCCTTCCTTTATGGTTAGTCCAGACAGACAAATTTTTAAATGCTTTGGTTGTAATGAAGGTGGCGATGTCCTTGAGTTTGTAAAAAGAATTGAAGGGATTGAGTTTGGTGAAGTAGTAAAAAAATTGGCAAATAGGGCTGGTATTACCCTGAAGGATTACAGACCTTCAGGACTCGAGAAAAAGAAGGACCTTATATTCTCGGTAAATCAAGCATCAACAGAGCTTTATAATTATCTTCTAACAAAGCATAAGGTGGGTAAACCCGCTTTGGATTATCTCCACTTAAGAAAAATTAATGATTATTCTATAGAAAAGTTTCAATTAGGTTTTGCGCCGGAAAAAGGTGATATAGCCATTAAGTTTCTTCTAAAGAAGGGGTTTAATTCCGAGGGTATAAACATGGCGGGACAGAGTTCCTCTTACTTGGGTGGAAAACTTTTAGATAGATTTCGCGGAAGAATAATATTTCCTATTAAGGATTCTCAAGGAAGGACTTTAGGGTTTTCTGGTAGATCTCTAGGTAGTCGGGAGCCAAAATACCTTAATTCCCCAGACACACTAGTTTTCAATAAGAGTAATTCATTATATGGGATTGATTTGGCGCGGACACAGATAAATAAACAAAAGACGTCTGTTTTGGTCGAGGGAAATATAGATGTTATCGCTTCCCATCAAGTTGGAGTAACAAATGTGGTCGCTCCTCTTGGGACGGCCATAACACAGAGACAAATAGATATTCTCAGACGGTTTTCGGATACTCTTTTGATTAGTTTCGATACTGATATTGCTGGAGATGCAGCGGCGAAACGAGGAATAGAACTGGCGGAAAGCGCTGGCTTTTCAATAAAGATGGTAGATATAGGTTCAGGAAAAGATCCAGATGAATTGATTAGGAAAAATCCCGAAAGTTGGAAAAAGAAAATAAAAGAAGCGGTTTCCATCTATGATTTTTTGATTAAATCTAGCCTAAAAAAATGGGATAAAGATGATTCTGAAGGTAAAAAGAAAATAGCCCACGAAGTGTTGCCGGTCATTGCAAAATTACCGGATGAAATAAGTCGTGATCATTACGTAAGGAAAATCGCATCCCACCTAAAGGTTAGCGAGGAAGCAGTAAGAGCGGATCTTAAAAAGTATTTACCCACCACATACTTGGGTAACGTTGAAAAGAAGGCAGAGTTAATACCAAAATTAAATAAATTAAGTATTTTAGAGAATTATTTATTGACTCTTATAATACAAAGTGGGGTGATGCCAGATGATATCGACGAAGATTTATTTTCTCTGGAAGAATCTAGGGCTATATTTCAAGTGTTAAAGAAGCATTTTGACGAGGAGGAGAGGATTAAAATAAAAAAGCTCTCCAAATCTATTCCTGAAAAACTACTTCCTATATACGACGAAATACTTTTGTATTCTTTATCAGATAATGTATTAAGATCAAAAGAAGATTCAATAGAGGAAATATCTACTTGCATGGATCGTATTAAAGAGTTAAACTTACGCTCGAAGCTTAAGAAACTTGGTTTGGAAATAAAACAAGCCGAAGCTGTTTCTGAGTCTGTTAGGATTGAAAATTTAACTAAAGAATTTCGTGATCTTTCCCTTCAGCTCACTTCTCTAAAGACAAAAGAATAGTATATGGCAAAATCTTCTCCATCAATCCAAGAATTAATAAAAAGAGGAAAACACCAAGGGTTTGTGACCCAGGATGATATTTTGGAAGTATTTCCCGAAGCCGAGACCGACGTAATTGCACTAGATAATCTTTATACAAGATTAGCGGAAGAGGGAGTAGATGTCTTTGAAATAGGAGAGCAGAAAAAGCCATCCGAATTGGAAAAAGAAATTGATGTTATGGAAACCCTGCAAAAAGTACAGATAACAGATCCAGTCAGGATGTATTTGAAAGAAATAGGGAGAGTATCATTATTAACTGCTGAAGAAGAAAGAGATCTTGCCAAGAGGGTAGAAAGAAGCGACCCAAAGGCGAAGGAAAGACTTATTAATTCCAATCTTAGATTGGTAGTTTCGATTGCTAAAAAATATGTAGGTCGTGGTCTCACTCTTCTTGATTTAATTGAGGAGGGAAATATTGGTCTTATGCGGGCGGTAGAAAAATTTGATTGGAGAAAAGGTTATAAATTTTCAACTTACGCAACTTGGTGGATCCGCCAGGCGATAACACGGGCAATCGCCGATCAAGCTAGAACCATCCGAATTCCCGTGCATATGGTAGAAACTATTAATAGGTTTATTAGAGTAAGCCGAATGTTAATGCAGGAGTTAGGAAGGGAACCAGTACCAGAGGAAATTGCTAAGCAGATGGGTATAGAGACAGAAAAGGTTCGCGAAATTATAAAAGTTTCTCAGCAACCGACAAGTTTGGAGGCTCCAGTTGGAGAGGAAAAAGACTCGACCTTAGGAGATTTTATTCCTGATGAAGAGATAAGACCGGAGGATCAAGCCAGTGTTGAATTGTTGAAAGCACACCTTTCAGAAGTTTTAGACACACTCAATGACCGAGAGAAAAAAGTTCTCAAACTTCGATTTGGTCTGGATGATGGAAGACAGAGAACTTTGGAAGAAGTGGGTAGAGAATTTGGGGTAACCAGGGAAAGAATCCGCCAGATAGAGGCCAAGGCGCTTCGAAAGCTTCGTCACCCAACTCGTTCAAAGAAACTGAAAGATTACTTAGACTAATAATTTAGGATAGCTTCTTGCGTTTTTCTGACTGAGGAAACTTAAGGATTACTTGGAGTGATGATTATTTTGTCATTCTCGACTTCGCACGAACAATAGTAATGTGTCTAATGATCTTCGACTTACCGTAGCAGCAATAATTTGGCCTGGGCCAATTGATGGCCCTCTTCCTATTACCGTTTTTAAGGTTTTAACTCCTTTTTTAATACTTACAATTGGAATTATTCCAGCGGTTATTTTTATGGGTACACTGGCGGCGATATTAGTTTTGTTTTTCTTTGATGTTATCTCAGATGAGAGATCTTTGAGTAAAGTCAATGATTGGGTTTCTAGATTGCCTAAAGCATTCCAGAAAGCGCTCCAGGTAGGTACGATTACTGCTCTCTTTCCCATGGTATTATCGGTAGGGCCATTTCCTCTAGTACTTTCTTTTAGATTTTTGAAATTCAAAGGGATTAGGGCTCAAGCTCTACTTGTTTTGGGTAGTTATGTAAACTCTATACTTTGGACCGGTATTGTTTGGGGTGGAGGGATAAGTATTTTAAAGAATCTACTTAGTAAGTAAACTATTTTCTAACCTATTGATTTGAGAACCCCGCTGAATCTTTCTTTTCGCCTTTTCAGTACATTAAGGCGAAGTCCGCAAGCTTAGCTTATCCGTACATGGCTCAAAGAGCGATTTTACGGGGCAAGCTTGGCAAAAGTAGTAAATAATTGTAAAATAACCTGTCATGGGAAAGTTTAATTCACCCTCGCTGGGTCTTCTAGACTATGATGGGGTAATAAAAAAAATTGCAGAGTACATCAAGAGCGACACCAATTTTAAACATAAAGTTATAGTAGGGACAGACTCTGAGGCTAGAAAAACAAACGTTGATTTTGTAACCGCCGTTATTGTTCATAGAATTGGTAAAGGAGGGATTTACTTTTGGCAAAAAAATAATTCACCAAAAACATTTTCTATTCAAGAAAGAATTGCAAAAGAGACTCAGTTTTCGATTGAACTTGCTTGGAAGTTAAGGGATACTTTTCAGCACAACGGCCTTTCTGGTTATGAGCCAGAAGTTCACTTGGATATAGGGGAAGATGGTAAAACTAGGGACATGATCAAGTGGGTAACTGGGATGGTACTGGGAAATGGATTTGAATTTAAAATAAAGCCAGATTCTTTTGGGGCTTCCAAAATAGCCGACCGGCACACTTAACTTGCAGATTTTTTCCTTTTTTGACTAAAGAATTCGTAAAATCCAGGTAAAAGAGATATAAAAATAATTCCAAGAACAACTAAGAAGAAATTATCCTTAACTACCGTTAGATTACCAAAATAAAAACCTCCAAAAATAAAAAGACCGACCCAAAGTAGTGCTCCCATAACATTGTAAAATAGAAAATGCGGATAACTCATTTTTCCTATGCCGGCAATAAACGGTGCAAACGTACGAATAATTGGTATGAATCTGGCGATGACAATAGTTTTACCGCCGTGCTTTTCGTAAAATTCGTGGGTGCGGTTGAGATATTCTTTTTTGAAAAATTTTGACCCTCCTGCTTTGAAAGCCTTGGGTCCAACATAGGTTCCAATCCAATAATTAACACTGTCGCCAATGATGGCGGCTGAAGCCAATATGATAAATAGTAAAATAGGGTTTAGAGAACTGGTAGAGGAAATTGCTCCCGCGGCAAAAAGGAGAGAATCACCAGGTAGAAAGGGGAAAATTACTAGTCCTGTCTCCGCAAAAATTACTAAGAATAATATAATATAGCTCACAATCCCGAACCGCTCAATTATTGCGGCTAGGTGTCCATCTAGGTGCAGGAGAAAATCAAATAAGACTTGAAGAAATTCCATCAATTCTAAAAGATTAAACTAAAACGAGTTAGCTTTCAAGTGAAATTTGAAAGAAAGAGTTTTAAATGTTAGAATATCGCAGCATTCCCCGGTAGCTCTCCGGCAGCCGCCGGAGGTAGAGCGATATGTACTATGTATATGCTCTTTACAATAAAAAGAATTTGAAGATTTACGTTGGTCAGACAAAAGATTTGGAGGAGAGAATCACATTGCATAACAGTAAAGTATTTAAAGACAGTTACACGGCTGGGTTCGATGGGAAGTGGAAATTAATTTATACTGAGAAAGTTAGTAGCAAACAAGATGCGCTAAAGCGTGAAAAACAATTAAAAAGTCATCGAGGTAGGGATTTTATTAAGCAGAACATTCCCCGGTAGCTCAATGGTAGAGCGTGCGACTGTTAATCGCCAGGTTGTAGGTTCGAATCCTACCCGGGGAGCCAGTTTGCTCTTATTATAATTTTATGCTCCTTTTGTAAGGCTGCAAAAATTGGAGAATAAACAACTTTTCCGATCTTTTTATTCCTCACCATAAATTTCTCGAAGAAAAACCTCAAGTAATGTCGTTTAAGAAACGGTGGGGCCTCTTGGTAGGTTTGGTAGATGTTTCTTGTTAAAGATAAGATTTCCTCAATAAGACCTACATCAACTTGTCTTTTTTTCTCTATATCAGAAATTTTCGTTTCAAGAGCGTTCATTTGAGCTTGTAACTCTGAATGTTTACGCTTAAAAATGTCTCTATCAATGGTATCGTCCAAAAGCCTATCTTCGAGCCTGGTCCTTTTTATTTCAAGGGCCTGCTTTTGGTTCAAGATTACTCGCCTTTCTTCTTCGATTTTTTCTCTTTGACCTTCAAAAACCTCCTTTACTTTCTGGGTTACAAGTTTAATAAATTCCTGACTAAACTCAAGTTTTTTAAGTTCATCTTCTTCCTTCTTTTTTTCCGCATAAAAAAGTTTACGTTCACGATTTCTAAATTCTTCTTTAGTTTCCATAATTCCATAACTGAATACTAACCTTGAATTTGGATCTCCATACTCTTCATAAGATTCAACATCAAAATAAATATTCTTTCCACCAAATTTAATTATTTCTTCAAGAGCATTTTTATATTCTTTAAGAAATTTATCAGCACTCTTATAATTTGGATGTGGAAGAAGCTTTTCTTTTAGAATTACTTGTGGTTCTTTACCTTTTAAAAAATGTCTGAATTCTTTTTCTTCTTCTTTATCTAATTTTTGTATTTCATTTAATTTTTTATGTTCATCATCTGTGAGTTTTCGTCCCATTAGCTCAAACGCTTCTTCTGGCCAATATGGATGATAGCACTGTATGTCTCCATTATTTATAAAGAAACGAAATTCTTTTGTGATGGGCATTTTACCTGCGAACGCATGAAATATCGGTTCTGTTTCTAACATTTCTCTTATCACCCAGAAACTATAATCAAATGGCAAACCAGCAATGTTAGCAATAAAACTTGTTTCTACAATATTTGTGACATGCGATAGCAGATCTTCTTTCTTTTCCAAAAAGCAAGAATTTTTCCAATCGTGTTTGTTGCTCAACATTTCGGTTCTCAAAAATGCAGTTGTTCCAACTTTACGCATTGCTGACTTTATATCATCCATAAATTTATCACTTCCTGCCATCGCCTTTGGCAACCCT
>JACZRW010000047.1 GCA_022574495.1 Patescibacteria group bacterium | reverse complement strand
ATTTAAGTTTAACGGGGTTGAAACCCACCGTCAAGTGATTTGACATAGTAATTTAATAGGAATAAAATACCGCTTGTTCTAGGGAGAGGTTGGCTCCGTGGTGTAGCGGTAACACACTACCTTTGCAGGGTTGGAGTCGGCAGTTCGAATCTGCTCGGAGTCGCCAATTGCGGAGGTAGCTCAGTGGTAAGAGCGCTCGGTTGGGACCGAGAGAGGTGTGTTCAATTCTGCCCTCCGCACCAAATATATCCAGACGGAAAGTCTGTGTAGAGAGATCAGCGGGATATGGTGTCTTCGTCCCGTTTGATTTAGGGCAGTTGTGGATTTCCCTAAAACTGTAACACTAGCGGTGGAAGGGAAGACGACTAACGTCTGACGTAGGACTCGGTCCACAACTGCCCACTTCTTGATACCAGCAGCAGAGAAGGCCATCTGCGTTGGTTATTGGGGTCGTGAAGTTAGGCGCGTGGGAGGCCAGGACGCCCAGCGTTCGCCCACGAAAGTAAACTGACAGTTTACGGGTTCTGGAGCTTCATGACTCTGAGGCAGGTCGTTGTTCGATTCATCGATCAATGGCTTGCTTTCTTCTTTTTCGTTAATACTTTGACACTTCTCAAGCAATTTTAATGCTTCTTTCTTAGCTAGTCATAAGATGCCTAGCGCAGAACGCAAAATACCTGAAAACCAAAAAACTTGAAGGTTTGAAGTTATGGAGCGATCTATTTTGAAAGCCCTTTTAAAGCTTCTCTCTGCCTAGCAGAAAGGTTTTTAGGGGTAGCTACTTTTACACGGACGAATTGATCTCCTCTACTACTACCATACTTAATCCCTTTTTCTCTCAAACGGAAGTCCGTCCCAGTCTGGGTACCCTCTGGGATTTTCAGTTTAACATTACCATCTAGTGTAGGGACATCAATAATGTCTCCAAGAGCAGCTTGGGAGAAAGAGATAGGTTGTTCAACATATAAATCATATCCTCTGCGCCTAAAATCTTTGTGGGGAACTACTCGAATGCTTAAGTAAAGATCTCCATAACCTCCACCTTTCGGTCCAGCCTCTCCAAGACCAGAAAAGCGAATAGTATCACCATCATCCACTCCAGCGGGGATTTTTATTGTTGTGGCCTTAACATCCTTCTTTCGACCAGACCCTTTACAAACAGGGCATTTTTTCTCGACTATCTCACCCTCACCTCTACATTCCGGACAGGTTCTGGCAGTAATAATATTCCCCAGAAATGATTGGGTAGATTGCTGCACTCGGCCCTGCCCATTACAAGTAGGGCATGTTTTGGGTTTACTCCCCTTCTCCGCTCCAGACCCTTTACATTCAGGGCAGGTTTCGTGCCTGGGCAGTTCTATCTTTTTCTCAACTCCAAATGCAGATTGTTCAAAAGGAATAGTTATCTCATAATGTAAATCATCTCCAAATCTTGACCCACGTCTACTAGTAGTTCCTTCAAATGGAGAACGCCCACCAAAAATTTCTTCGAATATTTCAAATGGATCACGAAATCCACCAAAGTCAAAATTAAAATCTACCCCTGGTCTATATTGATAGCTAAATCCTCCTGAACTACGGTCAGCACCACCTGTCCCACCAGCTCCTCCTGCTTGGAAAGCAGCGTGACCAAACCTATCATAGGCCTCACGCTTTTGCGTATCAGAAAGCACCTGGTAAGCTTCGTTTATTTCTTTAAACTTTTTTTCTGCCTCTGGAGACTTATCTACATCCGGATGATGCTTTCTGGCCTTTTTTCTATAAGCGCTTTTTAGCTCATCTGCAGATGCAGTTTTGGATACTCCTAATACTTCATAGTAATCTTTTTTTGTCATAATCAAAAAAATCTTGCAACCACTTTGTGGGTTAAATCTTTTTTGGTCGCTATATTCCTCCAAAAGCTTGCGTTTTATTATATAAAACTAAATCTTTTTTACTCTGGAAATTGGTATTTTAGCAGAATGAGTAGATAATTGCTAACTTAATTATTCAGTACCAGCTAATATTTCAAACCCACATTCTTCTGAAGCCTTGGACGCTTCATTTAATACTAGATCTAACTCTGGTTCTGTCGTAGACTTCGTGGTTTCATCAGTCAAAGTAATACTAACGTTTTTACTGTGAGTCTGAAAGACAGTGGTAACTTGGCAATTTCTAATTAGCTCTACCGCTTCTTCCCAAGTAATCTTATCTTCAGTCATTTTTTCTGAATTCTGATTATCAAAGCCTTTTTCGATCTCTGACCGTGACCAATTGACCACTAGAAACCCACCACCAAATATAATGAGGAAAGCAATTACTATTCCTAAAAATATAATAATTATTCTGGCTAAAGCTGACATAAATTAGTTGGGTTGACTAACATTTTACCATATAATTCCGTCATTTATTCAACTCATCTGACGTACAATTATGCAAATGTTATGGGATAAAATTTGGGAAATGGGTTTTAGAGATTAATCAATGTGAGCTAAGCTATATCCTTATTTTCTTTTATTAAGTAGCTCATCAGGCAATCTTGTGTAATCCTGAAGATTTATACCACTGGGTGGTGTTATTTTAGTTGGTGAAGAAATACTAACCGTAGCCCCACTAATAAGGCCCTCTCTAGACGAGAATATCTTATTAGGATTGAGATTAAATTTACGATTGTATTTTTTAATGTATCTTTTGATATCGCCTTCAAATTTGAGGTACCACCATTCTTTGGCTTTTATAAACTCTTCGAGTCTCTTCGTAGACCTTCTATTAATCAGTTTTTCTTTATCGGTATTAGGATTAATAAAAATATTTTTAACTAACTTATTATAAGTACCATGGAAATCAAAATAAAATCCCATGGCGTCTAGGTTTATCTGCCCATCACTACTGGGTTTGAGGTTTTTGTGATGGCCCTCTTTAGTAACTGTTAAACCAAAGTGCCCAATAAAATGATGGTCTATACCATTCCTCAACAATTCTCTTATTATTCTTCCTAAATTTTTTATTTCTTTGTACTGAGGGTTATTTCTTAGAAAGTAATATCTCCAAAAATATTTATAACAGTCATTTGAAGTTTTATCTCTAAGGCGTCCATATTCGATAGGTAGTGGCTTTGGATAAAGAATTGTACCCAATAACTCCATTCCAGAAATCACTGTGGATATCATTGGATAACCTAAATTACCATAGATCTCAGTTTCCTTAATCTTGAAATTACTCATATTTTCAAGATCTTTAAACAGGTAGCCCTCAACAAACTGATTCGCAAACAATTTTAAATCCATAACTTATTCCTTTTTCTCTTCATCCAATCTTTTTGGTTCTACTTCCCACTCTGATTTTATGTATTCTTCTATTGATATGCCTTTTGCTTCATCTGCACCATATACCACCGTCCCTTTATTCCTAGTTACATAAGCGTAAAGATCTGGATTTGATTCTTGGCTTTTGCCCTCTTCATGAACTAAATATACATCAACCACGCCGTTGGGATCATTATCATTTGGGATAGCCCAAAGACCTTTGTAATATAATTTGTAGGGATAATCAACTGAGACTTTTTCTGGATCCGGGTACTCATCCCATCCAAATTCAACTTGAAGATACTTATTCACTTCTTTTCGAAGTTCAGGTGAGTCCAAAATTACTCCTTCTTCTCTTCATCCACAACTTCACCTTCAACCGGTTTTGAATCGTCTCGTTCTTCTTGTCCTCTGAATCCTTGGCGGAGGAAGATTCCTTACCATCTTTATTCTCATCTTTTATTTCTTCTTGAGCACTAGCTTCGGTTTTGTCGCTCCCTGGAGGAGTCTCGGTCATAGCTGGGCCGATTTTCTGCAATACTTGTCCTAGATCGTCGGTTACCTTTTTGATTTTTTCCAAATCCTCACCAGCAATTGCTTCTTTGGATGCTTTTACCTTTTCCTCTACCTCTTTCTTTAGATCCTCTTTTACCTTATCCCCTGCGTCTTTCATAGATTTTTCTGCCGTATAGACCAAACTATCAGCGATGTTTCGCGCTTCAATTATTTCTTTTTTCTTAGCATCTTCCTCGGCGTAGCCCTCTGCTTCCTTGGCCATTTTTTCTGCTTCTTCCTTATCAAGTCCAGTGGAACCAGTGATAGTTATCTTTTGTTCTTTACCGGAAGTTTTATCTTTCGCAGAGACATTTAGAATCCCATTGGCATCGATGTCAAAAGTAACTTCGACCTGAGGAACACCACGAGGGGCCGGTGGGACTCCCTCCAGTATGAAGCGGCCAATGGACTTATTATCTGCCGCCATGGATCGCTCTCCCTGAAGAACATTTATTTCGACCGATGTTTGATTATCAGCGGCGGTAGAAAAAACTTCGTTTTTTGAAGTTGGGATAGTTGTATTTCTGGCGATAAGCACAGTAGAAACTCGACCCAATGTTTCTATACCAAGTGAAAGTGGGGTAACATCTAGAAGAACTACGTCTTTCATTTCTCCAGAAAGAACGGCTCCTTGGATAGCAGCGCCAATAGCCACTACCTCATCCGGATTTATTCCTTTGTGCGGGTCTTTACCAAAGAAACTCTTAACCTTTTCTTGAACTGCCGGCATTCTGGTTTGCCCGCCGACTAGCACAACCTCATCAATTTTATCAGCTTCAATTTTTGCATCTTTTAAAACATTCTTTACCGCATCAAAACTTTTTTCAATGAGATCAGACGTTAGAGATTCTAGTTTTGCTCGAGTTAGTTTTTGAACTAAGTGTTTTGGCCCGGATGCATCTGCTGTTATGAAGGGGATATTTATTTCTGTTTCTTGTGTTGTGGAAAGTTCTACCTTTGCTTTTTCAGCTGCATCTCTAAGCCTCTGCAGGGCTTGTTTATCGCTCTTAAGATCTACTCCTTGTTCCTTTTTGAATTCTTCTGCAATATAATCAATAACTTTTTGATCAAAATCATCTCCACCAAGATGGGTATCTCCAGAAGTAGATTTTACCTCAAATACTCCTTCACCAAGCTCTAAAACAGTAACATCAAATGTTCCACCACCAAGGTCATATACTGCAATGGTGTGGGATTTTTCCTTATCGAGTCCATAAGCAAGAGACGCAGCGGTTGGTTCGTTAATTATTCTTTTGACTTTAAAACCAGCAATTTCTCCTGCCTGTTTTGTTGCTTGTCTCTGAGAATCGTCAAAATATGCTGGGACGGTGATAACCGCATCGGTTACTTTTTCGCCAAGATAGCTTTCAGCGTCTACCTTTATCTTTTGTAGTATTTGGGCGGAAATCTCCTGTGGTGTGTATTCCTTACCTTCTACCTCCACAACCGCCATTCCATTTTTTCCTTCTTTTATCTCATAGGGAAGCCATTTTATATCACCTTGGACAGTTTTATCATTAAATTTCCTCCCCATTAATCTCTTAACGGAAAAGATTGTGTTTTTCGGAGAAACTACCGCTTGCCTTTTGGCCACACGGCCAGCCACCCTTTTTACCGGGTCTACAACTGAAGGAATAACATTTTCACCTTCGGCAGAATGAATTACTTTTGGCTGCCCACCCTCCATAACCGCCACTGCCGAATTAGTTGTTCCAAGATCTATACCAATAATTTTAGACATACGTTATCCTTTCTATAAACAATTTAATCTGACTCAAAAACATAGTTTCTAATAATTATTAAAAGTATGCTAAATAGTAACCACCAAAAAATTATATCGAAAATTAATAGCCATGAGTTAAATTTCAGCAATATTTCTCCACCGGTAACACCATCTTGCACTTGCTCTGCAAACGAAAAAGGAAACCCATGCCTCACCTCTTGACTTACGTAAAAGAAACTAAAACTAGTTACTAATAATGCGGCTATTAAAGTCCAAAATAAATAAAATACTCTTATCATTTTTTACTAACCTTCACTCTCGCCGGACGTAAAATTTTATCTTCGAATGTATAACCTTTTGTCAAAACCTCAACCACTTTATCGTTTGTATTTCCAGAAACAATCTCAACCGCTTCGTGAAAATTAGGATCAAAATCTTTCCCTTGTGAATTAGTTTCTTGAACTCCCTCAGCTATTAGCACTTCCTTAAATTTCTTTATGGAGAGATATAATCCTTCGTTCTTAACAGTTTTTTGGACAGCTTCCAGTATGTCCAAAATTTCAAGAAGTTTAACTAAAAGTTTTGCGTTTGCAAATTTTACTAATATTTTCTTATCTTCTTCGACCCTCTTTTGTAAATTAGAATAATCTGCCAATGCTCTCTTTAGTTGATTTTTAACATCCTCGAGTTCTTTATTCTTGCGAATCTTTGCCATGGGTTAAAATTATAAAGACATTACCAGGTACCGGAGAGCTCGGTCAATAAATCGCCAAAATAACGCACGGTAGGAATTACTCTTTCATATCTCATTCTTGTGGGACCAACTATCCCCACCACTCCCGCGTTTCTTTTTCCTGAACCAAATGGGGAAAATACAAACCCAGCGTATTCCATATAATCAAAACCAATCTCATCTCCAAGTAAAACATGTACCGGTTCGTCCCCAACCGCTTTGCTAAAAATATCATTCAACAATTCATATCTATCCAGCAAGGTAAGAACGGCTTTAGTGAGATCTATATCATAAAATTCCGGCATATCTAGTATGCTAGATGCTCCAGAATAGTAAATATCTCCTTCTTCGGAAACAGCCAGGGCTAGAGTGCCTGTTTTATCGGCAAGCTCTTTGGTAGCATTTTTTAAAAGTCTTGGGAATTGAAACCGGTAATCCCAAAGATTTTCTTTAATCTGAACCTCATCCTTTATCGGGACTTCTTGTTCTTTCATCATTTCATTTATATAAATTTTTAATCCCATCGGGGTGGGGATTCTTCCTGCAGACGTATGGGGTTGTTTTAAATGTCCAGATTCAATAAGAGCGGCCATCTCATTTCTAATTGTTGCTGGGGAAACACCAAGTTTGTATTTTTTCACGATGGATTCTGATCCGACTGGATCGGCGGTATTTATGTATTCCTCGATTACTGCTCGGAGAAGTTCCTTTTGTCTATCAGAAATATCAGACATAATTGAACCTAAATTTGGGTAGCAACACTCTAACATGAGTGCTAAATGTTGTCAAGGG
>JACZRW010000007.1 GCA_022574495.1 Patescibacteria group bacterium | reverse complement strand
AATTCGGCTAATTATTTGACTAAATTCCCAAATGTAAAAAATAAATAAAAAAATAACCGCCTGATCACGCACGAATGCGATCTCAGGCGGTAGCCACAGTTTCCCTGCTGAAAATCTGGGGCAGAAGATTCGCAATGTGCAGTAGCACCTGTGGGTTGGATGGTAGAAGTAGATGCGTTCCTCTCACCTCGATGTTTTTTCGGTTTGGACCTTCATCTAAGAGACAGCCGTTCCATTCTGCAATCTGGTCTCTTTTCGTGAAGAGTGAGACGTACAGGACTTTATCTCTTAGACTACTTCTTACGTCTGACATGAACTGGCAATCGCATCTGCCTCTGAAACACCCTCGTTCTGTTCCAAGGAGGATGTTGTTTGCAAAGCCCAATCCCCTAGCGGCTATATCCATGAGGCGATGTATGCGTATCTGCTTGAGTGGCGATCCTAGTAGAAATACACCACTCACGTAGCCTTCTGGGACCGATGCCTCAATAGCCTTTGCTAGTAGTCCACCAAGACTGTGACCGAGGAGACAAAGAGGTGTTTCGGATTGCTCGACGACTCGGCAGACTGTTTGGGCTAGTCGCCTGGTAGTGCGTTCCGGGCATTCGACGTTCAAAACAAGGTCTGGCTGTATTGGGCTGTACCCATTCCACGCAAGCCAGTTGTTCATCGGTTCCATGTCCCACCATGGTCTACCAAGACCTTGAATGCACATCATCGGTTCCCTATTGCCTCTTGGGACTTCTTGAGTCAACATCATTAACGATAACGGTATTCTGACTACCTCATCAATCAAGTTTAGTAGCCCCGTAGAAAGTGAAAGTCCATTTGCCACTTGGACTCTCACATCGGCTTGTTCAGTAGCCACCGTGATCACCTCCTTCCTACCAATCTTATCAGCAATCTTAGTCTCCACCCTACAATAGTATATTGTTTCTCTAATTGTATATTACACCCAGCAATCAAATTCTAAACCTACGTATTTGTTTTTGCTTCAAAAATTGATACTATTATATTAGTATATGTTTACCGATCTTGCCCAAATCTTTAATTTTACTCTTAACCCTTTTGCACTTATCTCTCTTGCGGCTGCCGTTATTAATTTTTCATTAGTTGTTCTTATTCTTATTAAAGCGGAAAAGAACGAATCTAATCGATGGTTTAGACTGCTTCTTGCCGCAATCATTTTGTGGAGTATGTCAGAATTCTTGGCTCGTTCTTCAGGGACTGCTGAAGGATATTTATTTTGGGGTTTTACCGGTCGGCCAGGGTGGGTGTTCATACCAGTTATTTTATTTGGCTTTGTTCTAAGTTACACTGGGAAAGACCTATTTAAGAATAGTCTTTACTGGTATCTGACATTTGGGCCTCCGCTTGCCTTCTTATTTTTCGCTTGGAATACAAACCTAATTTCTAATAATAGTTTAGCTGATACATTCAGAGTTCCTTGGGGTTGGGAAACTACGCCAGTAGCCCCTTATTTTTGGGTATTTATTTTTTGGCTTGAGACTTTTCTTATTTCATCTGTGGCAATATTGACTCGTTACTATTTTAAAACTAGTGACGAGATTAGAAAAAAACAAACTCTACTAATTATTATCGCCGTTTTGATCCCGATAATAGGTGGGTCTATAACGGATGCTATTCTTCCAATATTTAATATTCAAATACTTCCAGTTGCAGTATTACTTACTTCGGTGATGAGTGTTGTCGTTACCTATGCAATTTTGCGCTTTGGTTTATTTGTTATAAATCCCACTCTTACGGCGAAGACAATAATCGATACGATGTCGGAGTCATTAATTGTTTTGGGTCCAAGGAATACTATAGAACAGATTAACAAATCCACCTCAGATCTACTTGGTTATAAAAAAGACGAACTTATAGGTAAAAGTATTAGAAGGATTTTACCAGATGTAAAATCTTGGGATACCTTTCTTAAAAGAGTGATTATCCCGCTTAAAGAAAATAAATTTGTTCGTGGTTTCGAAATTGATTTCAGGACAAATGAAGGTACACTAATTCCAGTTAGCTTTTCGGCTAAGAGTTTAGTTGAGAATGGACACTTAATTGGTATGGTTGGTTTGGCTCGTGATATCCGAGATACAAGAAAACTGATAAATCGATTAACCGCGGAGAGAGATAAAATAAGTGTTACTATAAGCGGTATTGTTGACGGTGTGTTTGCAGTAAATAAAACGGGGCATATTATTATTTTTAACCCAGCGATGGAAAGAATGCTAAAAGTAGGTCAAGATGACGTGATAAACAGATTCTCTGATGAAATCATAAATATGTATGATAATGAAAAAAAGCTATCAATAATGGACATAATGCCAAAGCACGAGGTGTTTGAAGATAAAGTTATTACCTCCAAGAAAAATATCCAGATATTAGGAAAAGATGGTAAGGAGATTTTTGTTGACCTAACTAGTTCAACTATTGCTGGAAATGAAGAAATTAATTTGGGGGTAATAGTTACCCTTCATGATGTATCAAAAGAGCACGATCTTGAGGAGATGAAGCTAGATTTTGTCTCTATGGCGGCACATGAATTGCGTACTCCCCTCACTTCAATAAGAGGGTATCTTTCGGTACTTCAAGAAGAATTACGAGGAAAGGTGGATAAAGAAAAAATGGACTTTCTCCAAAAGGCGTTTATTTCTTCTGGCCAGCTAGCCTCTTTGGTGGAAAATCTATTATCAGTTTCAAGGATTGAGCGAGGTAAAATGAAAATAGAAAAGTCCCAGGTTGACTTACTGGAATTACTAACTGAGGTGGTTTCTACTCATGAGGATCAAGCAAAGCAAAAGAAAATTAAACTTAAACTTATTAAACCAGACGAGAAGCTTCCAAAAATCAGCGTTGATAGATTTAGAATTAGTGAGATGGTGTCTAATTTGGTTGGCAATGCTCTGACTTATACTGATGGTGGTGGTAGTGTAACTGTGTCTGTAGAAAAAAAGGATAATGAAATTATTACTGAAGTTGCCGATACTGGTCAAGGAATTCCTGAAGAAGCACTCCCAAAATTATTCACGAAGTTTTTCAGAGTGTCAGGAGTTTTGGAGCAAGGATCTAAAGGTACTGGACTTGGTCTTTATATTTCTAAGGCTATAGTAGAGATGCATAAAGGTAGAATTTGGGTGAAATCTACTCTTGGAAAAGGAAGTACATTTAAGTTCTCTTTGCCCTTGGATATACCTGAAGAAAAATCCGCGAATAAAGACAGAGTGATTACTGGAAAGGGAGAGGATATTTTGGGAGGTACTTCTCAGGTAAAAAAAACTTTTACAAAAAAAGGTAAGAAAATAGCTTAGATGGTTTAAACTTTAAATCTTGAAGGAAATTTTTCACGGCAGACATTTTTTAGTTTAATACTGAGTTGAATTGAGAGCAAATTGGATAGATCTCTCTCTCTCCGCCAAATAGAGTTCTACCCTAAGGATCATTACTCTCGACTAAGATTGGCAACCATATCAATCTTGTCTGCTAGGTACAGGGACTGGTTCATCTTTTGGTGCTGGTCGGAGGTCGTCCAAATACACAGGTCCGCCGCACCGCTTACATCGTATGGGTTGTCCAGGTTTGGGCGTCGGTCCTTGGTAACCTGAGCGTGGCTCGAAGGCGCGTGGCACTGACCTTTTGGTTTGTTCGCCTCTTATCTCACCACTGATGTGTCCACAGTGGTAGCACTTGACATCTCCAACGATTAGCATACATTCCCTCCTTGATATAATGTACCATCGGTAAAGGCTGATGTATTAGGATCTCTGAAGTTACTAGATTGTATCATGAGAGACGGCGGAAGTCAAATACTATGGGTTTTGGGAGGTGGGTTTAGGTACAACTCTTTTTGGTTTAAGAAATGCGTTGAGAATTGCGCTGACTGCCGAAAGAACAAGTGCTCCAAGAATTGCGGCTAGTATTCCATTAATCTCAAATCCTGGTACAAGCCAAGCAGCTAGACCGAGCATAGCGGCGTTTATTACAAGCGCGAAGAGTCCAAAGGTTAGTAAAGTTATTGGCAAGGAAATAATATGAATAATGGGTTTGATAAGAGCGTTCACTAAACCGATTATTAAAGCGGCTAGAATAAATGTAGCTATGTTATCAACTTCTATTCCAGGAACCAGAAATTCTGTGACAAATAGAGCTATTGTATTTATTACCCAAGCTATGAGCAGAAACATTATGAAGAAATTACTAAAATTATTGTTTGTTGTCAAATCCCGAAGTTACAAGGTTTTCCTTCGCTACAAAATTAAGCCCTAGTGAGCCTTTAAGTTTTAATTTACCATTTTTATTGCAAAAAGTTTATCAATCTGGAAAATCAGTAGCAAATTTAGGTGAAGGTGAAGGTTAAGCGCCGTCTGTCCCGCCAAAAACAGACAGCGCCGTATCACCCCTCCGTGTCATCCGCTGGTTGAAGGAAGATCTGAGTGAAGTACTTGTTGCACCTGGCATCGGTTACGACCCCAACCCCAAAGTGGGTAAACTCGGTACTTAGGATGTTTTCCTTGTGACCTTCACTGCTCATGAGTCCTTGGATCGCCTCTTGCATACTTTGGAGGACGGAAATGTTTTCAGAGGTTATCTCGTATTGGACTCCGAAAAGATTCATCAAGGTGAATGCTGTGTCTCCTTCCGGGTTGGCGTGACCATAGCCCCTCGCCGCCATTTCGTAGGCCCGAAGCTGAGCGATTTGATTCACTTGGGCATGGATCTTCAGCTCAGGTAACTCCCGTGATATGCGTTCCCAGTTAGTTGCGGCGCTAAACTCTCGCCGCAGCGATGTGATGTCTTCACCGCAGCTTTGGAACTGGGAAATGGGAGACCATCTTAAAAAGTCAAAGCCTAGCCATTCCACCACCCATATTATAGAAAATATAATTACTACCGCGCCGACCCCCTGCGAAAGCAAAAATAATGTTTTCTTCATGACCCCTCCTATTCCTCACAGAAGCATTCAATTATATGGGTTGGTTACTGGCAGAAGAATTATACATTAAGCGGTCAAACCGGAGAACTTAGGAGTAGTTTTTTGGATTTTTATTAAAAAAGTTTACCACCAATTTTCGCAGATTTATCTGGCCGAACAAGAACTACTTTTCCTTCCTCGTCTGGTACCCCAATAGTGAGACATTCAGAAACTGTTGGGCCGATTTGTTTAGGTGGAAGATTTACAACTCCTAAAACAAAGGTGTTTTCAAGATCTTTTTTGTTGTATAAATCTTTTATACCTACGACAGATTTTTTGATTCCGATTTCTTCACCGAAATCAATCTTGAGTTTTAAAGATGGATTTCTAGCTTCAGGAAAATCCTTAACTTCAACGATCTTTCCAAGACGAATATCTACTTTTTCAAAATCAGAATACTCTATCATATCTATTTGACAAGTCTATCATTTGAAGCACATGCAATCAAATAAAAAATTATTTAAACAGTTATGTGTGAAAATCGTAATTAGAAGAGAAACTAAGATTTGTTTATGACAATTGCAATGGCAGTTTTACCATCTGTATCTGGAGTTATAACTACGTTTAATTCACGACCATTTTTTGTCGCGGTGATAGCGGTTGATCCGGAAAAATCGACGGGGTTACCTAAGGTCCAACCTTTATCTGCTAAATTAGTTTCATAAAAATCAGATACTTTCGAAACCGAATCGCTGGATTTAAGTGTCAATGTAAAATTACCCTCTGATTCTGATGAAGTAATTACTTCAACTTCGGAGTATACCGGTACATCGGATGGAAAATTTTCTGGTATTTCGTTTTGCCCTACTGTTAGCTTGCTCTCATCCGTTTCTATTGTTACCTTTTTTCCTCCTTCAGATATATCTGCCTTTCCTCCGATTGCATCCTCAATTGCTTTCTCTGCCGATCTTTCGGCCACGCTTTGCTGGACAAGGTAACCTACACCACCGAGTATTACCAACACTACTATAACTACTATTACGATTAAAGTAGTTTTGTTTTCAGAAGATTTCTTTAGATTTGATTCTTCGGGCATTAAGCTAATATTAACGGGAAGTTTAGTTTTGTGTCAAATTATTTTACTAATTTATAACGTAGATACAACTCATCACCTATTTGTTTCACAGAAGCCAGATTGAGATTTATCACTTTTTCTTTAGGGAAAAGTCTGTTTTCTACAAGGCTAAGTGTTTTTTCAGTCTCGTTTCCGAAAATCTTTGGAGCAACTGTCAAAAATATTTCATCGATCAATTCCTTTTCGAGAAACGAACCAAAAAGGGTAGGACCGCCTTCCATCAAAATCCTTTTTGCTTTCAGCTTAGTTGTTAAGTAATTAACTACCTCTTTGATATCTATTTTGTCCTGCCCTACTCTCACTAGATTAACATGCAAATCGTAATCCTCTGGAACTATTGATTTTTTGCTGGTGAAAAGTAAAGCTTTACCGCCGGCATAATTTTTAAGATGAGAGATCAGTTTTTTATCGGGATTATTGGATAGTACAGCGTATGGAAGAATTTCATTTTTCCCTAGAGATTTTCTAATTTTTTTAAGGTAGGGGTTTTGAACTTTTGTGACAAATGGTGACAGTTTTGCTGTTCCGGACCCATGAATTAAAACATCGGAGAATGCTCTAAGTTCAGTTAAAACTTTATGATCTGTTTCACTTCCTATTGGCCAATAAGATTTCCAATCTGTTACTACTTGCACCTTTCCATCTACAGTAGATACAAAATTGGTATAAATATAGGGTTTTTTTAAACTACCTTTTGGAAGATCACTATTTTTATAAAGCATTATCTGTTACAAAATCTAATATTGTAGCGGCAGTCCAAGCCTGTTTATGAGAGCCGTAGAAACCCTCCTTCTCTCTATATTCTTCTATAGTATTTTCTTTGTCTACGCAATAGAGCTCAATTGGAGTGTTAAAATGAGAAATCGATCGAAGCACAGCATCTTTTATTTTTGTAGCCTCGCTTTTATACCCAAAATTTTCAAATCCCTCAGCAATGAGACCATTATCAAAAGGCCATATAGATCCGTTGTGGTAACTACAGAAATTAAAAAATTTAGATTTGGTGGTTAATGTTCTTATACCTGCTCTTTTAACGAATAGATCTGGTTTCATTAGACGTTCTACAACGTCTGGAATATATTTGTCGTCTATTATAGATTCGTATTTTCCTTTCGATTCGTTTGACGCCCAGAGGCAATGACCAGGATTTGATCGTTTTTCTAATATTTGAGCTTTATTTCCAAAAATTGCTTGGGCGTAAAAGTATATACCTTCAGTTTTTATTAAAAATAATTCATTGAAGTGTTCCTTAAGATCGCCCGCCTTTTTATTCAGTACTTGTGCCTTTGTTTGATCAATTTGTTCAACTATCTTTGACCAGAGTTTTAATGCTTTGAAATAATAGGCTTGCACCTCTACTAAGGCAACCGGTTCTTTCGGTGGTTGCCCGGTGATTAATAGTGAATCAGGACTATCCATCCAACCTTGATTTACTAAACCACCATAGGGATCCGGTCTTTGAAGTAAATATTGAATAAATTCGCTTTGGTATTTCTTGTGACCGGAATTTTTGGCCCAACGAAAGGCGAGCTCTATTGAGGGCAATATTTCTTTGAGAAACTTAGCATTCTTGGTGAATTTGTAGAATTCACCCGCCAGAATAATATATAATAAAGTTGAATCTACGGAATCATAATTCCTTATGGTTTTATCTGGATAGAGATACCAAGGTTTTGGTTTATTGATTAGATGGTGGTAGCCTTTTTTTCTAAATTCATGGACTATTTTACCTGGTTCCTCACCACTTAGTGGATTTACTGTCTTACCTTGTAATTTTTGAGCAGTTTTCAAAGTGTTTCTAATGATTCTTAGATAAATTTCATCCTTTCTCTTTTTGTATACTTTCAGTAGTTTCAATCCGGTGATCATCGAATCTCTTCCAAAAAAGGTAGCGAATCGATCACTTTTCCCAGAGGCGTTTATCCCGTAAGGGGTTTCTAATTCTAAGATGGTTTTATATGCTAATTTATATAGATTATCTTTGTTTATTTTCTTGAGGCTTTTGTGCTGCGTGTGTCTTTGGTTTTTCATTTACTATTTTATAATACAATTTTTCGTAAGCGTCTACCATCTTTTTTAAGTTAAAGTTTTTTTCGATGTGTTTACGGCAAGCCGGCCTAGATATAGAACTAATTTTTTCAACCGCATGGATCATTTCCTTCTCTTTTTCCACTACAAATCCTGTCTTTTTATTTATAACAATTTCAGGAATTGATCCCTCTCGAAATGCAATAACAGGACAACCGCATGCCATTGCTTCTATCAGTGTTAAACCGAAAGGCTCTGGCCATGTCACTGGATGTAACAAACAAAGCGCACTCGACATCAACTTATTTCTTTCGTTGTCAGTTACCTCACCTATCCAACTTATATTTTTATTATAAAGTCTCGGTGCTACATATTGATTGAAATAATCTATATCGGCCTTGTCTAGCTTTGCTGCGATAATTAATTTTTTGTTTAGAGTAACTGCGACATTCATGGCTATATGCGTACCTTTCTCTAATGATATTCTTCCGACGTACAAAAGATAATCTTTTGGTTTGGCACCGAATTGGAAATTTTCCACTGGGATTCCGTGGTAGATTGTTGACACCCAATTTAAGTGATCAGCACCTATTCTTTGTGCATTAGAAATTGAAACAAAGTTTTGGTTTTTATATTCCTCATATATCTGCTTATTTTCAGGGTTGATCGGTCCATGCAAAGTGGTGATCGTCGGGGTTGTGGATAAGTCTGCAGTAGGAAGAGCGTAGTAATCCAGCTGGTTATGAATAATATCAAATCGAGCTGAATTTTTATAAACTTTAGCAACGTTTAGTAATGTAAAGGCGGTAGTATCTGCAGCATACATCTCTCTCAAGGGGTGTGGTGCGGATGATATAAGTTTAGCCTTTGTTTTAGAATCTGCTGTAGCGAATAGAGTCACATCATGGCCTCGTCTTACCAATTCTTCGGTTAAATAGTTTACAAAGCGCTCAACACCGCCATATCTTCTTGGTGGTATCCTTTCTATAAGAGCTGCCAATTGGGCTATTTTCATGATATTTGGGAGGAAACAACATTCTAACTTAAATATAAATTTTTAGCAATGGAAAGAATTCTAATATTACGAAGTCTTTTCTTTTTTTGTGGGGTCTAGGGGTTCGCCTTCTTTGTAGGATTCTCCAACTGCTTTTCCAATTTCATCCACATTAGACTCGTCGGGAGTCTCGTTCCCTCCTCCGGGAAGTTCTGTGCCAGCTGTGTCTGCTTGATCCCAGGCAGCATCAGTATCACCTCCGGTTAAATCTGGTGAAGATTGTGTTATCTTCTTTTCCTTTTCTTGCTCTTTTTTAATACCTTCGATTATCGAACCATCGTTCGTTTGGGAATCATTAATCATATTAGTTTAATTTTAATATTGTAAATGATGAAAAGTCAATGATACTAATCTTTTGAAGTAAAAAGATTACGAACCTTTTCTTTTGTTAGACTTTTGGCTAGCTCTTTACTTACCCAGTTACGAATCGTATCTATTTCTGGTAGTTCTTTGGTGGTGTATCTATTTAGATCAGCTGAAATTTTTGTCAGCATTTGGGTTCTGTCTTGCTCTGGAGAAATGGTGAAGATTTTTGTGGGTTTGATTTTTCTAATTCTGAACTTTCGCATAAAGGTATTGAATTTATAAAGCATTGGCAGTATATGAGTCAAGGGGGAAATTTTCAACAAACAAGCGACTAGTCAAAAAGAAAGTAAAGTGCAGCAATCGTTCCAGGTGCGAATAAAAAGGTAATTAGAGGAAATACTAGTAAGGTAAACATTGATACATCAATGCTTTTAGTCTTGGCTACAACATTTGAAGTGTGTAAAAGAGATATTATAATTGGGATAATAATTGCGAATGCAAATCCAAAATGAATAATACTGGCAAGTAGGCCTATTTGGCTAAATGGTCCTAGATTTAAGTTACTTCCGTACAATCCAATTATTAACCATAAAACCCCAAAAAATATTGCTTGTACTAGCCAGGTTATGAAAATTGACGATTTTAATTGGGAAAGTAGAAACCTTCCTTTGTTATTAGGGCTACTTACTATTGAATAGTTAATCTCACTATGTTCTTCTAAGACGTAAATTTTTGATAGTGAATGGCCTATGAGGTCCATAAGTATTATATTAATTTTAATTCAAAGAGACTTAGTAAGTCAAAAGGACTTTACAATTTGTCTACCTGGGATATGATATATCTTCATGCCTTCTAGGATATTAACCCTTCTTTTTGTCACAAATTTTACTTTAATACTGGGATTTTCAATTGTATTTCCCCTTTTACCATTTTACGCTAGGGAATTTGGGGCAACTATTTTTGAAATATCTCTTATTTTTGCAGCCTTTCCACTTATGCAATTTATTTTCTCTCCTCTTTGGGGAAAGGTTTCAGATAATGTTGGTCGAAAGCCGATTATGTTAATTTCTTTATTTGGCTCTGCAATATCATTTATTTTGTATGGTTTTGCTGGAAGTTACTTAAATCTTTTGATGGTCAGAATAATTCACGGAATTGTATCTTCGGCTGGGTTTGCGACTGTCCATGCGGCTGGAGCTGATATTTCTACCAAGGAAGATAGAGCCAAAACCATGGCAACTATCGGGGCTGCTTTTAGTCTAGCGATAGCATTTGGCCCGGCCATAGGCGGTATTTTTTCTTCTATATCAATACAATTTCCATTTTTTATCTCGGCCGTGGTAGCTTTTATTAATCTGATATTTGTTTATAAATTTGTTCCGGAAACGATTAAAGAGAAAACTAAAAAACTGGAGATTTTTAAAGGTTTTGTTCTGCTTAGAGTTCATAGTGCTTTGAAATCAAATCTTACTTCTGTTTACCTTATGTCCTCTGTTTCCTATCTTTCGTTTGCAATAGTTGGTGTGGCTTATCCGCTTTTTGCACTTTCAAAATTTGATTTTGGACCAGTTGAAGTGGGTTTTGTGTTTGCTGGACTTGGGTTTAGTGCTGCTATCACTCAAGGTTTTTTCGTAGGTAGAGCTACGGAAAAATTTGGAGAAGCAAAAGTTATAAGAACCGGTCTTATATTTATGATGGTTTCGCTTGGGGCTGTCTCTTTTGTAATAAATCCAATTCTTTCTGGTGGGGTTTTAATATTTATGTCTATAGGCACTGCTCTTATAAACCCATCAGTGAATTCCTATATTTCAAAACACTCAAAAGAACAAGGTGTTGCGCTTGGAACCGTCAATTCATTTGGAAGTCTTTCTCGGTTCATCGGGCCTTTAGTAGTGGGAACTGTTTATCAGATTTATGGTCCAACCACTACATTTCTAGCAACCACAGTCGTTATAGGAATAGGTTATTTGATTAGTTTGAAGATTAAATGAGTCGAATTTGTAATAGGAGGTCGAGGATTTTAGGTTAAAGTTTCTTTTCGAAGAAGAAGGGCGTTGGAGACTACGATTACTGAACTGGCACTCATAATTAATGCCGACCACTCTGGTCGAAGCAGGATTCCGATTGGGAAAAGAACGCCGGCGGCCATGGGCATAGCGATAAGGTTGTAGCCGGCTGCCCAAACCAAATTTTGCTTCATTTTTGAATTGGTTTTTTGAGAAAGTTTTATTGCTTTCACTACGTCTCTAGGATCGTTTTTAACAAGCACAATTTCGGCCGATTCTACGGCTACATCAGTCCCTGCTCCTATTGCAATTCCAACGTGGGATTGGGCTAGAGATGGTGCATCGTTTACTCCGTCTCCTACCATGGCCACGATATTTCCTTTCTCTTGAAGCTCTTTTATCTTACTAACCTTTTCCTCAGGAAGAACTTCGGCAAAGAACGTATCTATCCCGAGCTTATTTGCGACTGACTTTGCAATTTTGTCGTTATCTCCTGTTAGCATTGCGGTTTTCACTCCCATTTTTTTAAGAGATTTGATTGCTTCTCTTGATTCTTCACGAATAATATCTTCTAGCAAAATTATTCCTATCAGTTCTTTATCCTTACTTACATAAATTGATGTTGCTATTTCATCGATTGATATTTTTTCGTTTAGTTTTTCGAGACCGATTCCATCTTCGTTGAGTAATATTTTATTTCCTATTAGAATCTCACTTCCGTCTACTATGCCTTTTGCTCCTTTACCGGGAAACGAGGTGAAATTGTTGGCCGATTGCATACTTAAATTTCTTTTCTTTGCTTCTTGGACTATTCCTTGAGCAATTGAGTGTTGAGAGCTAATTTCCACTGCCGAAGCAAGAGCTAATATTTCGTCCTCACTTTCAGAAGAGAGTTTAACTATTTTACTTACTCCAAATTTACCCTCTGTTAGTGTGCCAGTCTTATCAAAAACTACATAATCTATTTTTCTAGCTATTTCCATGCCTTTCATATCTTTAATTAATATGCCGTTCTTGGCAGCAATAGAGGTTGTTATAGTGGTGACGATAGGAATTGCTAATCCTAGCGCATGAGGACACGCTATCACTATTACAGTTATTGCTAAGGTGGAAGCAAACACGGCTCCCTGAGGATTTATGAAGAGCCAGAAGATAAGCGTTGCTAACCCAACAGCGATTGCTATGAAGGTTAAGTATTTGGCAGCCCTATCGGCAAGTTTCTGAACTGGGGGTTTGGATTCTTGCGCACTTCTTACTAGTTCTATCATTTGGGAAACGGCTGTTTCATCACCTGTTTTAGTTACTTCAATAGTTAAGGAGCCATCGTTGTTTATTGTTCCTCCAATTACTTCACTACCTTTTTTCTTAGCAATTGGACGTGATTCTCCTGTGATCATAGACTCATTTACAGAACTTTCTCCATCAACAACCATCCCGTCTATAGGAACTTTTTCTCCTGGTCTAACTAAAATCTTATTTCCCTTTTCTAATTCCTCTGTGCCCACAGTTATCACTTCTTTCCCTCTAAGCAAATTAGCTTTTGGTGGAATTAATTTTGCAAGTTCTGAAAGAGCGCCAGTTGCTCCGCGTACAGCTCTCATCTCTATCCAATGACCGAATAGAAAAGCTAATACAAGTGTAGAGATTTCCCAATAAAGATTCTCACCTTCAAATAGAAATGTTGCCGCTACACTGAAAATATACCCAGACAACACTGCTAGAGAGACCAAGGTCATCATACCGTAAGCGCGGGTTTTGATTTCCCCCTTAGCCATCACGTAAAAAGGCCAGCCGTTGTAAAAAACCATTACTGAGGCTATTAGGAATATAATTATATTTATTCCAGGAAAGTCTATGGAGTATCCAGCCCACTTTTGAATTTGGGGTGAGAGTGAGAGGATGATAGCTGTTAATGGTAGAGCGATTAAAAACCTTCTTTTAAAATCTTGCTCCATTCCTTTGTGGCCGCCGTGGTCCTCGTGCTCATTATTGGCCTTTTTTGGTTCAAGCTTCATACCGCATTTAGGACATTCTCCGGGCTCATGTCTTACAATCTCAGGATCCATGGGACACGTGTATAACATACTTTTTTCACGCGACTTATTTTTTTCCAATTTTTGTACAGAATGATTTTCATGAGTACTAGTATCTGTCGAACCTCTTTTAATTAAAGCCATCCCACACTCTGAACATTTTCCAGGTTTATCACTTTTTATATTTGGATGCATGGGACAGGTATATGACCCATTACCGTTGGTATCTTTAGTGTTCATAATCTATTTTCCTTTCTGAATTTGTTTCCAGAGCCAAACTATAAAAAGAACTAAAGCGATGATAATTAGTAGCCAGATAATTATCATAAATATCACCATAGTTCCAAAGAAAAGTGGCGAATCCCCACCCATATGACCAAAGTGAACTGACTCGGCTGATTTTGTAGCCCCATGAAACATATGTGCAATTTCCATCTTATATCACCTACTTTACTGTAATCTTTGTTCCATTTCAAAAACTTCAGTGATTTCATCTAAAACTTTACTTTTTTCTGATTTCCCTTTTGATTTTATCGCTGGTACAACACAAGTTTCTAAGTGTGATCGGAGAATTATCTTGTCCACCTTTTTTAGAGCCGCCTCGACAGCTTGGTTTTGACGGATAACATCTATGCAATATTTTCCCTCGTCGACCATTTTCTTGTTGCCTTTCAGATGACCTATTAAATAGTTTAGCCTTTTGAGAACTTCTTTCTTTTCTGTTATTTTCATATATACCCACCCCATGGGGGTTTAGCTTCATTATACATCTTTTGTCAAGCTTAATTTCTTATATTGAGAGTGAAATAAAAAAGGAATTAGTTTATCTAAACTGAACTGTTGGCCAAAATGTCTTTTGTTTTGGAATATGATGCTTCGATTACTGAATCGATCTTTTCCGGAGTGAAATCATATGGAGGTAGATCTAATCCAACCCTTGGTTCTATATGGATAATTTTTATGTTTGGGTATTTACAGCGAATTAATTCCTCTTCGTATCTTTCGGTTTGATAATGAGCGAGTTCTCTCGCGGCCACCATAGTCTCCAAAAAGTTTTTTGGGCCTCGCAAAGCTTGACCACCATAACCGGCATTACATGCGTAAATTGTTCCACACCTCTCTCTAGCAAGCTCAAATAAAGGTAAATTATCAGTTGCTCCTCCGTCTATATAATGTATGCCCTCTATTTCGACTGGAGCTTGCATACCAGGAACAGAAGCTGTGGCTAATAGAGGTTTTATAATATCTCCTTTCGATACCCATGAATCTTGGCCATTATGCTCATTCGTTAGTCCTATCACTAAAGGTACTTTTAACTCCTCGAAAGTTCTAAATGGTAAATTTTTTAGCATGAAACTTTCAAATTTATCCAAACTCCCTAAACTTTTTACTCTAGTTCCTTGCGTTAGAAATTTCCCGATAATTTGTGGTATAGATAGGCCAAATAGATCTCGCCCTATCTCTCCTAGTAATTCCTTGGCCAAATTGAAATAAGATAAAGAATGTGGATCGGCGGCATGAAAAGCGCCAACAAAAGCTCCTACCGATACTCCAGCAATATGGGTAGGGACAATTTTATTTTCGATAAAGGCCTTCATTATTCCAATGTGAACAGATCCCCTGTTTCCTCCGCCGCTGTAAGCCACGCCTACTATTTCTTCTTTACAGATTTTTGAATCCAATTTGAGGTTTTCCATATGATTAATTATGGTTTATAAATAGCCGTTTTGGGGAAAAAGCCTTCCCAGGCAAATTGGAATAATTCTAGATATTTAGGTTGGGTAAGCGTTTTCCCTTTTAATTCTCCAGTGGTTGCTTCCCCAAGAAAATTCCAAGTACTGCCGGTTTCTTTATCCACCAAATTACCGTTTTTAAGTTCGAATTCCAATATCATTTCGTCTTCCACTAAAAATCTTCTAAAAATTCGTACGCCCCCATCTTTTGGATCGGAAATTATTAATAGGGACCAACCATTTAGTTTATCGTTTATAATATTCTCCTTTTTTACGTCGTCAATTTTATATGCCTTGGCTTTTCCTCTTACCTCTATTCCTACTACTTGATCACGATTTACAGATTCAGACCCACCTTCTTCTGGTTCGCCTTCATAAAATTGAGCCGGGTCAAATTGTTCGTATAAATTTGTGTATTGTGCAACCGGCTGAAGCACTTTTCCATTTGAATGAGCCTTTTTGAAATCGGCGTAAGTTACTAGTTCCATACCTGGTAATAGAGTTAATTTGGTATCTTTATACTTTCCGGTGAAAGCCTCTCCGGTTATTTGTATCCACCACGAGTCTGTTTGTTTGTCGTACATGACTAAGTCGTTATGAAGTAGTACTCCTAAAACCCCAAATGTAAGAGTTTTTCCATTAACCTTTGGATTGTAAGCGGCTGCACTATTACATATCCCGCAATAGGAAATTAATACCGGTGTTTTGTCAAATTTATCATTCACAATGTGATGATAGTTTATGTATTTGAGAGGATAGGCTCGGTAATCTTCTCCAACATGAAACGAGGCAACTGTATCCGATCCCTTTATCTTGTTTTCCTTTGAAACAGCTAGAAATGTAGGATTTTCGATATCAGCGAACATGGATTTATCTGGAGTTCCCTGGATGTCATTTACACCGTACTCTGTTGATTTGTCTTCATACTGCGGGAGTTTTTCGGCTGCTAATACTTTGGCCGAGATGGTTGGCTTTTCTGACTCCTCTACTTTCTCACTTGATTCTTCTGGTTTTGGGTCTTCTTTTGAGGAAAGTACAAAAAAGGCAATAAAAGCTGAAGCAACAATTATTATCAATAAGACCAGTACGAATACCAATTTTTTCTTTTTGAACAGGTTCACTATTTAATTTTAACCTGAATCGGGGATTTAAGTCAAAAAGTTAATTAGGTTTTAATTATTCCAACTGAAATTGATATCGATGTTTTATTATCACTTTTGTCTGTAGTAATAACCAATATTGCAGTTACTCCGTCTTTTTCAACACTTAGTACTACTGAACCTTCTTCACTAAAAGTTTTTACTTCCTTCCAGCCGTTCTTTTTAAGATCACTTTTATAAAAATCGGCAACCTGGGATACTTTATCTGATGTTTTCAACTGAATAGATGACTCATTGTTTATCTCAGTGGTAGTTTCTATACTGGATCCTTTGTAAATTGTTATATCATCTGGAAAACTCTTTGGTATTTCACCTTTCTTTACTTCAATCTTCCCGTTTTCAGTCTCAACTGTAACTTGATTGTTTCCATTTTTATTATTGTCTGCAGAATTTGTACTTTGATCTGTAGAATCAACCATCTCTTTTATAATGTTGCTTTGAATAAAGAATCCTGCAATACCCAGTATCAAAAGAACAAGTATTACTACACCAATCAATAATTTGGGCTTTTTACTTAGATTGGATTGTATTATTGAAGACTTGTTTTGAGCAGATTGGCCCGCCATGGAACGTAATGTTAAGGAAAAATATTTGTATTGTCAAACCTTTCTTGTTGTTATGGGGCTTAAACAAACTTAAAGTTCTTGGTTTATCCTATTGGTCCCCTACTTAAAGTAAATTGCACTAATCACAAATATTGGTTTATGAAAATCACCAAGGTTCCAGTTTGTAGATTTTATGAATGGTTAGACTTAGAAGTAGCATCATTACTGGGATAGCTAGGAAGTAAAAGTAGGTTCCTTGGATATTTGTTAAAATTAAAATTGGATTTGATGAGTCAGATTTAGAGATTAGAAATTCTGGTATTGCGGCGGTGATGAACGTAAGGACAGATAAAAAAATTATCAAAAATATAGATTGGAGGATACTTCTAGTCCAATCTATGTCTCTTTTAACAACCGATTTAAATAGTATCCAGTGAAGTAAGCTTCTAATTATGATGAAAGAGGCTGCCAAAACTAATATGTTAGGGGAAAATTCTGTGCCGTACTTTTCTCCAGCGAGGGTGGAAATCAGTATACTAAATAAAATAGATATAACATCAATAAAAACAAAAAGAAAATATATCATTCGGACAGATTCAATTTAATCGTAAGTTAAAGTTATGGAGTTGTCAAACAAAGGAGTTAATTAATAAACTCAAATGTGTCTAGCATTTTATTAAAGAGATCTAGATGGGTGCTATCTAATTCGTGTCTGCCGTGATCAAGCTTTATACTGTAGGTTTTATCGTCTTTTTTAAATTCAATGTTTACTGATAATTCTCCAGCCGAACCTTTATATTCAAATCTTTTTGCTTTTACACCGTCAATTTCTATATCGTTCAAGTTTTTAATCTTAGTTTCCGGTGACTTCTTATTTAACTTTGTAATACTCTCTATACATTTTTCATCATCTTCACAAATATCTACGAAGAATACACTACCTTCGCCGTCGCTACTGAAACCTGAACCAATAATAGCTGCCTCGTATTTTGGGCTTTCAAATTGATGTTGGCGGGTGTAGGGGTTTAAGTCCTCTTTCTTTATGCTAGTCTTCTTAAAATTTGGGGGGTATTTTAATCTATATTTTCCTGCAGTATTCACGTACAAGAACCAATTAGAAGTACTGTCCGATTGCTCTGAGGGAGTTACAGCGGCGTTGTCGTCTTGTGAAGTGGAATTGGTAGTTGGTTGAGAATCTACTTGAGGTTTGATTACTAAAAACCAATATAATGAAATTGTGATTATGAGAATAAAGATAACAACTGATGCAATTATAGTTATTATTCTGGGGTTAAATCCAGTAGATTGATTCGTTGGTTTCGAAGTTGGTGGTAATTGTTGTTCTGGTAATTGCTCCATTAAAGTAATTTAAGAGTTGATAACATTCCTTCCACAATTTGTTCGAATTCGCTTTCGACTTTGTAATCTCCATCAGTTTCTTGTACTTTTCCCAAAGAGTAGAGAACAAAGATTTCAGTTTCAGATAAAGGAATGTAAACCTCAATACCTACACCCTCGTCGCTTTTGTGTATTTCTTGCCAAATGGATACCTTATCGGCAACTACTAGAGTTTTCTGGGATGATGGGTTTTCGGGATTTTCACAATTATCCCCGTTTATTCTAGTGCAGGCAATTCTTGCAGCATAAGTTTCTAGGGATAAATCCGATTGTAAACTGTCTTTTTCAAAGTGAACCATGAAATTCTTTTTGGGATCAAATTTTTTCTCGGTAAAATTAAAATTTCCCACTCCTCCCAAAATTTTTCCTACCTCCCTACCTCCCTTTAAGCCTTTGTCAAAAAACCATCCCTTAGGTACCAAAATCGAAAATGTTTCCTTAACGTCTTTATACTCATACCAATCAGATGTATCCACTTTTGAATCAATATTTTTGGCGGATGATGTAGCCTCACTTGGTTTTGCTGAAGTAGTTGCTTCCGTTTGTTTTTCCGCTTCATCTTGTGGCTCTTCTTGACTTGAAGAATTTCTAAAGAAGATAAACCAAACAGATATAAGAATTAATATAACGATGATAGGTATGATAAAGGGTTTAAAATTTATCTCACGTTTCTTTATTGGGTATGCAACATTCACCACTCTCTGATCTGGCATATATCTATTTTACTCTAATTTGTTGGAAATGGTAAGTTTTTTAAATTATTCGAGGAATTTGAAGGTTGGAATGAGTAAATTAAATATTTTCTCTTGCTTTTCCAATTCTTGTTTAGTGTCACCTGAAATCCATAGTTGATAGTATGAATCACCTTTTTTAATATAGACTGTTTTGCGGAAGCTTGGATTAGATGGCAAGGGTTTTCCAGGTTCGTACAGGACTATAGCTGACTCGCTATCAACAACAACATTCGGGAATCTTATGATTTCATCACCACTTCCCGAGATACTATTAACAGAGGTGCTTACCTTGTATTTAATTGCGTCTTCGTATCTCCCTTTGTAAAAATTAGCCTTACCAATTGAAATAGAAGGGTTGTCTTGCAAAGTTAGGTCTTTCTTTTGCGATACTATAAGAGTTGACGGCTCCGATTCCTTTAAATACCACCCGTTTGGGTGTTTAAAAGATATTTTAAACTTATTATAAGTGTATTCTGTCCAATCTGCTGTTTCGTCTTTTTGGGCAGAAGATGTGGCTGGTTTTGCAGATGAGGTGGATTCTTGGAAATCAGGAGTTGGTACGGTATTGGGCGCTTCTATTTTTGATGGGGTGTAAATGCCCACAAACCAATACGCTATTGCGAAAAATAAAACAAATATGGGTAATATAATTTTTAGTAATCTTCGCCAGGAAATTCTATAAGGAGACTCTATAGTATCGTGCTGCTCTTTCTCTGGAGTTGATTCAGGCATTGACCTAATAATATACCGTTTAATTAATAGAAATCAAATTTTATTTATCTTAAAAAATCAAACAGTATCTTTGTATTGCTTGATTGTTGACTAAATATAGGAAAAGCTGTAAGAATTTTAGGGTTGCAGCTCATCTGTGTGAAAGTCCGATCGGATTTTTCAGATGGCAACATTTGGATAGCGAGGTGAGCTGCGATTATATTTATCAATGTTGATGATACCTCGCTGCGCCCTTCGGGCTAAAGCAAGGTGAGCTGCGATTATATTTATGCACTCCTTTTCTATTTCTCTGTGTTCTTCGAATTAGAATGCTCCCTAACTAAATTTTTCCGTTAAACTCTAAATTAATCTTAGTTATTCTCGCATTCTGCGCCCCCGTGAAGCGGGGTCTAAAAGCGAGGTGAGTTGCCTAGATTTAGCAAAGCTAAATCGCAAAACGCACAGCGTTTTCTTATATTTCAACTATCATAGTATATACAGTAAAACCACCGATAAAATTACAAGGATTACTAGCGTTATCAGCAAAACATTTGCAACTACGTGAATTCTTTTTTGTTTATCGCTGTAATTATCCCAATGCTCATCCATATTGATTGACTGTTCTTGCCAGTTCTATGGCCCCGATGAGTCCATTATCTTGTCCTAGAGTTGATGGGGATATAGTAGGTAGTGGGATAATGGTTACGTATTTTTCTAAGTATTTTTTTACCGGAGTAAAAAAGACTTCTCCATGCTTAGTCATCCCTCCGCCAATTACCACTATTTCTGGACTAAAATGTAGAATTGAATTTGAAATCCCAATGGCGATAAATTCCATGGCTTCCTCCCATTCAGGCGATCCTTCTATATCCTTTGGTTCTTTATTATATTTTCTCTTTAGTGCACTGCCGGAGGCTAAAGATTCTAAGGACTCACCACTTTTTGACAGTATTTGATGACCTGGCTCTGGGTTGTTTATCCCGTGATAAATTTTTCCATCGACAACAAGACCACTTCCAATGCCGGTACTTACCGTATAATACAAAACAGGATTTTTCCCCTTACCTACTCCATAAGTTGCTATCGCTAGTGCAATTACAGAAGCATCGTGCGCGGCTACAGTTTGGACCCCGATATTATTTGAAATTTCCTTAGCTATATTTTTATTTTCCCAGCTGTCTTGGTCTGGTAAATTTGGTGGAAGAAGCAGAGTTTTTTTAGAAAAATTGTACGGGCCGGCGACCGATACTCCAATTGTTGAAACTTTATTGTTGGTTATTTTTTTTATTGAGTTACAGATGAGATTTATAGTCTTTTCAAAGTCTTCGGTTGGAAATTCAACCTTTTCAAAAATTTTGCTTTTTTCACCAGTAGCGACTCTGGTGTGAGTGCCACCAATATCTACCCCAATAAACATAAATTAATCTTTTGATAGTAAAACCTTGTCATTTTTGTGGACTGGTTGATCTACTTTTATAGCTATTATCTCACCTTTTTTGGCGCTTTTTACATCTTTATGATCCAGCTGCATACTTTCTACTTTCTGTTCAAAATCATCATGAGCACCTTGGATATGGATTTTGTCGCCCGCTTTTAAGCCCCCAGAAAGTTCAATTACCCCTACACTAATTTTATCGTAAAAATGAGTAAATTTTCCCACTTCCTTCTCCTTGGCCATATTTATCACCTTCTTTCTGAGCTCAGTATACTCTTTTAGTTTTTTGGCCGCAAGGGAATTTTCTTATTTAATCTATATTTATTTGTGACACAATTATTAAGAGAATCTGGTGGGGATTTTTGAGTTCAACAGCCCCTTTTTGACCGGCGTAGGTTTTTTCTAGTGTATCTAATATGACGGAAACTAAGGGCATAGATTTAATCAGGAGGGTGACCGACTGGAGATAGTTTTTCCTTATCTTCTTTGAACTTTTCCTTAAGATCTTCAATTAAACCCGCGACAAGTTTTTCGGGATCTTCCTCGTAAAATACCTTGCATTGATGCTTATGGGCGATTTTAGTTATCTGCTCTATCTCATCAGCCATGCCTCCGGATTCTTCCAAAATTCCAATTGGTTTTTTATCTTCAAAGGCAACCGTAAATTCGTTTAAAGTGCCTATACGGCCACAAATAATAATTATCGCGTCTGCGGATCTTGTTAATATTAGGTTCCTGCCGGAATAACCAAATCCGGTATATACGGTGAGATCAATATACTTTGTGGGTAGTCTGTATCTTTTAATATGATCTACTCTGCTGTATGCAGGAGAGAAACCAATTGACATTCCGCCTGCTTTCTTTAATCCTTTGGCCGCATAATACGGTAGGCCTGTGGTTGCACCTGATACCAACACAGCGCCCTTCTTTGCAATTGCTTCACCTAGTTTCTCAGCTTTTTTTATATTTTCAGGATTTATACAATCACCTTCGGCTGCACCTGACACACAAATTTTAAAGCTCATATTATATTTTTACTCCACCCCAAAGAACTTGAAAAGAAAAAAGTTACTATTGTCTTTTTCAGTTTCTAATTTCTTCAGTACTTCCGTATGACTGCTACTAATATTATCATAAGAGTTTAGGGTTTGGTTATTTTTCCAAAAGGATATTTCATGATCCACCCCAGATAGAACGAGTTTATTTAGTTCTAGAGAAGTATCAATAGTTAGATTTATTATTTTCTTATCGTCCCCCTTTAAGGTTAAGACTTTGAGATCGTCAAAATAATTTATTACCACATCAAAAAGTGCAATGGAATCTCTATGGTAGTCTTCTATCTCGCTGGGTAAGTTAGTTGGGCTTACCTTTTCTAATTTTGATTTTAGACTTCTGAGATCATTTGATATTTCATCAAAACTGGAGACGAGAGAGTTTATATCACTTGAGCCTTGGAGTGAAAGCGCAAACGCATCAAAATTACTTTCAAGTTCGATTGATAGATCGGAGGAGAGAATATAGTAATTAGATGTTTTTTGAGCCTCGGAAAGATAATCTTGAGATTCGGATTTTAATTGATTGATATCCCCCTTTAAGGACGACAAAGAATTAGGAACGGCTTTGGCAGAAATATTTCTAGATAACTCATTTATTGTTTTATCAGAGGATTTTACGGACTTTCCTACATTAACGGCCAAATCTCTTTGATCACGATAAATTTTGTTTGGATCATCGGCTGGTGTGGTGAATCCTTTCACCTTGTCACCAAAATTCACACTTCCTCTATCACTAATCTCCAGGTTCTTAAATACTTCTGAAAGATCGTCTATTAAATCATCAAGTCTTAAACCAAATTCGTTTCCATCTTCAATTTCCTCCTTTTGTATTCCTTCTGACGATAGGATGATATTAAATTTTTGGAAAGATTTTGTAAGAGACGACAATTGTACGTCGGATTCTTCTCCGGTGGTAGAAAATTTAAATAAAGCATTTAGTGATGAATTAACTGTATCCATCTCAGTGAAAAGATTAGATACGCTTTGGCGAGTGGTCGAAGCAAATCTAACTGATTGAGCTTTTGGGAAAAGATAAGCTATTGCCCCACCGAGTGAGAGAGTTATAGCTAACAATATAATGAATAATCTTTTACCCATTGATTTTGGTTTTGAACTGGTTTCTGGGGATGTTTGAGTTTGATGATTGTGGGTAAGACTAATTGGTTCTGGCTTTTGGGTAGTGGGATCTTGCATCTATGTATATGGTACCGTAGCTTGATATTCTCTGTCAAAAGGAGATTTATACATAATACTAGAAAGTATTTTAGTGAAGCTGATTAAGGTGAAGGGAAAATTTGCATTGTAGATTTGAGCATTCGATCGAGGATGTGCTGGCCGTCTTTCTTGGAAAGAAATTTGGGTTGGTAAGATATGTCTACTAAAATAGGATGAAATTTTACATCGATCAGTCTCACCTCACCCGCCTTTGCCGATCTGCCTGTTGGCAAGGTAGGGGCTTCGTCGGGTAAATAAAATACATACTCCCCCACTACTCCTTCTTGGGTTTCTTTGCTCCAAGTCTGATCGAAGATAAAATTACCGTGGGCATATGTAATCAACTTACTACCAATTATTTGTATTCCTTGCACCCAATGAGGATGATTGCCGATTATTAAATCTGCCCCGGCATCAATTAATTGCGGACCGATATCTTTTGGATCATCTGGAGCAATGTTTCCATAATTTCTTGGAACGAGTACATATTCGTCGCCCCAATGAATGGAGACTACTAATACATCTACTTTTTTATCACTATTTTTTATTTCGTTTTTTACAGTATCTATATCAAGCTTATTACCGACTGCATTATAAGATAAAAATCCAAAAGTAATCCCGTTTACTTTTTGAATATCCAAATTATTAAACCCACTCCATCCTATTTTATTCTTTTCGAGAATCGATATCGTTTCGTTTCTTCCAATAATTCCATAATTATCAATATGATTGTTTGCAATCGAGACACTATCTACCCCGGCAAATTTTATTCCTTCTATATGTCTTGCGTTTCCGCAAAAAGTAAACCCCTCTGTTTGTAAAGGACAGCCTTTAGTCAATGGGGTTTCAAGATTTATCAGAGTTATGTCCCCCTTTTTCAGAAAGCCGGCGGTCTTTTTCCAATTGTAAGTAAAGTCTCCACTGGTAACTGCCGGCCAATTAGCCCCTCTTGCCGGGATTACATCTCCAGTGGCAATTAATCGAACGATTTTTGATTGGTCCAATCCTTCCGTGTTAATTTTGTGGTCGAAAATGGATTCAATTGATAGAGTTGGAATCTCTGGTTCTTTTTGATCTTCAATGGCTTTTGTTTGTCCTTCATTTTCTTGCGTTGTAGGGGCTTCAATTGATTTAGGTTGGATAAAGTAAAATAAAATTATTCCCGCAATAATAAGTAATATGACAATTAATATCTTTTTCTTCATTTTTTCCATAGGTTTTCTAATGTTTTAGATTTGTGATTCAGATGTCGGGAGATAACAAAAAGAAGATCTGACAGCCTGTTAATATATGATAATAAATTTGGATTAACTCTCTCCTTTCGTGATAGAGTTATCAACCTTCTTTCGGCCCGTCTGGCGATACTTCTTGATAGTTGGAGTAAACTTGCGGAGTTTGTGCCTCCAGGGAGGATAAATCTATTCAATGTAGGTAGGTTATTATCCAATTGATCAATTATTTTTTCCAATTCTAGTATTTTTGGTTTATCTAGATGGAATAATTGTTTGGTATCTTTTCCGATTTTGTTTGGATTAGCAAGCTCTGCTCCAATATTGAATAAATTATTCTGAATTTGTTTTATTACCAGCAATATCTGTTTGTCGTCGACAAAGGAAGCAGAAACACCGAGTGCAGCATTTAGTTCATCTATAGTCCCAATCGCTTCGATTCGCAAATCGTCTTTACTTACTCTTTTACCGCCAAAAAGTGAAGTTTGTCCTTTGTCCCCTGTTTTGGTATAGATCCTTACTTTTTTCATGGGTCTGATTATATCATTTGTCGAGGACTTTTTTGAGGGCTGGGGAAATACGATCCGCCATTAGTTCATATCCTTTTGCATTCGGATGTATCTGATCTGACATAAGGTCGGCGTTGCCAAATATTCCATTCAAGATATTCAAAACTAATGCTGCTTCATATTTTTTAGCAATTTCCTTCACAGGTTCTTTATACTGTTCCTTGAGAGGGTTTGCTTTTAGGTGGACCAGAACGACTGCAGAACCACTTTCAGAAATTCTGCGAACAATTCTCTCAAGATTTTTTATAGTCTTTTCCTCTGGGATTTTTTGTAAAAAATCATTGCCGCCAAGAAGAACTACTACAACCGAGGGATTTTTGCTTAGTACATCTGTTTGTAGACGATTCAGAGCATCCTCTGAGGTATCTCCAGAAACGCCGGCGTTAATGTAAGTACTTAAATTTAGTTCCATGGAAACTAAGGATGGAAAATCTTCCCCGTCGTTAGCCCCTAAACCAACGGTGAGACTATCTCCAAGAAATATCACCGGTCCTTCTTTACTGGATTTTTTGACTGTATCTTGGCGGAAAAATAAAAACCATATGCCAAAAGCTAAAACCAATATTAAAATTGTAAGAATTAAAAGTCTAATCATTTTATTTACTATACTCGATTGGCTTGAATTTAGGTTTTTTTGGATAAGTTAGCTTTTAAGCTAGGCTTTGGAGTTCACTTCTGATTAAAATAAGTATTTTAGGGAATCATATTCTTCTTGAGAGTGGACTATTAGGATAGACTGGATTTCGGAAATGGTGTCGGTGGCTTCTTTCATCGCGCGGGCGACCTCGATTGAAGGTAAACCAACCACTCCAGCTCCGAGTAAAGGGAACGTTATAGTTTTGCATTTTGTATTTTTGGCTATTTCAAATGCAGCGGCTACTCCTTTTTTAATATCTTCCAGATCTGCTTTTTTTCCATTTGAATTATCTATTGTAGGTACATGGATAACTATCTTTGCCGGCAGTTTTCCGGCTCCGGTAACGACTGCCTTACCAATAATGCATTCACCAATGTCATTACTTTCTTTTTGGATAATTTCTCCACCGGCTTGCACAATTGCCCTAGCAACTCCCCCACCATGTTTAAGCTGAGTATTCGCCGCATTTACTATGGCATCAGCTTTTATTTTCGTAATATCGCCTAGGACGATTTCCATTGCTTGACCGAATTACTCCAGACAGCTAGAAGTATGGCAACTAACATCCAAGAATCTGCTCCCATATCTAAAAGTGTCATGTTAAAAAATTTATCGACACCAGCAATAATTACTGAAACTAAAGAAAGAATTAGGATTATTTTTCCCGGCCCGTATTTTTCATTTTCTCCTCCAAACATAATATTTTCACCCCCTTACTGTTTTAGTTAGAATCAAAATAATTATAAACCTCCTCGGCAATACTTGTCATTATATCTCCTCTACCTATCAAGCTAGGCGCAGTGTTGTTATTACTAAACACAGTCAACACGAAAGGATTCCTATCATGTACCACGTAGGCATTATCATGCCCTTCACCTAGATATTTTCCGGTCTTATGGTAGAAAATCGTACTTTTAGGAAAACCAGCAGTGAAATAATCTTCACTCTCGGTATTTTGCATGTAAGAGAATAATTGGTCTCTATTTGTTTCGGAAATAAGCTCACCTTTAGCAAGCATCACTAAAAGCATAGTAGCATCTTTTGGAGACATAACATTTTTGTTGAGTCTTACGTCTATTGATTTCAAACCAATACTTTTTGCATACTTGTTTTGGGAGTCTCTACCCACCAGTTCGTCAATAAGATCCCAACTATCGGCACTACTTACATTGATCATATATTTTATTTGGGTCCCAACGTTGTAAGCACCTAAAGGTTTTGAAAGTTTTATCGTCCCTTTTTCTACTAAACTATAAGTATAGACGGCGGTTAAAACTTTAGAAACAGAGGCGGCGTGTTGGGCTTTGGTATCATTAAATCCAAAATACTCATCATTATTCAGATCATACACAGCGAGACTAAAAGAAGTACCTGGAGATTTTTGCTTGATTAAGACTTTTATTTTTTCGACAAGTAAGTCTTGTTTTTCCTCTCGTTCGGCAGCCTCCTGAGCTCTTTTCTCTTCCTCGCTTACTTTGTTGGTAGCCACCGTAGAATCTGTTTCTTGAGCCGCTTTGAATGCAAAATAACCACCCGCAATTAATCCTATCAAAATTATTAAAAAAATTAGAAAGGGCAGTATTTTCTTCATACGCGCTTAGTTTAGCGCAACGAAATATCTTATTCAAGAGCGATAAAGACTTATTGGCTTTTAAAAGTTTGTATTACAATATTTCTGCTTCTGGGCCCATCAAATTCTACCAGCATTACTCTTTGCCAAGTCCCTAGAACAAGAGACCCCTTCTTTATAGGAATAGACACTTGCTCTCCTACCATAGAACTAAATAAATGGGATGGGGCGTGATCTGGGTTGTGAGCGTGAATAAATGGCCCTTTTGGTTTTAATTGTTCAAACATGTTTAGAAAGTCTTCATCTAGTCCTGGCTCGTATTCTCCCAACATTACACTACAGGTGGTGTGAAGTCCAAATATTAAACAAATACCTTCGTCAACTCTTTCTATTAGATTGGAAACTTTATCGGTAATATTAATTACTTCTTTTGATTCTTTTGTTTCTATAGTGAGTGTTTTTTGCATTTAATTTGAGAACTGAAAAGATTCGACTATTTTTGTTACTTCTTCTTTAATTTTATCATCGTCTGCTTCGAGCCAGAAAGTAACTTGAGGTGTATTTTCGCTACTGGGTAGTACTAGGACTATAAAGAAATTACCGGCCTTATAATTATAGTTGGTTCCAGATACTTCTATCCCATCTATTGTAATTTTTATCTCCTCCTCAGACTCAATAACCTTTTTGTGCTTTTCTCCCAGTAGAAATGGTTGATCTACTAAAAGCCAAAGATCCACGTAACCTTTTTCGGTAGATATCCTTACCCCTTCATAATCAGCAGTTTCATGCTTTTTTGCACCCCATTCTTTTGGGTGGGAAATTGAGAAAAGAGAGTCATTATCAGAATAAATTTCCCAACCGGCAACTGCTGCAGAGGGAGTACTTACTTTTGGGGCCTGAGAATTAGAGGCGGCTAGATTTATTTTCCCGATGGTAAATCCAATTGTAAATGTGGTAATTCCGATAACAAAAGCAACCACGGCTATCGAAAATATTAGTGATTTTGTTTCAGATTGTGCGTGTGGGGCGACTACCTGGACAATTTTTTCTTCATTAAGGTCAGGATTTTCCATTAAAGTATAAGATACCAGGAAACTATTTTGGAGGCAATATGTAGTTATGGGGGTTACTGGACAATATACGTCTCTTGTGATTAAATTTAACTAATACTATGGCGAAAAAAATTTTACTAATCGAAGATGATTTATTCGTAAGGGATATTTACACGAGGGAGCTGCGTAAAGGAAATTACGAAATTATTATTGCGGAAGATGGTCAAGAAGGAGTGGATAAAACAAAGGCGGAAAAGTATGATCTTATTCTTCTGGATATAATGCTCCCAAAGAAAACTGGGATTGACGCACTAAAGGAATTTCGGATGTCCACTAATCCCAATAAGGAAACCGCCGTTTATCTACTTACCAATCTTGGTCAAGGATCTATTATAAAACAAGCAATGGAGTTGGGTGCCCAAGGATATCTTTTGAAAGCGCGTGTGCTTCCCTCTCAGGTTTTGAAAGCAGTGAATGATTTTTTTGAAACCGGCCCCATGAAGATAGACCTCAAAGAATTCGGCCTCGAGTAAATACTCAAGTGGGTTAGAAAATTGACATTGGACTATATCAAGTAGATAATTTAAGTAATGCCTGATGAAAATCCGCAGCAAGTAGTACCAGCTGCCACTCAACAACCAGTTCAAGTAGCCCCGCAACCTCAACAAAGAACCCCTAGTCGAATCCTAGTAAAAATAGGCAATGTTATTTCCTTTATTATTGGTATGGTAGCTACATTTATACCAGTTGCAGGTTTATCTAATAATGCAGGAGGTTCAAATCTAGCCGCATCGTCTGTATTTTCCGTGTTGTATTTCATTTCAGTGGGTATTGGAGGATATATTTTTTATAAAGCATGGTCTGATGGAATAAATAATAAAAGATGGATCTCTCCTGTATCTATTATTGCAGTAATAATAATTATGCTTGCTATAGTCACATACCCGTTTGTTAAAGATATTTAATTAATATTGAGTTGGTGACCCTAACGACAATCTAAACTAACCAAAAATACCACTGAAAAATAATAAAATTTTGACAAAAGCTGCTTGCTTGGTTATCATTAAACTATATGGGTTTATTCGGTAAAGGAAGTAAAAGTAAAGCAAAGAGTAAATCATCTGCACACAAAGATCATGTTAAGAAAAAACAACGAAGTAAAACCTGCGAATTTTGCTAGCTTAATTCTCTTACTAATATAAATTGGATTGAAGTATTTTGAGAAGTTTATTTTTTTGCTGTGGTGTCTCCCCCCTTTCCTGTTGAAAAGACACCACGATACTCTATTGGCAATTACTAAGGTGTGATTCTGCCTGAGTGTTGATTCTTGATCCGTTTCCACACTGGAACCTCTGGACCAAAGTTGTCTAGGATTTCGGTTACGACCCAACCTGAGAAGAAAGCTACTCCAATGAGAGCTTGCCACCCTCCTCCGCTGTAAGTCCAAAATCCTCCTGATCGTAGAAGAGCAGCGATAAGGATATAGCCTATGAA
>JACZRW010000046.1 GCA_022574495.1 Patescibacteria group bacterium | reverse complement strand
TGTAAGAGTTACTTTTATCCTATAGGCGATATATACTGCATTATGGGTTGTGATCACTTCTTCAAGTCCTTGGTGACTCCCAAACCAATATCAGCAGTTCTAAAGGGTGTGTTTCTATACTTAAAATAATTCCAATACCTATAAATCTCTTCTGACCTATTGGGTCTTAATTCGCTCACTTGAAGACTGATTAGGTTCTTTTTTTTGAATCTTTTTAACCCAAATAGAGTCACTAGTCATCTCCTTTTTTACTTTCGCTCTAGTTAGAAATTTAGCCACTAAAGACCTTAATTCGTTTTTTTGATAGATAAATCCTTCATAAACATCACGTCCGTTATTTGTTTTACCCCAAACTATTTCATCATAGAAAGCTTTCTTTTTAACCTTTTCGTTTATTAACTTTTTAACAAGTAGCACGAAAAATAAGATTGCTATATCAAGATGCCTTTGTTTCCCTTTAAAAAGAAAACTCTGTAAACCAATCTTGTTACCGTGAATAATATGATTTCTTAGCGTGTAGTAATTATCAGCCCAAATAGCCTTTAAACTTATCCTTTCTAATTTCTTGCCTTCTCTTGTTTCATATGAGTGTAAGTACTGCTTTTCGCCGGGCAGATTACAGTATTTTTCAATGCTATCTTTAAAGTGTTTTCTTTGAGAGTTAGTGGGTATATTCAATAAAGTTTCAAATGCGGCAATTTGCAATAGTGCTCTAGCATTGTTACTTACGTTTGAGTTGTTGTAGTAACTTTCAAAAATTAAATCTGTCGCTCTTAGGATACGTTTGTAAAGTTTTTTGCCTCCTCTTTTTTTGAGTCGTAATAATTGATTAATTAGTGAATCGTCTAAAGAGAACTTTTGTGGTCTAGGAACATAAGATGGAGAGTAAAATTTCTTTTCGCCAATTTTATGCCCACCTACCAACATCGTAACTATATGTCCACTTTGTTCCGCAATATGCTCCGTAGAGGGCTGAAAATCTTGTCTAATAAATTCAAAATTCTCTGATGTGGCCATGAACAACCCCACATTAGCTCCTCTTTCTGTGGTATTGTTCAAGGCTAAGAAAGAAAGAAACAATACTAATCGGACTTCATTCGCTGTTTCAAGCTCCTCACTATTAAACTCACGGAAGTTGGTATCTCCGATCGAGAGTACCCCGATATCCTTTATAGGCTTTTTATTTGAAATGTTAGAGTAAAGTAACTTTCTTATGTAGGATCTTAGTTTAACGTCTCTAACGTACTGAGTGGCTTTTTTACTAAAATTCCAGACTTTTATATCACCAAATCCAATTTCACTTTGCCGATCCAAAAAAAGATATGGAAAATATGTAATTTGCATTTAATTCCTTAATTTGTTTTCTTATACTCATTTTAATTATTTGGATTTTAGCATAAAGGTTGTAGTATAGCAGTTACTATGTTTTTCGAGCCTCGTTTTTGGGAAGGAGGCTAAATCAAAAATTGATTATGAGTTACCAGACTGAAACATTAAAGAAATGGCAGGAATGGCTGCTAAAAATACAACAGGAGTTGGAGGAGCTTCTCTTAAGCAGAAGAATGTTCAATAGGTACATTGAAATTGTTGTGGGTAACCCAAAAATTCACGAGCCTTCAGATTTTCATGATTGGACAAAGACAAATTATGTGAGTTATGCAGCTTCAACCATTAGAAGACAGTTAGATTTTGATGATAAAGATGTTATATCTATCGGCAGATTACTGGAACAAATTAAAAAAAGTCCTAACCTACTTACAAAAGACTGGAACAGGAACCACTATCCAGTAAGAGGGCCTAATATAGCAGATGCAAATTTTAAGGAATTTGCAGGCTCAGGAGATCATATAGACCCAAAAATAATTGAGGAGGATATAAATAAGCTATTAAAGCTAGGAGAAAACATAGAAAAGTTTGCCACAAGGAGGATTGCTCATAGTTCTAAAAAGCCAATTAGAAAAGTTACAATGACTGATTTGAACATCTTTATTGATGAATTAGATAGAATTCTGAGTAAATACATTTTATTATTTACTGGCAGCCAATTTGATTCCTCAGAACCAATTTTACAGTACGATTGGGATAGTATCTTCAAGGAAAAGTGGATACTCTGACAGTATATAATGTGCCATTATGATTACTTATCGTCAAAAACTAGTAGCCTCAAAAATGGTTGAAAATGGTGGACCTGAGGGGACTCGAACCCCTAACCTCCTCCATGCCATGGAGGCGCGCTAGCCAATTGTGCCACAGGCCCAAAATCGGGGAAATCGTATCATAGATAATGGTTTATCTCAAGGATTTGTATTTGCAGAAGGTGTGGTACTAGAGGGAGATAATTGGGTTTTTTCCAATTCTTCCAACACTTCGTCCAGTTCGCTTTGAATTCTTTCTTTATCAGCAGAATCTTCTGGGAGATATTGCAGTGTCCTTTGTAATTCTACTACCGCATCTTCATCACGATCATCAGCTTGTTTATAAGCTTGGGCAAGAGCAAAATGTGAAGAAGAAAGATCTGGTTTTAAGGAAACTGCAGTTTCTAGCATTCTTATTGCTTCATCTGTCCTATTTAATCTCAAATAAACGCTCCCCAGTGCTTCATATAAAAGAGGATTACGGGGTTGCAGCGATACTGCAATAATATAAGTCCGGACTGCATGATCTTCGGCCCCATTAGCCACTCCGATTAAGTTAGAATATACTATAGCAATAGATTCCCAATTGACTACATTTGCTCTACTCGTACCAATAGTGGTTTGAGTTTGATAGCCGCTAGCGATCTTCCCTTGTTCTATAGCTTCATTTACCAATCGCTGAATATTTGTTGGATCTTGATTTTCTTGGTCTTGCTGCTGAGTGCTCAAATTTTGAGCAAGTCTAAGATCTACTAAAGAAAGAGTTCTATGATAAACGTCTCTGAATCCAAAGGTTCTTATTGCAGAGATTAACAAGTCTCTGGTCTCTGATCCTCTATTTTCTGAAGCGGCAATTATTGATTTTTGATAAGAAACTTCGGCTTTGTACGCATTGAAGAAGAGAAACAAAACGGACATCATTAAAAGGATCGATGGGATGAATAAAATTATGGCCAATAAATTTGATGAAGGCGTTTCACCTTCCTCGAAAGATCTTATGGCACCGGCATTTAGTGATACTAGTTTTAGGTTAACCTTATTTGTACCTTTTACGCCAAGATCATAGAGTGTCGAAAGGCTGACGGCCGCTAAAAAGAAAAACACTAAGCCAATCACTAAACTAGTGTCAAAAAATAAACTTCCGGCTGCATAGCCACCTAAAGAGGAGAGAATTAATAGAATTAATGGATTATCTTTTGCATTAGCACTATTTGAAACAAATAAAATAAGTGGCCTGAAAAGAGAAACAAGCACAAATAAAAAGACTACGAACCCCACGATTCCTAAAGTTGAAATTAAATTTGCATATTCATTCGAGGCTTGTTCAAACCTAACGTTCCAATCGTCAGTGTTATTAACAGATATTGGTGAGTTCTGAGTGTATGCAAAAGGGAAGGTTCCGGGGCCAGATCCTAGTATTGGTTTGTCGCCAGCTGAATTCGCGGCGGTTTGCCAACCGTTTTCTAGAGATAGCCTTTTTTCCGTCGTAATGGTTGTATTTTTATCTTCCGTATTAATTAGGGGTTTGACGATCCCGTCTCTTAATGACGGGATTAAAGCAATTATCAAAAATAACCCAGCCACTGCCGCCGTTGTGGCTAAGTATATCCTGGTCTTTTTGTCATTAAAGATTTTTGGAGAGAAGAAAAGGAAAATTAGCAATCCAACTAGAAGACTAACCCAGGCTCCAAACGCATTTATTATTAAAAGGGGAATGAATAATAATACAGCCGCGGCGAATCCGGCATATTTTAACCAGGTAATCTTTGTCTGCAGGGCAAAACCAAGGCTGACCAAAATCAAGATAGAAGCGATAAAAGCAAATGATCCAAGGCTGATAATCGGTGTCCACTCTCGAACCTTGGCTGCTTCAAAGGGAATTAAAAACAGGCCAAAGTAATTGGTTATATGAATAATTGCAACAATAGAAATGGATATAACTAGCGCGATAAGAGCTCGTAGTCTCGTTTTCGAATTAAAATTAGAAACTAGGGTGAAGTAAAATAAAACTAATGCAAACATTCCGATCAGAGAAGGGTAAAAAGTTCCATAAAACCCGGCGATGGAGACGAATATGTCGCTGCTAAGTGCAGTAGATATTATGTAAGTTAGAAGAAGAGCTAGAAGCGGAATATCCAGCGGAGTCCGAACAATCGTTACTCGCCTTTCCAAAACCATCTTCAATGTCCAGATGGTAAATAACAATAAGGAACCGATTACGAAAAATACTTGTTTATTAAATTCCGAAAATATTCGGAAGTCATTTATGTTTTGGGGGAGGGGAATAAATAGTAAAGGGGTTACAAAAACTAAAACTATAATTCCTATTTTTATCACCTGACCGAGAATGTTTATGTATTGTTCACGCATATTTCCTCTATAAGTCAATTAATATTGACAGATATTTTTTAATTAATCAACTAGTTATCTTTGACTCCAATCACTATCCAATCAAAGTTCACTCTAGAGCTAACTGGTTTATCAAACTTAGTAATAAATTTACCGTTCTGTTTTTCTACCCAATATCTACTAGCCGGTGCCCAGTCGGAATTAAGGGTGACAATTATCTTGGAATCTGGTTTTATATTTGTGTTAGAGATACTAGCTGAAATACTACCCGCTGGTATAGATCCGGTGCCGGAGGATTGGTCTCCAAGCAGTAATATGCCGGTGCTAATAGAATCTGCGGAAAGATTGCCAGTCAAAACAAGATTTCCATCTATCATCAAATTACCAGACTCATCTAGTGTTATTTGATTATCTCCTAGGATTAACGTATTAGCAGTTAGAGTTTCTAGTGATAAATTGGTTAAATTGTTTGACATTTGAGATTCGTAATTTGACATTTCCAACGGTTCTACATACCAACCGACACTTATGAATACTATTATTTTACCTACTCCTTCTTCATCGTAAGATTCTAATGCCTTACCCACAATTGGCCCAGAGTTTGTTGCCCTCATGGCCACCCCCGAGGTGGACGAGGAAGTTAGTGGATCTCCTGGATTGATGGGGCCGTTTTCAGTAGAGACTTTTACCGGAACTCGACCGTTTAATGCGATCGGCACGGGGTTTTCTTCAGGATCAAAGACACCTTCAGAAAGAATTTCTGTAAATGGGTTGGTAGAGACTACACCAATTAAGTTTCTGTCGTAATCCGAGCCGGATTTCTCTACCCAGGCTTTACTGCCGAGACCAACAGTCGTCTCAACCCCGACGGCCCCCTTATTAGTATCAATACTTACCAAATCTCCAGCTACTAAGGTACCATCAGAACCATAATATTCAGCAAAATCGGCTTGTCCAGCGGCAGAACAATCGCCGATGGTGGCTTCATTTAAGGCTACTCCATCCCCAGTGCCACCTCCGGTCTGACAAAGTCTCTCCGTCTTTGCCCCGGAAGGAGCATCAATTACTAGAGTTCCTTCAAAATCATGAGTACCGGTTCCCTCTACAGTTATATCGCCAGTGATGGTAACATCACCACTAAAATATCCAGCATAGTTGGTATCGGCGCCAGTCGCCTCAGCCCAAATACCGTATGCGGTTGAGGTGCCTCTGGTGGAACCTAAAGCATCAAAATACCCTCCATAAGTATTTCTTACCCCCTGATCGGTAGAAGTGTTGTCATTGAGAACGGATGCAAAAAACCCATATGCATTCTTCTGGGCGCTAGTATCACCGGTAACATCCATGTCGACATAATAGGCATAGTTGATGTTAACGCCGCCAGCTGATGTAGTATCATCAAAATTCATGAACTGACCATACAAGCTATCAACACCGAAAGCATTCGCAGTTTTTGTTATAGTTTGATAAAACCCATAGCCAGCGAGGGCATCGCCAAAACTATAATTCAAATCAATGCCACGGTTTGCACTAGTTGCAGAAGTAACATCAATGTCTAATACCCCAGAACCACTTAGTGTACTAGGTATAGTGGAAGCATCAAATGTAATCTGGTCACTCCCTGAGTCAAAATCAAAAGTTGGGGTGGTGAAGGCTACGTTGTTTGCCCCGAGATTGATGGCATTAATAATGTTGCTATCCGAAACATCAAGTCCATCAGTGATAGGGCCTACAGCCGCTCCTTGAATTAAGATTCCGTTTGCGAGGGTGGCGCCATTAGTACCTGTTCCTTCGGTCAAGATGCGAAGACCGGTTTGGTATTGTAAGGTAAAAGTGTCGGTGAAGAGTTCTTTTAGGACGATATCGATTATGCTGTCTGAGGCATCATTTAATTCAGCCAATGTCCCTACACCTAATACATTTATCGCCAGCACATGCTCCTCATTACCGTTGGTTGTTATGTTGGAAGTAAAGTCTATTTCAACGATATTAATGTTGCCTGGGTTTCCACCATTAGTAGCACTGATAAGAAAATTCTCGGTATTTTCAGCGGGGAGACTACCAAAGACAAAATCCACATCAGTATTGAAAGTTGCGGTGTCGTTAACAGTTAAGGTCCCAGCCAGAGTCAACCCACCTCCAGCCACAAAGTATGTCCCTGCATCTCCAATATCAGTAATTAACTGGTTGTTCATATTTAGTGCTTCCGATATGGTTGCCCCACCCCAGGCTAGGGTACCGTTTACATCTAGGGTTGTCCCAGCGTCAGTAGTTAATATTCCAGAAGTGAAGTTGTTCGAGGTATCGGATCGAAGAAATTGACTTGCGGTAAAAGTACCAAGTGATGATGCATCACACGTTCCACCAGAAATACATATAGTCCCGTTTGTATCTGGGAAAGTGTATGCTCTGTCTGCAGTTAAATTACCAACATCTATAGCGCCATAAAATGCTCCACCAACAGATTCTAGTATCTGTATTTGAGAATCTGCATTATCCAAGATAATGTCAAAGGCGCCTGTCTGGGTCCAATCACTAGTTAAATCCCCAAGAACTACAGCGTCTGCTAAAATTTGAATCCCACTGCCCGCATTAACATCAAAAGTTCGATCTGCAGAAAGATCTCCACCACCCGAAAGACCATCACCAGCAGTTAACGTTCTTGTGGTGGGTACCCCACCTGATTCAGCTACACAGGTGAGAGAGTCACTAACAGCTCTTACAAATTCTCCAGCCGCACAAGAAGCGGGGTAACCAGTAAGCGCTGTCCAGTTAACACTGCCAGTACCGTCGATGGTTAGGGTATCGGATACAAACCCATCAGTTAAAGCTGTTCCATTCCAAGTACCAGTACTTATGGTTCCTAGAGTGT
>JACZRW010000006.1 GCA_022574495.1 Patescibacteria group bacterium | reverse complement strand
TCGAAAGTAAATTACCCCTAGATCTCCAAGCTATTTTAGATAAAGTATCTGAAAATTAAACCAACCCATAGTTGTTGACACCACCCACATAATTGTGATATAATCTTCATGTCTTCAGTGTACATAAAGTACCACTGGACTAGGAGGAGGTTGAAATGGAAGGATGGGCGTCGGCAGTCTTTGTAGATCTGTCGAATCTAGCAGTTCCCATTAGGAATATGGTTATACGTCGATCTAGGCCAGGGCCTACGTTTGAAGAAGGGGTCCCAAGAGAAAAGACGTTACATGACCACCTAATCGACCTATATCTGTCCAAGGACGAGAGATGGGAACATCTTTGCAAAAGGGTTCTCTGGGCTGGTAGGCAAGTTGCACCTGAGGTACGGGTAGTATCCTACCGAGCTGGTCTGGCCAATGAGGCACTGCTCGTTCGAGCTCGTGGGGTAACAAGGAGGTATTTGCGACAGGCCAAGAATTCACGTGATCTAGTAGAAATCCATGCTAATACCTCTCTCAGTTTCCGAGTGGTAAGGGGAAGGAGTGAATTTGAAGGCCACGTGGTCGACAATTCCCTCATTAGCGAGATTGCTAGGGTGGTAGAGACTTACCCGGAAGTGCAGGACTTTGTCATCTTCTCTGGTGACAGAGCATTTGTAGATGCGGCCAAAAGGTTGCACAAGATGGGTAAGAGGACTCATGTTATAAGCGGATTTATACAGCTGGCTTATTGGCTGTACAATGAAGCCGACACCGTGAATTACCTCGATGAAATCATGTCTTTTCGTGCCTTTCGGCATGATAAACCTGATGAGTATCGTGACCGGTTAAGAACAAAAGACAGCTATGTCTCTCTAGTCTCATAATTTAGACCCTCAAAATCCTGTCCTGCGAGGGAGAGGTAGTCAAGGTTACCCCATGGAGGTTTCCCTTTGACTTATATAAAAAATGGTTACATAAAAACCTCCAATCCCTTAGTAAGTCAAAATAGTTTGGTTTTCTAAGGAGGAAAAACGACTCCGTCCGTTCTTCATATATAACTTTGAAGGATTGGAAAAAGGGTCGTTTTTCTTTTGGAGCACTTTTGTTACAATAAATCCATAGTGACTTCTGCTTTTTTTGCCGTTGGGATAATAATCGCCGCTGCCGCTGTCTTTGGAGCAGTGGCTAGAAATTTTAAACAACCACTTATTCTTGCCTACATTTTGGTTGGAGTTATTGTTGCGTCGTTAGGAATTTTTGAAGGAACGGAAATTAGCAGTACTCTAAATTTTTTGTCTGAACTTGGTATCGCTTTTCTTCTTTTCCTTATTGGTTTGGAACTAAAAATACTAGATGTTCGGTATTTGGGCAAGATTGCACTTTTTACTGGACTTGGGCAGATAATATTCACTAGTACAATTGGATTCCTTATCGCCAAGTTACTTGGATTTGGGAATTTAGAAGCGGTATATGTGGCCCTGGCGTTAACATTTTCCAGTACGATAATTATCATAAAACTCCTCACCGAAAAAAGGGAATTAAATTCTCTATACGGAAAAATCACGGTGGGGTTGCTTTTGGTCCAAGATTTAGTGGTGATAATTGCATTGATTACAATCGCTTCTATAGGGAGAGATGGATTCTCTATTGGTGGTTTTGGTCTCACTTTTATTGTAGGCGCAATATTTGTAGCGTTAACCTACTGGATTAGTAGATACGTAGCTCCTTATATTTTTGATGCGGTAGCAAAAAATGTAGAGCTTTTATTTATAACATCAATTGCGTGGGCAATGTTATTTTCATCTCTTGCAGTTGCTTTAGGTTTTTCCATTGAAATAGGTGCATTTCTTGCCGGTGTGGGTCTAGCCACCCTCAAAGAAGAGCACCAGATTGCAGTTCGGATAAGGCCGCTGAGAGATCTTTTCATAGTAATATTTTTCATAGGCCTTGGTTTAAAACTCTCATTTGGGAACATAATAGCAAGTTTGCAACCAGCTATACTGTTATCGCTATTCGTGTTGATAGGAAACCCCATAATTATGATGACCATTATGGGTTATCTAGGTTTTAGAAAAAGAACTTCTTTTATGGCTGGTCTGGCAATAGCTCAGATTTCAGAATTTTCTCTAGTACTTGTCGCGCTTGGGTTAAAGGTAGGCCATATATCAAACGATTTAGTAAATGTAATCACTTTGGTTGGAATAATTACTATTAGTGTTAGTTCATATTTAATTTTGAATAGTTCTAAGTTTTACAAAAAAGTAAGCAAATATCTTAATGTGTTTCAAAGAAAGACTTTAGAGGAAAAAGTACTAGAGGAGGATAAGGATTTTACAGATCACGTAATATTAATTGGAGTGGGAAGATTGGGGGGTGAGATGATTTGGAACTTGAAGAAGAAGGGAAAGAATATAGTGGCTATAGATTTCAACCCCTCTACGGTTAGGGGATTACTTGATGAAGGGTATGACGTTCTTTTTGGAGACATTAGTGACGAAGAGATTTTAGAGAAAGCCAATATGAAAAAGGCTGAATTGATAATTTCCACCGTTCATGATCCAGATGATACAGAAGAATTACTAAGTTTTCTAAAAGATGAGAATATTCGCGTGCCGGTGATTGTTACTGCTTCCAATGTGTCTGAAGCACTGAAGTATTATCAAAAAGGTGCATCATACGTAATAATACCAAGAATCTTGAGTAGTCATTATGTATCACTTTTGCTTGAAGATAATCAAATAAACCAACTATATAGTGGTAAGCTAAGAGAAAAGCATTTGAGAGAATTGCGAGAAAAAAGTAACCTCTTTGCATATTGATAATATTTTCTTAGATCAACAGTTTAGTATGGTAAAATGAGTTGATAGTACTGTCTATTTTAAAACCCTGATGAATCTATACGGCCTGCCTGCTGCCAAGAGTGGGAAGAAGTCGTCTGATTGCCAATGTTTAATGACTAGGGTTATGGTGGTCATGGCATCTTGGGACTTTGGTTCGTGGAGGACGGAATTTTGATTATATGAAAAACCCTACCCGTAGAATTTACGATCATCAATCAAATCACAGTTCTAGTTACTGGAATCGTGCTAACGCTAAGCAAAAATCCCAAAGGCTGATCAAACTATTTATTGCAGTTGTAATATTATTTGCCCTGGGAAATTTATTGGTGAGACTACCTGGTTGGGTGGGTAATTTAAATCAACCATTTGGTAATATACAAACAAATATAGCCGTTGAAGGTAAAGTAAATGGTAAATATAGAACAAATATATTACTCATCTCGGTATCTGAGCGTAATAGCCTACAAGACGTGGCCTTAGCTTCGCTTAGTTCAAGTAGGGAATCGGTGACTTTTCTAAGAATACCTAGGTCACCAAAAATGTATTCTTCAGGAGTAGACCAAGATATGAGTTTAAGTGCCGCTTATTTTAGCAAACCTTACAGAGACTCAGAATTTGATTCCTTATATCTATCGGTAAAAGAGCTTTTAGCGCTGCCAATAGATGGATATTTTGTTTTTGTCGAAAATGATTTGAAGTTTGACGAAAATGGAATAAGGAGCATTCATGGGAAAATTAATTCTTTCAGGGTGTTGCCAAAATTATTTGGCTACAAAAGTTGGCTTAATGAAAATATGAAGACAAATTACGCGGTTGGGTCTCTTTGGAGTCTAGCTTGGGATTTTCGAAAAATAAACGATGATAAACTGTATTTTGTTAATCTAGATGAAACCGTAGACAGCAAACAATTTTCCTTGAGTGATATAGATAGTCTTTTAAGGGAAAATCTGGTGGATACAGGAATTAGTAATGAACAGGCTGTAATTGAGATTGTAGGAGAGAATATTACCTTAGTGATAAGGGTTATTAACAATATAGGAGGAAGCACACTAAATTTTTCAAATAACACTGAGGAATCAAAAACAAAGGTGATTTTAGGCTCAGATAAGAATAAAGCAGCCCAGAGGATAGCGGGATTTCTGAATATTGAAGTTGAGAAGGAGGAGATAGAATCTGGAGCGGATATAAAAGTGGTTGTTTCAAGCCAGTTTGAAGTTGATTTTTACGGTCAATGACCATTAAAACTTGACTTTTTTACTCTTTGGTGATATAGTATGCAAGATCTCTCTCCTTTCTTCCGAGGAGTGACCAAAATTAGTCACTCCTAAAGACAAAAAAGTCCCTTCGGGGGCTTTTTTGTTGGAGTGACTGCGAAGCTAAAGCTTCTAATGCCACTTTCAAAGACAGGAAAACCCTCTCGAGGGCTTTTTTGTTTGTAGAAGAACCTTGGATCTTACGATGATCTAATGTTACTCCTGAAGATCAGGGTTGCCTCTTAAGTGACTGCTCTAATTGCTAGCCTGCTTTAATTGACTTTTAGGTTCAGTTAAAGTATAGTCATTCCAGTTGGGGAGGAGTCAGAAGTGAGGTTAATTCGTCTATTGACGAAAAGAGAGCAAAATGACATTTATTTTTGTAATAGCGGTCGTTATTTCCATATCATTTCTCTTTGCCTGGAGAGCGGCAAGAAAGCTAGAAATCGGAGGGAAGAAGTCTGAGATAAACGATGGTGTTCTTCTTTCCATTCAACTTCCTCGCGAAAATGAAAGATTACCAATAGCTGCCGAGCAAATGTTTGCGTCGCTCCACGGTCTTTTGCGTTTTACTCCAGATGTTCAAGAACATTTATCACTTGAGATGGCGTCTTCGATAGATGGTGTACGCTTTTATGTTTATACTCCAAGAATTTTCAAAAACTTCGTAGAATCCCAAATATACGCCCAATACCCAGACGCAGAAATAAGAGAAGCCGTAGACTACACTAAAAGTATTGGTTCCAATGCCAATATTTCCGCAACCGAGATTTCCTTGGAAAAGGATTTTACTTTCCCTATAAAAACTTTTCGGGACTTTGAAGTTGACCCATTATCGGCGATTACGAGCGCGCTGGCCACCCAACGGACCGGAGAGCAAGTGTGGATTCAATATTTGGTAAGACCAGTAGAGGATTTTTGGCAGGAAAGAGGGCACGAATACGTAAAATCGGTTCGTGAGGGGATTACTCCCGTTAGTGTAAATCCTCAGGATATCATGATAGACGTTGGAAAAAGTATTATATCAATTGGTACAAATATCTTCCCCTATATTGCAAGAGGGCCTCAGGAACCGCCACGATTAGATACTAGACCACCTTTGCCACCCAGACTATCTGCGGGACAAGAGCTAGATCTTAAAATGATTGAGAATAAACTTTCCAAACTAGGTTTTGAAGTGAAGATCCGTATAGTAGTTGTTGGAAATACAGCTGAAGAAGCTAAACATAAGCTTTCCAGTGTTGTTGCTTCCTTCAAACAATTCTCAACTGCAAGTCTAAATGGATTTGGTAGGGATCCAGAAACACCATCAGAGAGTGTATTATTAACCGCGTTTCAGAAAAGATTATTTCCTGATGTTAAAGAAGCCGGGGATTATATTTTAAATATAGAAGAACTAGCTTCGATATTCCACTTGCCGAATATTTCAGTTGAAACTCCTACTATTGCCTGGACGAGAGCCAAGAAAGGGGAGCCACCGTTGAATTTGCCAACCACTAAGGCAAATATTATTGGTGAAACTTTATACCGAGATGTTCAGATTAAATTTGGAATTAAAAAGTCAGACAGAAGAAAACATATTTATGCTGTGGGGAAGACGGGTACTGGGAAGAGTACTCTTATGAAAAATATGGCGATTCAAGATATGAGAGCCGGTGAGGGCGTAGCGGTGCTGGACCCGCACGGGCAACTAATTGACGAACTTTTAGATTTTGTTCCCCAAAATCGTCTTGAAGACGTGGTGATATTTAATCCGGCTGACGCTGACTACCCAGTCTCTTTAAACATGTTGGAGATGGTAGACCCAAAGCAGAAGACATTAATGGCTGATGCTTTGGTGAATGTTTTCAAAAAATATTTTGCCGAGAGTTGGGGACCAAGACTTGAATATATATTGAAGAATTGTATTTTGACTCTTCTTGAAGTCCCTAATACTTCTTTGCTTTCTATTACTAGACTATTGGTCGACAGAGACTACAGAAGGTATATCGTTGGAATGATCCAAGATCCCCAAATGAAAGCATTCTGGAATGAAGAATTTGCCAAAATGGAAAGAAATGAACGACTAGTAACCGAAGCGATAAGTCCCATTCAAAATAAAGTTGGTCAGTTCCTAAATTCAGAGTTAATTAGAAATATTGTTGGCCAACCAAAGAGTACTATAAAGATTGATGAGATTATAAATTCAGGAAAAATATTATTTGTAAATTTGGCAACCGGAAGAATTGGCGCCAATAACACCGCACTCTTGGGAGCGATGATTGTTTCCCAATTACAGTTTGCGGCTATGAGACGGGTAGATATTCCTGAAAATGAAAGAAGAGATTTTTTCTTGTACGCAGATGAATTTCAAAATTTTGCCACCGATGCTTTTGCGGTAGTTTTATCTGAAGCGAGGAAATACCGTCTGGATCTAACTATTACACACCAGTATATTGAGCAAATGCCGGAAACAGTTAGAGATGCAATATTTGGAAATATTGGTACCATAATCAGTTTTGGTGTTGGTCCAACTGATGCCCATTTCTTGGAAAGAGAATTTACCCCAACATTTTTGGAAAATGATCTGATAAATCTTGGAAAGTACGAGATGTATATGAAACTTCAGATAGATGATCAATCCTCCATGCCTTTTTCGGCAAGATCTTTACCACCTTTTACAGATGCTACAAATCTAAGAGAAAGAGCGATCCAACTTTCTCGAGAAAAATTTGCTAATAATGTCGAGAGGGTCGAAAAAGTAATAAAGAAATGGACAGAAACCAAATTTCAGCCTGGACAGCCTCCAAGGCCGCCAGAGTGGTCGGTTAAAGAGGATGTTATGCTTAGAGAAGTACCAGTAGATGGGGAGCAAAAGGAAGTGCCATCTTCAACGGAAGAACATATTGAACCGAAGAGATTTGTAGCCCAACCCGTGCCAAGTACACAAATGAATGAGGATGATGGAGAAGTTGAAATAGTTAGTTTCCCAGAAGCTTCACACGCAAACCCGGAAAGAAAACACGATTCTACAAGAGACCAAGAAGAAGTTTTAATATCAGAACCCTTTAGTAAAGAGGGACCATAAAAAGGAGGTAAATTTATGAGTAAACAAATTGAACTTATAAGACAAGCACTATCTGCCTCAGAATCCAGTATTCGTCTTGCTAAGCAGTTATTGAGTGAATTAGAACATAAAAGCCCATCTAAAGAGGTTGATACAGCCTTGCCGGGAATAATCGGCACTTTTGACGGTGAGAATATGGTAACCGAATCAGGGGATAAATATCCTGTTCCAGCAAACTATGCTTCAAAAAGTATGCTAATAGTTGGGGATACAATGAAATTGGTTAATGAAAAAGGGGAGAAGAGATTTAAGCAGATTGAACATGTTAAGAGATACAAAACTAAAGGCACCCTTACTAAAAAAGAAGGTAAATTTCACGTTGTGTCCCAGGAGGGATCTTACCGAGTGTTGCCTGCATCTGTGGACCACTCTGGGATTGCAGTAGGGGAAGAATTGCAAATTGTCATTCCCGCAAAAAATCAAACTGCCATTTGGGCTGCAATAGAATCCCCACCTAGTAGACCCGAAAAAGCAGCTGATAAGACACAGGAAGTAGGAGAAGAAAAAACAAAAGAAGTAAAGGAGAAGCTACCAGAAAAGAAAGATGAGACTAAATCAATAATTGAGAGTAAACCGGAAAAAGCAGAGCCAAAAAAATTAAAGGTGGTAAAAGCGGTGAAAAAAGAAATACCTAAAGTTATTAAAGAAGAGACTACAAAGACGATAGCGAAATCAGTTCCAGCTTCGCAGGTTAAAGCTACAAAAACAAATACTCAAAAGCCACCGGTGGTTCAAACTACCATAGTTGATGAGGAATTGGCTTAGTTGTCTTCTAGATTTTCTTCATCCTGAATTTCTTTTTCGGCTATAGTTTCTAGCGAATTAGTGGGGGAGGACTCTTCAGGAGAATTATTAACCTTGTCTATTTCTTCATCACCGGTTTCTTCATTTGGTTCTACTGTAGCAGTTTCTTTACTTTCAGAAAGTAGACCCGGAGCGTCACCTCTTATGTACGGCGTAAAGCCGCTTGAGTCAATGGGGAATATACTTTGGGAAAGCTTTTCTGAACGTTCTGTTTCTTTCACAAAGATGGATAAATATGATTTGGAGTCGTCGGCTTTGATCTGTACCGATTTTATTAAGGCTCTAAATTTACTTCCAACACGAGAAGCTTGGGAAATACTTGGAGCCCAATCTTCATTTATCTTACCCAATCTTCTTCCATCTTGAGAAAAAACTATCACTTCATTTCTTTGAGGTTCAAGTCTTACTTGATCACCGATATTTAAATTTGCTAACACGCTAGGCATTGCTAGATCTATGAGACTTATTAATTTAGTTTTGCCTGGTTCTTCCAAAAATACATCTGGGTCAATAATTCCATTGCCTACAGACTGACCAACTTTAATATCCTTCTCCTTTATAGTAGAGAGCTTACTGAGGTTTTTGGTGGCTATAATATTGTATTTATCTATTTTTAATATTTTGTTGTAGAAAGTTTTTGCTTTGGATATTTGGCCAAGCATTGTGTAAGCTTTGGCTAGACGATTTAAAGTGTCTGTGTTTTCCGGATCATTTTTCAAAATCTCCAGATTTAGGTCAAGGGCTTTTTTCCAATCTTGGGTGAGGGCTGCATTTATTGCTTCTTGAGATTTTTGATATAAATTCGTTTCGACCATAATATAATCCTCAATTCTAGTATAAAAGGTATTTTAATGCTCTTGTCAAGTCTTGACAAAAAAAGGAGTTTTCTGTTTCTCGTTTTTGAATTAAATTTGTGGTAAAATTTCTTCACTATGTCCGGACACAGTAAATGGTCGACTATCAAAAGACAAAAAGGGGTAACCGATGTAAAACGCGGTGCGGTGTTTACAAGAGTTAGTAATGCAGTAACCCTTGCTGCTAGAGAAGGTGGTGACTCTTTGGAAACAAACTTTAAACTTCGCTTAGCGATTGATGAAGCAAAGAGATTAAATATGCCTAAAGAAAATATTCGAAGGGCGATAAATAGGGGAGTCGGCAAGGGGGGAGAAGGTGTAAAACTGGAGGAAATAATTTACGAAGGTTTTGGTACGGGAGGAATAGCGGTATTAATTTTCGTGGTAACAGACAGTAGACAAAGATCAGCCCAGGAAATAAGAAGTATTTTTGATAGAAGTGGTGGTACTTTGTCTGGACCGGGAAGTGTTTCATATCTTTTCAGCCAGTTTGCTCAGATAGACGTGAGATTGAAAAACGATAATGGCCCAGACGAGGTGCTTTTAGCGGCTGCAGATGCCGGAGCAGAGGATGTGGAAGTGTTTGGTGATAATGCTTTAGTTTATTGTGAACCGTCAGAGCTGGAAAAAGTGATGAAAGCCTTAGAAGAAAAAGGTATGGAAATTGTTGGGACGCAGCTATCTATGAAACCAAAAAATACTATAAAAATTGAGGAATCTGATAAAGCGAAAAAAATATTGGATCTTATGGAGAAGTTAGATGACCTTTCCGATGTTCAGAAGGTGTATGCAAACTTTGACATTCCAGAGAAAATATTACAAAAGGAGACAATATAAGACTTAATGAAGCAGTTGCCGAAACAAAAAAAGTTAAAGATAAAATGCCCGGAAAACCATGGGGGATTTATCAGAGATTTAATGATCTTGTTGAAGAAACTGGGGAGCTAGCAAATGCAATACAAGTGAAGGAAGGTTGGAAAACAAAAAATAGATCCAAGTCCGATTTAGTTGATAGTGTCTGTGACGTGCTTTTTTCAACCTTTTTAATAGCGAATCACTACAGAGTTGATCTGGAAAAGGAGTATCCGAAAATTCTTAAGGAAATTGATGAGCGTAGAAAAAAAGGAGATTTTGACCATGTTTAAAGGGTACGTTTTGCGCAAAGCGCAAAAGGCAAGGTTCTGCGAGCGAGTGCTAAAATTGTGTATATAAGCACAAGACGAAGCAGGTTCTTATAATTATACTTAAAATATACACTTATTTATGTTAATACTTGGTATAGACCCGGGGATAGCCACAACAGGTTGGGGAGTAGTAGAAATTCAAGAAACCAAGCAACCTAGCGTCAAGATGGGGAATAGTGGTAAGAAACTAAAGGGGCGAGTGAAGCTATTGGAATATGGATGTATACTGACACGTCCAGAGGATGAAATGACGAATAGGTTGCTGATTTTGAGGAATGAATTAAAGAGAGTTTTAAATAAGTACAAGCCAGATTGGCTAATTGCTGAAAGACTTTTCTTTGGGGTAAATTCTAAGACGGCGATGGTAGTTGGACAAGCAAGAGGAATAGTAATGTTGGTGGCTGCAGAATCTAAAACCCAGTTTTTCGAATATACAGGACTAGAAGTAAAGTTAGAAGTGGCAAAACATGGAAGAGCAGATAAGAAAGATGTTCAGAAACATGTAAGAGGATTGCTAGGGGTATCAGAACTACCAAAACCTAAGGATCAAACCGGTCGGGAAGTAAATCGATTTAGAGATGATGCTTATGATGCTGTAGCGATTGCTTTGTGCCACTTGTCAAAGACAAAAGTTTTAAGGTAGAATACTCCTCATGTTAGCTAAGCGGCAAAGAATAGTAATAACAAGTTTTTTGCTTTCCATTAGTCTTTATTTTTTTCCTTTCGCCAATGAAGATACAAGACTGTGGCTTTTACTGGGAATAATATTAGCAAGCTATGTTTTTTCAGTCTGGTCGATCTTTAGAGATGTATCTGGATTTGAATTTCTAACTCTTTTTACACTACCCACATTTTTAGCGGCGAGTTTTGCTGGGTTTATTTTTCAATTTGAGCCAGAGAATTTAACTCGGTTGGTATTAAGCGTTATCTTTGGAGTTGTAATGTATATTATTCTTCTTTCAGAAAATATTTTTAATGTTTCGGCCGAAAGAAACATTCCACTGATAAGAGCCGCCAATACGGTTTCTTACTTAGGGACATTGTTTGTTTCTTTTGTAATATTTTCTTTGTTATTTGGGCTTGGGTTAGATTTTTGGCTTTTTGCCATTATTGTGGTGGTTATTGGTGTATTTTTATTTACCCAATATCTTTGGAAAATAGAATTGGAAAAAACCCCTAGCCCTCGTATCACCATAAACTCTCTTGTTTCAGGAGTTATACTAGGACAGATAGCTTTGAGTTTTTCGTTCTGGCCACTGGATCCGGCTAAGGTTGGTCTTACCCTGACAGCGGTTGTCTACGTTCTGCTTGGGATACTACAGCACCACATGAAAGATGATTTAAAGAAGAGTACAGTTTTAGAATACCTCTTTGTTGCCGCAGTTGTATTTGTATTCCTGGTAGCTACGACTAGTTGGAGTGGGTGACCACATACGAGTTGAGTTAAAACAATAAATTGAGTAAATATAATTTTAGTTACTTGAGCAGGTTTATTTTACGTAGGAATTGAACCCAGAGAAATTTCTAGAGCCATTGGTTGGAGTAGAGGAGTGTAGTAGCATAATCCCCTTTTTGAGAGAAACGTGTGTGTGAATAGAATGAAAATGATATAGTCTGATACACTAGTTTCCATGTGTGGAAAGTTAAAAACTATAGGGTGTAGCCCATGAGGCTAAAAATGGCCGACTCCAAAAATACCCGAATAGATTTTGGGTTTTGTCGCACTCTAGAAGAGAGTGCTACCCCTCTTCTTAGGCACAAATGTATGTTGGACTACATAAATATTCACACAAGATTGAACCTAAAAAGTTAAATAATAGCTTGTACAACAAGCAATATTGGCCCCAACTACAAAACTGGATTAATTAATGGTTCTCATATAAAATGCGACGTCAGAGTTTGTAGGACAAGCCTCTAGGAGCCTTTCTAAAGAGTTTTTTAGACTACGAAGTGGTCGCTCACGTTAGAAAAGCGTGCTATATTTTGGACTACTCCCAAAACCACTCCTCTCGCGTAATTTCAGGGTTAGGTTCAATTAAATACTACGTCGCACAATGTATCTTATGCGACGTTAGATGTACTCCCCTTTGAGGCTAGATATTATTATTTTTATTTCTTGGCTCTGGCTTTTGTACTTTATATCCTGGGCATTCACTTCTATTCTCTGTACCTATTTTATAAAAAACGCTGCTTGTATGTCTTACCATAAAAATACCAAAATATGGCTGATACAGCAGTATATTATACCCCAAAATAACCCCTCTCCTGGGTTGAGGCTAAAAATGGGATTTCTAGGCACAAATTAGCCTCAAATTAGGTTCAAAAAACATCTCTAGTGGAGACCACAAGGGCTCAGAATTTTTGTCTAATCAAATTTAGTTTGGAAAGCAAAAAGCCCCCGTAAACCGGAGGCTTTTTGTCAATGTACTAACAAGTACAAGTGTATAATACCACGACAGTACAGACAAATCAATCATTATGGGATAAACTAAATCTTAATTTAAGGGTGTGAGTAGGAGGGCTGGGAATCGAACCCAGTACTTGTTAATACATTACTGGCTAATGGGACCAGCTGCCAGGCCACTGGCTAGCCCTCCAAGATTTTTTCTTCATCTTTTAACTCATCGGAAAGTTTTACAAGTTTATCGCGTATTTCCTTAAACTCACCGTTATATACAGCATCCATTATTTTTGATGTTTTTGGAAGTAATAACTGGAAGTTACCTGCTTCTATTATGTGGGTATTACCTGTAAATTCCCTTTTTGCATAATTATCTCTTTTTTCAGGAATTTTGTTGGTTATTTTTGTTTTTCTCTCCGCTACTTTATTCTTTTTTCGACCAATAGGTTGTTCTGAAACCTCCAAGCCAGATTCGTTACATAACCATAGGAAGTTACTCACAGATGGATTCGCTAAGCGGGGGCTTAAATTATATAGCGCAACAAATTCATTATAAAGCTCGTTTTTGGGAAGTTTATTTGCTTCGGGTATTGTTTCGAAGATTTTTGTATAAGACTTTTTTACAATTTCCAAAATTGCTTTAGACCTTTCATCCCCCTTTAGATGAAGTTTAGAAAGGTCATTTGTCCGATTAGCCTCGTCTACAAAACCTAAAAATTTTAACGCTGATACACTTTGGAAGGCATCTGTTTTTGAAAACCCTCTATTTGTCAAATCGCTTGGTCCAAAACTAGAAAAGCTTCTAGTAGACAGTAATCTAAATGTCTCAATCAACTTGCTCAGAGGCACATAGGGGGGTTTTATTCTTGCTTGTATATCTGTGGTATTTTGCATTTAAACATATTTAATCACACTAAACCTAAGGAGTCAATACCCTATTATGTAATAAATTATGCTTCAATACTGTACAACATAATTGTTATTTGTCTAGGACGTTTTTCTTCATTAAGCGCATAAGGATTTTTATTTTGTGGCTATTTAGGTTTAAAATGAAAAAGCCGGCCTCTCTCAGAGTTTCCTCCAAAGTTTGCCAGCTTCTTGGACAAGTAGGTGATCTGTGATCCTAGTCGAGCAGCATGGGGCCAAACGTCACAGCGGCAATCACGACAATGGCGATTGCGATCACTGCCATTATCAAGCCATACTCGAACAATGTCTGACCGTGTTCTTCTGTTAGGCCTTCGATGAACTCTTTCACAAGATTGAACATGACTCTCCTTGCTCCTTTCGGCAACCTCGCTCCGCGATGCTATCTTTCAACTGATGTATTATATCAAACTATAGCAACTTTTACTGGGGAATCTAGGAAACTTTTATCTTACGTCCTGCTTTTACTTTTTGTTTGAATTGTTCTATTTCTTTTTTAAAATCAGGATAGAGAGTGGATACTCGAATTTTTTTACCTGCTACCAGTACCTTTGGGTCTACGTATCTTGCCTTCCCTCTTGCGTGATATTCAAAATTTTTATCTGATTCTAATATTTTTACGTCGGGATGGAGAAGACTTAGATTTCTTTGTATTTTTTTATTTTTTATTTTCTTTAATTTTTTGAAAAGATAAGCGTCATCCTGAAAAATATCATCTTGGGTTATTAGTTTTTCATCCAGGGCTATTTTAATTGTTTCTGAGAGTAGCGAGAAAGCAGTAAGCGCTTTTAGGCTATTCCACGATGTCAGACACTTCTTCATAAAGTCCTTGGCAAATTCTAGGGCTACTTTTTTGCTGTCAAGGGCAAATTCATTGTCAGAAACTATTAGGTGTTTAAGAAAGTAACTGGGGGTATGAAATCCTTTTGGTACCGCGTCTAAATCGATAAAAAAATAATCAATTCTATCTGCACATAGGTCTGGAATCTCCTTTTCGAGTAACGGAAAGTTTTCCTCGTTTAAAATTCTCTTCAGGCTATACTGGTACTTACTCAATATCTTGGGAATTTCCGAGTTTAAAATTATTCTTTCTTTGTGATCTTCATGAAAAGTTTGCTTATCTGCTTTACCAATCGCGTAATCAATCACATGGGAAAAAGCGGTGTGAGGCACGTCATGCAAAAGGCCGGCAATTTGTTCTTCGGTTGAGGCCCCGTAGCGTTTGAGTAGCAGCATCACCCCCACACAGTGTTTGTATCTAGTTAGATTTTTATACTCTGGGGTTATGTGTTGCGTACCGCCTTGATTTATCCCTTTAAGTCTTTGAAGTGGTTTACTTTTTATCAATTCAATAAGAACTGGTTCATTTATTTCAACTTTTCCGTAGACTTTATCTGAAATTATCATAAGTTGTGAAAAGTATAAACAAATGAGTAAGATAGTACAATCTAAAATCAATGTATTTGACTTTAGACTAGAAACCAACTGGTGACACTAGTAGTGATGGGGGCTATATTTTTAGAGCAATGTAAAGAAAATGAATTTGGAAGAAGATTGAGCGCCTCAAGTGGATGTATTCCACAAGAGGCGCCATCAGAGATAGATTTTCCTTTTTCCCCTACCATGAGTCGGTTTTCGGCTTCTTTCCCGCTCTCCTCGGTTTTTCTCCTCCTGGTCTTGTTTGACCTCTTGCTGAGCGGGGGTGAGATTGGATTCGTGGACATACCCGCACGTGAAGCAAGTTGCGTATGTTCCATACTTGTCTACCTCCGGGCGCATCCTACCACGGCAGCGAGGGCAGATTATTGGTAGTGTCGGTGAATTAGCGCTTGAACTCCATAGCGTTTTGTGTTTTGGTTCGTCATGTTTTACAAATTCACCGTTTACGCTTTTGGCTATTTCCACGATGATTGGATCGTAGACCTTGGGATCTATTGGTCCTTCTGCCTTGATTGCCGCTATGCCTCCATCTAGTATTGATTTGATGTTTGTACTCTTCATTCGTAGCTGGCCACTAGCTTCTATCAAGGCGTTGATTTCTTTGTAGCTAGCTCTCCTGACCTCGTGAAGATAGATAATGGCTAGTGATCTTGAACCTCGACCCCATGGTTTTAGGATTTGCTTACCACTTGTCATTAGCTCTATTAGCCTATCGTCGGATATAGTCGTAGCCTCCATGATCCCTCCTTTAGCTACTGAGAATTCCTGAAACAATATAGGTTTGGGAGCGAATTTTATCACAATTATCAACAAAAAACAAAGACCCCCGGACATGCCGGGGGTCTACATTCGTCTGGTTTTCTAGTTAATCTTATTTTTTCTCTGGGAGAAATCTTAATCTAAGCGTTTCTTCAACTTTCCTCATTGCCAAACCAGCCAGAATAATAGCCATAATTGGCATTATTGGTAGAGTTCCACCGGTTACCGGTAGGCCTTCAGCAGCTGCAAGTACTTTTCCTTCTTCTGGAAGTATTGCATCCTGCTCTTTCTTAGCTGGTTCGCTTGGATCGTCTTCATCCACTGGGCCTCCAATGTTATTTTCATTGCCTTCATTGGTTATATTGATATCAAAATTGATATCCCCGGTGTTTACCGAACCATCGCCGGTATTCTTATCTGCGTCGTTATTTCCAGTATCCAGATTGGCTTTGACTTTATTATCGATATTCAAGTTATTGTTTTGAGTGATATCAAAGTCATTTTCCACGTTGACACTGGCTTCGTTATCAGAATCTGCTCCGGTATTAGTATTGGATACAGAGATGTCTAAATCGACTGCACATAGTCCGTCACAATCGAAACCAAGACTGTTTAGACCATTTCCATTTACACTATTGAAGATATTAATGCTTCCGTTTATATCTCCGGTGTTTACCGAGCCATCCCCAGTGTTTTTGCTAGCAGAGTTTCCGCCAGTGTTTGCATTGACATGAATAATATTGTTTATATTGGCATCATTATTTTGTTCGATAGTGACATTATTTCCAATGTTCACGCTAGCGTCATTGTCAGAATCTGCTCCTGTGTTTGAATTACTCGCTTCAGCAGCAAATGTAGACGAAGCTAGTAGCATGGCTACTCCAAAAAACAAAACAGCTGTTATAATTTTTACCGTTGTATTTTTCAGTGCTTTTTCCATAAAAACCTCCTTCTGTATAGGGCAGAAGTGGTGGCAACTAGTAATGGTATTATTACCCACCAATAATCGTAAATAGATCCAGCATCCTTTCCGATCACTTTTGTGACAGAATTTATCTTAGCACCTCCCTCCGATTTTGTTAGCAGAGTGGCAATCTCCCTCTCCTCCTCTTTGTCTGAATTACTATCTGAATTGAAATTATTACTTGAAGTTACACCAAGAACATTTACAGATGGTGTATATCCTACTTGATTACTCGAAACACCATTTGCTTCAAGAGAAATAGAAGAGCTTTCATCCGCAATAACATCTGAATCAGATCCTCCCCAGCCGAAAGGTAATATGTTACCGGTCCAACTCCCAAAGACATTTACAATGGTTAGCACAAATTTGCTGGCCAGGAAATTATTATTCAATATATTAACTATATTGGCGGCAACATTTACATCCCCGGTACTTATAGTTCCATTTCCAGTATTCATGGTGGCGCTGTTATTTCCAGTATTGGCGTTTATATAAATATTGTTGGTTAGCTTGGCATTATTATTCATGGTTATATCGGTATCGTTATTATTTGTAACCGTGGCGTTATTGGTAGAACCAGCGCCGGTAATCGCATTAAACGCACCGTCCTCCCCTATTTCAAAAGCGAAAAATGGTGATGCAACTCCAGTACTATCAAATCCCCAAATCTGTCCGGTCCAATTACCTAAGTTGTTAACCAATACCATCCAAATGGTCCCACCATCACCAATCCCATTCGTGTTACTGATGTTAGTTACGTTTAGGTTTGAATTAATATCTCCAGTAGTTACCAACCCACTCCCGGTGTTTTTGGACGCGTCGTTATTTCCAGTATCGCCAAAGAGCATGATATTATTTAAAATATCCGCTGTGTTTGTCATAGCTATGTCAGTATCACTACTTGATGAAGTGCTGGCATTATTATCTGAATCTGCTCCAGTGTTAGAATTTCCGGCACTACTAGAGGTTAGAAGGTAGTCGTCTCCTGAGTTAGGGATATTCAGGCCAATATTGCCATCAAAGTTTCCAAAAATGTTTACCAAGCCAAGTAATAATTCCCCACCGCCGCCGAGAAAAGTATTATTAATAAAGTTTATTACGTTCAAGACAATATTGACATCTCCAGTGGTTACCGATCCGTCCCCGGTATTTTTATCCGCACTATTATTACCGGTGTCAGCACTTAAATAGTAGTCATTTATTATATTTCCATTATTATCTATTAGTATTGTATTTTGGGTAGTACATACAGTAGTGGCATCATTATTTGAGTCTGAACCGGTGGTAGTATTTGTGGCACTTCCATCGCCGCATACAGTCCCTAGCGGTAGGGAGGAAACATTATCAAAATCTATAATTAAGTCACCGGTTTGATCATCATAAACATTGAAAACTTGGGTGCCGACGCCAGTATTATTACCGACATTTAGAGCTGTGAGTACAATGTCGGCATCGCCGGCAACTACTTCTCCGTCTCCGGTATTTTTATCAGCCGAATTCTTCCCGCTATCTACGTTTACATACGCAGTATTATCTGCGTTAAGATTATTTGTAGCGGTTAAGTCAAAGTCGTTGTTTATTTCTGGTCTGGCATTATTATCTGAATCTGCCCCAGTGTTTGAATTCCCAGCGGCTAAATCGGCAAGACTCACCTCATTGTTATTATAACCACCAACTGATTCTAGGTTGTCTATAGAAGTCTCTTGAGTATCAGGTTTTGTATAATCTTCTGTGGTGGTACCAACATTACCTTGAATTTTTGTATCATTGTTTGAATCAGTGCTAGTAGTTTCAGTGCTGGGCTGATCATTATTGCTTGAATCTGGTTGGGACTCATTATTATTCTCCTCCTCTACCTGGCCTTCATTAGTATCAGTTTCAGTGCTAGTCTGATCATTTTGAATGACTGGTTCGTCTTCCCCTGGTAACTTTGGAGTCTTTGGGCTTTCCGGTTCATCTGGAGAATCTAGTGAGTCTGGAGAATCCGGAGTACTTGGTAAATCTGGTACTGCGTGAGCCGGGGAAGATAGGGCAATTACCGGTGAAAAAGCAATTACCACTGCTGTCATTACAATTATAAGGCTATTCATTATCCCTATTTTATTTTTTCTTACCCTTCTATTTTTATTTTTCACTAATCTTTTGTTGTGGTCAGGCAAAATTATTTAGATTAATTTTGTCTGCCCCCAACCTTACTCGGGCTCGTCCCGCCATTCTAGCGAAACGAGATCCCGAGATAAGATCTGATGTTAGTCGAGGTTGTTAGAATTGACATCTGTTTCTACGTCAATATCAACATCACCATCACCTGTATCGACATCACCATCACCGGTGTTCTTGTCGGCACTGTTATCACCTGTGTCAACGTCAATGTCGCCATCGTTATGGATGTGAGTCTTATTCTTTTGAGTTACATCCAAGTCATTATCGACTTCTACCTTAGCGTTGTTGTCAGACTTGAAACCAGTGGTGTCATTTGACACGTCAGCGTCTATATCGTCTCCACCTTCAACATCAACGTCATTGCTGTTGCCTTTGTTGGAGATTTCAACGTCTACGTCACTGTCACCAGTATCGACATCACCATCACCGGTGTTCTTGTCGGCACTGTTATTACCAGTGTCAACGTCAACATCTACGTGATTTTTCACGGAGAGATTGTTTCCTTGTAAAATATCAACATCATTATTGATCTTTACTATAGCGTCGTTGTCAGACTTAGCACCAGTATTATCATTAGAAGCCGAAGCCTCACCAATACTGCCTAGATCTACTTCAGCGTCGTTTTCGTTAAGCATGTTTTCGATAGAGACTTCTACGTCTCCATCTCCAGTTTTTACGCTTCCGTCACCTGTGTTCTTGTCTGCACTGTTATCACCAGTGTCAACATCAATGTCCACGTAGTTATTGACCTTAGCTATGTTTTTCTGGGTTAGGTCAAAGTCATTTTCGACTTTTACCGTAGCATCGTTGTCAGATTTGAAACCAGTGGTGTCATTGCTTGCGGAAGCATCAACGCTTCCGGACATGTTGATAGAAGCAGAGTTACTATTTCCTAGGTTGGAAATGCTAACTGTTGCGTCACCATCACCAGTACTGACACTACCATCACCAGTGTTTTTATCAGCGGTGTTACCCCCAGTGTTAATGTTTACACTAATATCGTTGTTAACATCGAGAAAATTTTCCTGTGATATTGTAACGTCATTATCGATATCTATCTTAGCGTCGTTGTCAGAGTTTGCACCGGTGTTAGAATTGGTAGCTTCTGCAGCTAGTACAGGAGTTAGCGAAAATGCCAAAGCGGCAAAACCGCTAGCTGCACCATAAAGTAATTTTTGTTTGTTCATTTGCTCACCCCCTCTCGAGTGTAGTTGTGCACCATTAATAATTATTGCAAAATTTTGCACCAAAAAAAGGCAGCGCTTCAAAATTTTGAAGAGCTGCCTCCGTTTGCGGTCGGCTGAGAGCCCATTTGGCAGGAGGTAGGCTCTTTGTCGTGTCTATTTAGGAACAGTATTTGGGCAAGTTACTAATTTGTTTAAAGCAATGTCTCTGAAGAGTATATTACTCTAGTTACAATTATAAGTCGCTGCAAATTCCATTGTCAATCCCCTACTACAGCACGAAATCGGTCACTTACGATTTTTTATCGGTCTCCAGTAAACCATTTCCCCTTTTTTAGTCTCATTACCATTTGATCTTATCTTTTTTCGAATCACTCTTTCTGTGATCTGAACCACACGGCCGGATTCTATATAGATTTCTACCGAACCATACTCTTTACTACCGATAGCCTCCTTTATTTCGGAAATTAATTTTTCACTTATTTCACTGGTCGAATATTCGTCCACCATAATCTATTTAAATGATATCTCTAATAGTTGTTTTTCTCCAGAGAGCTCTCCGATTTCTAACTTGAAATTTTTTTCATCTGGGTCTATTACAAAACCAACATTGCTTTTTTTCGTTGAAATTGGTCTTATTTCTACTGTTCCCTGGTGAACACTAGGTGCTATTTTTTTGCCGTCCTCTCTTACTAGACGCAGCAGATCCACCGGGAAAATATAAAGCGGTACTTGGAATTCATTTTCGACCTCCATATTTATAATAAGGAAAGTTTTACCCTCTCTGGTTCTGGCTCTCTTTCCTTGAATTAAGAGTGAGTTATCTATATCAGCACCATTTATTGTTACCAAAAGATCCGCATCTCTTACTCTTATTTTATCTTCTGTTCTAGCTTGAGTGGAAAAGGATTGATTTATTTTTGCAGTGGGTTTTTGGCTAATGCCAGATTGGGCCCACACTGCCAGGAAAACAAGGATTGTAATAGTGAGGATAATAAGAATTGGAAGCCTGAATCTCTTCATAAAAGCTGAAAATCCTAGTGACTTTCGGCTAATGTTTAAGGTTTTATCTCCGATAGTAGTAAGATATTCAACCATTTTATTAATAAAATACCTGCTGGTATGAAACAGCAGGCAGTAATAATGACAGGCCATATTATCCGAAAGAAAACCCAATTTGTCAACCCCCATTGCTAAAGCTACGGGGTTTTGACACCTCGAAGTCCACACTTCAAGGACGTAGTGGTGTCAAGTCCGGATCTTTACCTATCAATTTAGTAACGTTGTGTGGATAGAAATTATTACAGTATTAAGGTAACGGTTTGAGTGTTAGCTTATCGCCATAAGTACTTACTAGTACTTTGCTTCCGCGAGCTATTTCTCCAGAAAGAATTTTTTTGGAGAGAGTAGACTCTACTTCGTTTTGCAGAACTCTTCTCAAGGGCCTTGCACCATAAGTTGGATCAAAACCTTTTTTAGAAATTAAATCTAGCGATGCGTCATCAAATTTAATGTCTATATCCTGTTTCTTTAGTCTGTGGGCCAATTGAGAAGATAATAAACCAACAATTTGCTTTACTTCATCTGGTGATAGAGGTTTGAATACAACGATATCATCGAATCTATTTAGAAATTCAGGACGAAAAATATTCTCCCTTTGAAGTTTCTCTAGTAGTGGTTTTTTTATATCAATTGCACTTTTACCGGACTGGATCGATTCTCTAATAAATTCTGCCCCAGCGTTGGATGTTGCAATAATGATGGAATTTGTAAAAATTATTTGTTTACCGGACGAATCCTCGATTTTTCCTTCATCAAAAATTGGAAGAAACGCTTGTTGTATTTTTGGATTTGCCTTTTCCATCTCGTCCAAGAGGACCACCGTAAAAGGATTTTCTCTAATTTTTTCCGTGAATTGACCTCTTTGATTTCCGCCTGTTCCTTGCGGAGCTCCGATTAGTCTATTTATAGATTGTTCTTCTTGATACTCACTCATATCCTCTCTAATAATTCTTTCTTCAGATCCAAAATAAATACTCGCTAGGGCTTTTGCAGTTTCAGTCTTTCCAACTCCAGTTGGACCAAGAAATAAAAATACTCCGATGGGATGACTACTGTCTCGGTGTAAAGTTCTCGCTCTTCTTATTGCTTCTGATACTGATTTTATAGCCTCCTCTTGATCGATAATTCTTTTGTGTAGTTCTTTTTCGAGATTTAAAAGTTTCTTAGACTCCTCTCCCTTAGCGAAGGTAACGGGAGCTTTAGTTTTTTGAGAAACAATTTGTTCGATTAATTCTGGAATCAATATCCTTTTCCTTTCTAAGGAAGTAGCGGTGGCTGCTTCGTCAAGAAGGTTGATTGCCACTCCAGGCAATGTTCTATCAGGCATAAATTTAAGGGATAAATCCACTGCTTTTTCTATTGCCTTGTAACTTACGGTAATTTTATTTTTCAATTCTATATTAGTGGCCGCTTCTTCTAGGATTCTTATACTCATGTCTCTAGAAGGTGGGGATATTTCGACACTTTCAAAGGCTTCGGCAAAGGTTACTTTTGGCTCAATATTTTTTTTGTACTCTTCTAGAGTTGTGGTTCCGATAACCTGTAGACCACTTCCTTTCAAGGTGTTTATCAAAAGGCCGGTAATATCGGCCCCTCCTCCTTCACTTGTGGTTAAGAATTCAATCTGAGGTATAAAGAGTACAACGTCTGAGGCATGAGAGATTTCAGTAAGTAAATTATTTAATCTTTCCTGTAGCTCTCCCCCACCGGCAGATGCTAGAAGAGCACTCAGATCTAGCTCTAGGAATCTTTTATATTTTAGGGATTCCTGAAGATTTCCATGTGCTGATCTTTGGGCCAGGCCATAAACCACCGTAGTTTTACCAACCCCCGGCTCGCCTATAAGGATTACATTTCTTTTTGAAGACCTCGATAATACTTTTTCAACTTGATTGATCACGTCTCCTCGACCTACTAGGTGGTTTTTAATTTTGCCTCCGAGTATTTCATTATTTATATTTTTAGAAAATCTCTCTGTCTCAAGAGTCCAGCCTCCTTCCCAAAGTGAGGCTAGTCCAAGACCTAAAGCATATGGAGATTTATCCCAAAAATGAATCTCAGATTTTGTAAATAAGTGTCTAGTCCAATAAGCAATATTTCCCAGATCCGTATCGTTAAGTTGTTTCGAAAATACCGCTTGCCTAAGAGCATTAGATTCAGAAAATAGGGCCAGAAGCAAATCTATCTGATCTATAGATTTATTTTTCTCTTTTTTGGCAAATTCATAAGAAGTTAACACTAGTTTTTGTATATCTAATGGATCATTTGCGCTAGCTTTTGCCAAGGCCTCCACCTCTTCTTTATTGAAACCTGCTTTCGCGAAGAAAGATTTTATTTTTTTATCCCCTAGCAAGGATTTTAATAATGACGAGACATGACTCCAATCAGGAGCTTTTAAAATAATTTTAGCAGCTTGGATATTGAAAGATTGGGAAATATTATCAATTTCTTCGTTTATCATTTTCTTTGTTTTGTATTCTGAGACATTGAAGTGGTAGAAAACCTCAAGCATCAAATCTAGGGAAAACAAAGAAACCCAGAAATATAATACTGTAGAGTTTATTGAAGAGATGGATAGTACACCAAATAGACTTAGCACTCCGATTCGTATAAGTAAGAATGGAAGAGTAGATATAAGATTAGAAAACGCTGCTGCTTTAAAAACCTTTGAAAATTCAGGCGAAAAGGCCGACATATACTCCCCACAAAACTAAAAATGGTAATAGGACCCAAGCAATAAAAATTGGAATGATTGTTACTAATAAAAATAGTATGACGAAGCTCTCTACAAATATTAACAAGGTTTTTATGGTGATACCCATAACAACAGAAAAACCAACTAAACCCTCTCGGTATTCATTTTTCCAGGGTTTGAAAAAAGTTTTAAAAAGAGATTTATAGCCCAATTGATGAACCACGGATACAAATGTAAAGTACAATACTTTATAGATTATTTTTGGGCTTTCCAGAAACCACCAGGTGAAAAAAGTTACCGGAAGTGTAGAAATATATGATGTTGCAGGAACCCCAGTCCGCATACAAATAGTTTAGCACAAAGATACACTCTGATTAATAGGATTAAATGAAGCATAGCAGTCTCGAATCTTTCAATTGTTATAATTTGCTAGAGTTACAAGAGGCGAGATGTAATCGAAGACGATTATAACTTGCTAGAGTTACAAGAGCAAGTTTAATCTTGCGATTATAGTCGTGTCTCACTCCGAGGCTAAATGAGACAGCATAAAAATAATTAAACTACTTATTAGATCTAATAGATTATTTCATCACACTCTCTGGAATTTACAACTTAAATTGCATTAGAAAGCTGATATTGATATTATGGGTCTACTCAATAGTTGAGTAGCACTTTAAATTTTGAATAATCCAGAAGGAGAGGAGATTAGATGACCCAACTAGTACGCTTCTATCAACAACCCGCTCTTAATCGTTGGCGAGAAGGACAACTTGAGGAAAAGGCTCGTAGCTTAGGTATCGACGGGCTTTCGATTTCTAGTGAGTGGTGTTACTACCTCGAACTAGAAGAGAGTTTGACCGAAGCGGACTATGAGTTGATCCGCTGGTTGTTAGCCGAAATGTTCGAACCGGATAATTTTGGGGAAACTACTTTCTTGACAGGCAAAGAAGTGGTTGAAATTGGACCACATCTCAGTTTTGAGACTTCTTGGTCCAGCAACGCTATTTCGGTGCTTCGGGATTGTGGGTTATCCAAAGCGATACGAATCGAGCGATCGTTGCGCCTGGGTTTCGAACCCCAGATTGAACAGAGCCAAGTCGGAGCCCTCATTAAGGGTTTGTTCGACCGTATGACGGAGATGATCTACCCGGTTCCTCTGTCAAGTTTTGCAACTAATGTAGAAACGGCCGCAGTTAGAATCGTCCCAGTTTTGGCAGAAGGATCGGAAGTCCTACTCCGCTTGAACGAGGAGTTGGGGTTGGGATGGGACGAACAGGATGTTCAATACATCAGACAAATCTTCCAGGTGGAATTGGAAAGAAACCCGTCTGATGTTGAGCTCTTCCAGCTTGCTCAGAGTCTTTCCGAACACTCACGTCACCCCTTCTTCAGAGGTGAAATAACAATTGATGGTCAGCCAGTTGGGCAAACCTTGCTGGAAATCGTCATGAGACCTTGGAAACTGAGTCCAGGGAACTCGCTGTCTGCCTTTAGTGATGACTCCTCGGTAATTCGTGGAGGATTGGTGGAAATCCTGGTACCAGAATTTCCAGGACAACCCAGTCTTCTTGTCTCATCCAACCGTGTTCTTCACCCCACACTGACTGCCGAGACACACAGCCATCCAACCGGTATTTCACCCTACCCAGGAGCCGCAACCGGCGGTGGGGGTGTTACCAGAGATGGGTTTTCGGTTGGCAAAGGTGCCTTGGTTACTGCCTACGCCTTTGGCTACGCGGTAGCTGCTTTGGGTTTGGGTTTACCAGGTGAAAAGAAAGCCTGGCCACCACCAGAGCAGTTTGCTCGACCAATCGATGTCCTAATTCAAGCAAGCAACGGTGCTTCTGACTACGGTAACTGCTTCGGACAGCCGGTAACTCTCGGTTTTGTTCGTAGTTTCGATTTCCAACTGGGAGATAATCACTGGGCTTGGTACAAACCGATTCTCTACGCGGCTAGTGCTGGTCTAGTTGATGACCTTCATGTCTACAAAGGTGACCCTGAAGTGGGTATGTTGGTCGTGCAAATCGGGGGTCCCGCCTACCGTATTGGTTTGGGTGGTGGTTCGGCCAGCTCCATGATGCAAGGACAGAATACAGCAAAACTCGACTTTGATTCTGTCCAACGTGGGGATCCAGAGATGGAACAGCGGGTATACAGAGTTATCCGGGCTTGTATTGAACTCGGAGAAGGAAACCCGATTGTTTCTATTCATGACCTTGGTGCCGGTGGTGACTGCAACGCCCTTCCGGAGTTGGTTCACCCCCTCGGAGCAAGAATAAACCTAAGGTCTATCCCGGTTGGGGACAAGAACCTCTCTGTACTTGAGCTTTTGGGAAACGAGTCTCAAGAACGAGCGTGTCTTCTTATCCGACCAGCTGACAGAAAACTCTTAGAAGAAATCTGTCGGCGTGAGGGTTGCCCGGTGGCGTTTTTGGGCGAGGTGACTGGTGATGGGAACTTCGTTCTTGAAGACAACGATGGTTCTCGACCGGTTGAGCTTCCTCAGGAAGTTGCGCTCGGTGAAGGTTTTCAGAAGCACTGCGACCTAGTTCATCTACCCCAAGAACTTGATCCGCTAGAGTTGCCTGAGGATCTGACAGTAGAAGTCGCCTTAGATAAAATTCTGAGGTTACTATCAGTTGGTTCCAAGGGTTACCTGGTAAGAAAAGTCGACCGTGCTGTTGGCGGATTGATTGCCCAGCAACAATGTGTTGGGCCGTTTCAATTACCGGTTGCCGATTTCTCCATTGAGGCTCACAGCCACTTTGGTTATACGGGTACAGCGCGTAGCTTGGGTGAACAACCCATCAAGGGTTTATTAAACCCAGCTGCGATGGGAAGATTGGCAGTTGCAGAAGCACTCCTTAACCTTTGCGGTGCGCGTGTTAGCAACCGAGACGAAATTCGCTGCCAAGCCAACTGGATGTGGGCCGCGAAGCTTCCTGGTGAGGGTGCCAAGCTGTATGACACTGCCGTCGCCATGAGTAACATTATGGTGGAACTTGGTCTCGCTGTGGATGGTGGTAAAGACAGTCTCTCAATGGCGACTCTGATGCAAGGTCCGGAGCAGACCGATGAGGTAGTCAAGGCTCCGGGTCAGTTGGTGATTGCCACCTACGCCTACATGAATGACGTCCGAATAAAGGTTACACCAGATCTGAAGAAAGAAGGGTCTTTCCTCATCTTCATAGACCTCGGCGTAGGAAGAATGCGCCTAGGTGGGTCGGCATTAGCACAATCGTTCGATCAAATCGGTTCCGACTGCCCGGACGTCGAGGACGTGTCGTTGCTCGCTCGAGTTTTCGACACTATCCAAGAGTTTGTCGAGCAGGGTTTGATATCAGCAGTCCACGATAGAAGTGACGGCGGGTTGATAACCACATTAGTAGAGATGGCAATCGCCGGTGGTTACGGTATGGGTATTCAACTCCAAACTTCCGATCCCATCAGTTTCCTTTTTAACGAGGAGTTGGGATTGGTGGTTGAGACTGATTCACCCCAGATCGTTCTCGCTCGGTTGTCTGAGTCCCAAGTTCCGGCGCAACTAATCGGAGAAGTTGCTGACCGCGGCTCCCGCTTCGTTATCTCCGACACAAACGGGATTGTTCTGGACAATTCGTTGTCCGAACTTAGGGTTCTCTGGGAAAGTACCAGCACCTTGATCGAAGAGTTCCAAACCGACCCCGAATGTGTTGCTGAAGAAACGGCGTCCTTCCAGAAATGGGATCCACCTTCTTTCTCACTCACCTACACCCCACAGGTGACGTTGCCGGAAGTTTTGCAAGGAAGTGCAAAACCAAAAGTGGTGGTCTTTCGTGACGAAGGTAGCAATGGGGATCAGGAGATGGCTGCTTCCTTTCACTTGGCCGGTTTCGATGTCTATGACGTAACGACTCGGGACCTAATCGAAGGAAAGGTACAATTACGAGACTTCGTTGGTCTTGTGGCGGTTGGCGGTTTTTCTCGAAAGGATGTACCTACCGCCGGGAAAGGTTGGGGAGCGATAATCCGCTTTAACCCTTCAATCTCCGAGCAGTTCAAAGACTTCTTCAATCGACCAGACACCTTCTCACTCGGTGTTTGTAACGGTTGCCAGCTCTTTACGGTCTTAGGGTTGGTACCGTGGCAGGGCCTTGAAGATCGGTTCCTACCGCGATTCATCGCTAACCGTTCCAAACGCTTTGAGTCCCGTTTCGCAACGGTGGAGATACGAGAGAGTCCATCGATTTTCTTTCGTGGAATGGAAGGCAGTCGCTTGGGTATTTGGGTAGCGCATGGAGAAGGTCAATTGTACCTGCCTAAGCAAGATCAACTTCACCTGCTGCACGAGCAGAAGTTGATTCCACTCGGCTTCGTTGATCCGTTAGGGAGATCGACCGAAACCTACCCATTCAATCCCAACGGTAGTCCAAATGGGATCACCGCTCTTTGTAGCCCTAACGGACGGCACTTGGTGATGATGCCTCATTCGGAAAGATTGAGTAGCCAACTCTGGCAGTGGCCCTGGTTACCGGAAGAATGGAAAGACCTATTAGCTAGTCCTTGGCTGCGGTTATTCCAGAACGCTTATGATTGGTGTCGCCAGAGTTAACGAGGAGGAGATTATAAAGTTAATGAGCTAGGAAACACGTAGCCTTAAGCGTGAGCCCAGGGATATAGTTACTCACTCGAGTAACCGAAATGCCCTGGGTTTTTCATTTTTTCCAACATTTAACCTGTTTGCCTTCTCTCTTGAATATTTTCTAGTATTTAAGATAAAGTAGGCAGAAGTAATAGCGAATCGAAAAGTTAATTAAGTGATTAAGACCTAGCTGTTAAGAATCTCGTCGTAAAGTTTTAAGTGGTCTCGCAATAGTCTAGGGATAAGGTATTTTTTGCGGACAGTCTCTTTTCCTTTTTGACCCATTCTTTTAGCTAGATTTTCATCTTCCAGAAGCTGAACTATTCTATCGGCTGTCTCTTGAACAGTTGTAACCAAGAATCCATTTACCCCATCTTCAATTTGTTCTAAAATACCACCCGCCCTTCCTCCAATTACTGGTTTTTCTTTCCACATCGCTTCTGTAACGGTCATACCAAAGCCTTCTTTAATAGATTTTTGAATCACTATATCAGATACTCTCTGAAAGGCGTTTACTTCTAGTGCGTGCACCCCATCTTTGTTTGAAAGAATGTGAATATTTTTATCCTTATTGGAATATTTTATTAATTCACTCGCAATTTTCTGTGCTTGAGGGTCATCTAGAGAAAAAACACCAATGAGCGCAAGTTGAAGGTTTGGGAATTTATTTTTAGCTACTCTGTAGGCATCTATAACCCCCCACGGGTCTTTCCAAGGATCAAATCTAGAGATTTGTGATATCAATGGTCTTTCTGTATCGATACCAAATTTACCCACTATTTTTTTTGCAGAAGACCTATCCATCTCCACATTCTTTTGGTTTAATGGATCAATTGCCGGTGGAAATATTCGAGTTTTTTTGTATTCTAACCCTTCACCTATATATCGCCTCATCGAAAATATATAAAGATCGTATTTTTTTAGATAGGGCAAAAGGAAATTCCAGACTTTTCTATTTGTTTTTGAAGTATCAATATGAGATCTCCAAATTGCTTTATGAGATCCTGATAGGAATCCTTGAGTCGCCACTGGTTGGGGGTCATGCAAAATCCATAAATCGGGTTTTAAGGATTGCATTTCTTTTGCCATCTCTTTGTTAGTTTCTAGGAAGAAGTTTTTCTCCTCCTTTGTAAGATCTCCTTTTTTCCCCTGCAAAAAGTTGTGTATCTCCTTAGTTAAATGAAAGAATTTAGAATTTTTTTCTATGTAAAACCATCTGGCATTTACTTTCACACAATCCATTAGTGGGACAAGAGTATTTAAGATTTCAGCCACTCCCCCACCAGATGAAGTTGCATTCAGATGGATTATTTTTTTACCTTTCAATTTTGCGGCGTATTCATAAATCTCATCATAATGAGTAGATTCTGTAAGATTTCTATATTGAGCTATCTCGCATTTACGAAGTTCGACTTCTTTAATCATGTATCGTAGGTACTTGCAAGTGATAAAATTAGTATATATTACATTACTAAAACTAATATAATACTTACTATACTAATACTAAAGTAAATTTTATGGAAAATCTAGCGAAGAAAAAATGTGTTCCTTGTAAAGGAGGAATCCCCCCGCTTGAAGATCAGAAAATTAAAAAACTTCTATTCCAAGTTGATAGTTGGGATTTAGAGGAGGAAAGTGGGCACAAGCAAATTGTTAAGGATTTTAAATTTAAGAACTTTGTGGAGGCGATGAGTTTTGTAAATAAAATTGCAGGTATTGCCGAAGGTGAGGGACATCATCCAAACATTGATATTAAATATAATAGAGTGAGATTAACTAACTATACCCACGTTATTAAAGGGTTACATGATAACGACTTCATTCTAGCGGCAAAGATAGATAAGTTGGTATCAAATAATTAGTATTATGTATCTAGTATAAGTAAAAAATAGTTTATTTAACAAATACTTAATACAAAATACTAGATACCAAATACTGCTTTACTGAAGTTCTGTGTAACTGGTTTCTTTTAGCGAGCAATCTTCATTAAAAACAAACGTAGTGATAGACGCTGTGTTGGCATTTTGATTTTTTATCAGAGCTAAGTGTTTATTTTCTAACTTAAATCTTAAAGCCAATATAGAGATTTCGTGTGATATACATATAAGTTCCTGTCCCTTATGCTGATTGCATAGAGATAAAGCGAATTTTTCCATTCTACTAGCTAAATTTTCTAAATTTTCCGGCACCTCAGGTGATTCTGGATTTGTTATAAAAGACTCAAAGAACTTATTTTGGAATAGCTCGTCTATTGGTAATGATTGCCATTTTCTTGCATCAATTTCTATTAGTTCATATTTATGTATAATCTTTAGTTTTTTTTCAAATGGCTCGGAGATTATATGGGCAGTTTCAAAAGCTCTTTCCAGCGGAGAGGTATATATTATGGAGATACTTTTTCTTTTAAGAAACTCTCCAACTTTCTTTGCTTCTTTCCTCCCGGTGTTACTTAAATGAAATCCCGCCATCCTTCCATACGCAACATTGTTTGGATTATCTACCTGACCATGGCGTATGTAGTGAATCGTTGTAATCACTAATTTAATTTTGATTCAAAGGAATAAAAAAATCAAGAGGTTATGTAAATTCTTCCACCACTGCTCCGGTACTATTTAAAGAGACTATCGTGGTGGTTCCCAATATTCCTAATTCCTCTGCTTTTTCTTGCATCATGATGGCAATATAATCTGGTTTTTCTACTGCAAAAGCGCCGATGCTTGATCCAGACCCACACAGAAAAGCACCCTTAGCTCCGGCGTCTCTGGCTGCCTCTGTTAGTTTAAATCCATCCGGAAAAAATTTATTTATCCTTACTTCCTCATGAAGCTTATCTCTTGTAGCCAGTTTAAGCATTTCAAAATCCGATTGAGCTAGACTTGAAATTAATAATGATGCTCTTTGAATATTAAAAATAGCTTCAGTTAAAGAGATTTTTTTAGGTAATATTTTTCTTCCTTTTATAGTAGGCACTTCAAAATCAGGAACAAAAAGAACTACTTTTAATTGAGGCGGAATACCTACTCTACTCCAGTAAATTCTACCATTATCGTTTGTTACAACTACGCACCCTCCAAAAAGAACGGCGGCAGGATTATCTGGATGCCCTTCAATCTCGGTTGCTATTTGGAGTAGTTCTGTTCTATTTAACTTATAACCCATCATTGCGTTTGCTGCCAATAAGCCTGAACAAATAGCGGCGGCACTACTACCTATTCCTCTAGCTGGTGGGATCTCGTTACTAATTAATATTTCAATCTCTGGAGTTTTGTCCTTCTGCTTTTTACAAAGAGTTGAGAAAGCTTTATAAACAAAGTTATCTTTTTTGGTTGATAAAGTATTACTACCCAAACCGGTAACTATTATTTTAAATTTATTTGACTTTTTAAAAGTGTAAGTATTATGGAGGTTGATAGCCAAGGCCATAGCGTCTAGCCCCGGTCCCAAATTTGCGGCAGAAGCAGGAGCTTGTACGCGAAGTGTTGATTTTGTGGATTTCATACAATTTATCTATTTTAACCTGTGATAGAGGATAATCTACAGTGAGCTTTACTGACATGGTATGCTAAATTCGGCTAATTATTTGACTAAATTCCTAAATGTAATAAATAAATAAAAAAATAACCGCCTGATCCCGTACATTGTACGATCTCAGGCGATAGCTTCAGGGTTCCAAAAATAGGCTTGGTAAGCTGTGAAAGAACATATCGAGTAACAACTGCCCGTTGTAAGGAATCCCTAAGTGGGTGTCTAGTACTTCCACGTTAACGCAGTTGGATCCTTCACCACGGCAGCTTTGCCGTTCCACAAGACTATCAAGGAGTGCGATGTAGCATACGATCGGGACGTCATCTGGTAACCCTTCCTCCAAGTCTGTTGAGAAACTGCAGTTACAGGTACCCCAGCACCCATCTGGTCTATCGCCTCTAAAGGCGATATCTCTCTGCACCTCCTTAATACCGTCATTCAGAATTGGATGGACTTTACCACCCTTCAGTGGTCCGGCAATGAGGATAGCCCCGGTAATTCGTACTCTTCTTGCAATTACTGACGCTTGGACAGCCCCCATACTGTAGCCAATCACGACTGGGGGCGTGCCAGTATCCTCGCCAATGCTCTTAATACGATGGGCTAACAT
>JACZRW010000045.1 GCA_022574495.1 Patescibacteria group bacterium | reverse complement strand
CCAAAGAGTTTACTACTAATTCTGGGGTGCTAGTGCCAAAAGCGACAATAGTGAGACCAACGATCAAGGGTGAGATTTTTAGCTTTAAGGATATTGAGCTGCTGCCGTCAACAAAATAACTAGCCCCTTTTAGAAGTAACCCAAAGCCAATGATAAGAATTAGGAAATCCAACATACTATTTATTTAGTATATATTACTTGATCGTTTGATGAAATCGGGTTTTAAATTATTTAAGTTCAGATAGAAAGTAAGGCTTATAAAGCCAGATATTATTATAGAATTTTGTCTACTAAACTACCTTATGGAAAACTCTTGTATTTTTATTTTTTAAATTAATTGATATCTTAATAAGAGATTCCGACAGTGTTGAGGAAAGTTGAGGGAGGCACTTTGGGAAAACCAGAGACGGTACACCAAAATTACAGTCCGACAACGGTTGCTGGGATAGAAACCGTGGTTGCACGATTAGCCGGAGATGAGTACGAGCGCTTCAAACGCCTATCAGCTCAAAGAGCATGGAGTCATGGTAGTATTCCAACTCTCCAAGGGGAAATGGCTGCACTTGCCCCTCGTCTCTGCGGAGACCTAGGTCCCTCTGTGCTGGAACTGCTTAAGGGAAGCTTGGCGGTCGAAAGACACACGGATCAATTCATAGAAGCTGGGGTTCGCGCGTCGGGTAACAGGGCTGCTTCAATAGATTTCTACAAGAATTATTGGGGCCCTCAAGAGGATAACCACGCGAAGGCTCTGGAGATGTGTCTCAGGGAATCCGGGTTGATGACCCGTAGCGAAGTTCGCAGTTTCAGCAACGAATGCGCTGAATCTAAACCCTGGACATTCGAAGATCAGATTGGCTATTCGGGTAAAGGTAAAAAGCTTGTCTGGGGACTTGCTTACGCCACTGCTCAAGAGGAGCAGACAAAGTTCACCTACATTATGATCGAGGAGGTGGTTTGGGAACAGTACGGATCGCCGAGAGATCCCAAGGATGGGCGGAAACTTCACCCAGGCCTTTGTGGAGTCCTAAAGCTTATTTCTAAGGATGAGGGAGCTCACCGGGCCTTTTTCCTTAGGATGTTGCTGATCTGGCTGAGATACAGACCAGATGAGACTTTGGAGGCCTTGGCTGGTACATTCCGGGGATACAGGATGCCCAAGGTTCATATCCCCAACGAAGCAGCATTCATAGAAGCAATGATACTAGCCAAAATTAACGATCCAAGATGGATAATTTCCAAAGTTCTAACCCCTGTCGGTAAAAGTCTGGGGTTTGAAAACCGTGCTGCAATGCTAAGAGCTATGCTGAATTTCAGCAAGTTTTTAGACAATGAACCCAATAAACCCGCGGTACTTAGATTCCCAGGTGAAAAGATCGAGGTGCCCCCAGGGTGTGTGGAGCTTGAAATGCAGCCAAACGGTACGTTCACACCGGTCGAAACTGCAGCCTAGGAGGGAGGAAAGACATTCAAATAAAGAGGCCCGTCGTTTGACAAGTGTCACGACGGGCTTCACTCTTTTTTTATTCTGTTTACATTTTCATTAATATATGTTTTTTACCCTTAAATTTCTTATCGTAAATAAATGAAGAAGTATCGAGAGAGGTACGGCGTTAAACGAAATTATTATCAGGGGAAAGACCGCTATTAGGTTGCTAGGAACTTCAGTAGGAATAACTTGATAAGGCCAAGGATAGGTTAATACTCCTAAAGTGATAGCCATCAAAAGATCGGCTATTCCTAGGTAATTCCAAGCCAAAGCAAATTGTTGTATAGCGTTACCTTTTTTATACACCAGATAAGCAATGAAGGGAGCAGTAATACCGATAAATACATCCCCCAACCCTGTAGGTATAGCAAAAATTCCTGGTAAAATACCTATCATAAAAAAAGTAAGAAAAGAGTATCCCATTAGTCGAAATACTTGAACGGCTATCAGCCAGTGAGCAGGAATTTTTTCAAATATAGTTTGTATCGTAACTGATTTATATAATCTCCTTATAGTAAGGGCTAAAATGATAAAAGTTAGTACAATATTTGGAACAATAAGAGTCGCTTCTCCAAAGAATCCAATAAGTCCCGCCAATAAAATAAATAAATACCACCCAATTAAACCTGTAGTAGTCAACAACCCAACTGTAATTTTTTTACCTTTTGAAAAATCTGTTTTGGATAATCCCCAGTAAAACAAGCCTAGTGCAGAACTAAAAAATAATATTGGTAATATTACGTTGAAAATTACAAGTGATGTTGGTATTTCAGTTAGCACAGCTAAATTGTATAAGAAGAGTTAGTTAGGCGCAAATTTAGGCTTCGAATAACCTGGTAAAGGAGTATACGGCCAGTATTCCGAGAATAAAGAAAAATATCTGGTAGGACCTTCTATCTTCTTTGGTAGATTCATGCAGTTCGGGGATAAGGTCGGCGGCGGCAATATAGATAAAGTGACCAGCGGCAACCGCCAGGAAAATATATAGATATTTAATAATTAACTCACTAAAGGTGAGAGCAAAAAAGGCCCCGATTAAGGCCGTAAGGGCGGAGAGAAAATTAAGTAGTAGCGCTCTTCTTTTCGATACCCCATTGGCCAGTAATATTCCCATGTCCGCTATTTCCTGGGGAACTTCGTGAGCGGCTACGGCTAGAGCAGTGGTAATTCCTAGTGGAATGCTAGTTATGAAGGCAACAGCAATTATGATACCATCAATAAAATTGTGCACCCCATCCCCCACTATTACCAAATAAGTAGTTGGTTTTTCACCGTGACCATGATGGTGGTGAAAAAGGCGGATAAATTTTTCAGCAAAGAAAAATAATACGAACCCACCGAGCGCCCAGGTAAGGGCATCTGCTCCAGCAGACTCCTCTATCGCTTCTGGGAGAAGATCTAGGAAAGCGACTGCGAGAAGAGCACCGGCGGCAAAAGCAATGAGATTTTTGGCAAAACTCCCATCGATAGTTTTCTTGGTCAAAAGAAATAGACTTCCAAAAAGAGAAAGAACACTTCCTATCAACGTGAATACGATTACGTAAGCTAGAATCATCATATATTTATAGGTGAATTAGCAATTAATGTCAATATTATTTTAACGCACTTCAGATTGACCAACCGATAGTAATATGCTAAACTAATGTATGTATTGGATAAAAGGGATATATAACCAAAGATTAAAACGGAAAGTTGTTGCTATCGCGTTTGCCGTTGTATTACTCGCCGAATTTGGCGAGTTTTTTGTACCTAAAAATGGGAATGCCCACTTCGAAATCCCTGAACATGTACCAGAAGCTTCAAGTCAAACTCCTGTGCATAAAAAGGAAAAACCACAGGTTCAGCATATACATCATAGTCAGACACGAGAATAGGTTAATCCTACTTGACTATGGGTCTTTATTATGGTATAATATTATTGTCCGTTAAATAGAGAATTAGTTCTTTATTTAGCGGATTAGTACTTTGAAAATTACTCCTTACAAATATATTCAGTTGCTTGCCCGTCGAAGCTTTATGCAAAGATAGGTGATTCTCCACTTGTGGTTGTCGATTTGGCTATCAAACTTGTCCAAAGTCTAATCTAAGGATGGTAGCCAGTTTGGCAATCATAACGTAGTCTCGCTTTTGCGAGGGAAAGGATAGTGCCTGATGACTACTGGTACGTCTGAAGACACCCTTCAGATGGAGGTCAAGAAGATCGCTGGGGGCGACAGCGACAGCCTTGTCGGTTTCTACAACAGGCTGTACGAACTGTCGCAACGAATTGGGGTGATTAGGCTCGTTCGAACCGATCCGTCAGAAGAGCTAATCATCGGATCTCAGAGCGCTACGATACTCAAGATCAGGCGTATTCGTGACCGTCTGACCCATGAACAGGTTAGGAGCTACGCGGAAAACCCCGACAGCGACATAATGTTCAGCACCACCGTTTACGACTTGCTGGACCATGCTTGGCGTACTGCCAACGGTCAGGAGATCGAGAGCAAAGTCGAGGTGATGCTGCTCTAGAACAGAACGGTAAACTGAATAACGTAAGGAGTGGCCAGGGGGCAACGTGTCTAACGACGCACGCCCTCTGGCTCACTCTAATTGAAAGATTTTGATGATTGGGTATAATATCTTAATCACCAGAATCTTTCCTGGAAATAAAACATGAATATTTTTGTACAGATTATTACAAGTGAAGAGATCTTTAAGGCCGCTAAGACAGCGGCTATAGCTCTTATGATTTTTGGCTACGTACTATTCCTCAGAGGATCTATGGATATTGCTATAGAAGAACCAAAGGGTATTCAGATTTCCATTGGAGTAGAGCACCCACTTCCAGAAAAATAAAAAATATTCCAACCCACCGCTTTTTTAGCAAACCCTTGACCCGGCTGCTAAAATAATGTAATATATTATTTCTTATGTCTAAAGAAATTAAGAAACTTCCATTACTTCCGGTAAGAGACGTGGTTATTTTTCCTCATGCCTCGGTGCCTATCTCATTAAAAAGAGACAAGTCTGTGGCCGGGCTTGAACAATCTTTAAATAGTGATAAAAATATTTTTTTGGTCATGCAAAAAAACAAGGATACAGATGACCCTAAGAAAGAAGATCTATTTTTGGTTGGAACTATAGCTAAAATAACTCAAGTGCAGAGGCAACCAGATGGAGTTATAAATATTTTGGTTCAAGGAGAGACTAAAGCAAAAATTAAGACTTTTTTCCAAGAAGATAAACTCTTTGAAGTTACCGTTGAGTATATTCACGAGAAGGAGTATCCGAGGGAAGACCTCGAAAAACTTACCCGTCCTTTAGTAGAAAAATTTCGTCAACTTATAACTTTTGGTAAACCAATACCGCTAGATGTTTTGCCTACTATTTTTGATCTCAGTAATCCTCTCCAGTCTCTAGATCTTATGATTTTTAATATGGATCTGAAAGCACTGGAGAAACAATCGCTCTTGGAATCCAAGGATATTAAAGATAGAATAAAAAAAGTTGAGGAGTTTATTTCTCGAGAGCTTTCTGTTATAAAAACCGCTAAAAAGATACAGGATCAAACCGCCGATCAAATAGGAAAAACGGCTAAAGAGGTTTTCCTTAGAGAACAACTAAAAACTATTGAAAAAGAGCTTGGAATGAAGGAAGAAGAACAAGATTTTGTTGAACTTAAAAATAAACTCAAAGAAGCAAAGATGCCAAAGGACGTTGCGGAAAAAGCTTTTAAAGAATTTGATAGATTGCGAAAAATGCCCCAATTCTCTCCGGAGGTTTCTTTCCTTAGAACCTATCTTGAATGGCTTGTAGACGTTCCCTGGAGTAAGAAAAGCGAAAGTAAGATAGATATAAAACAAGCCGAGAAAATACTAAACAAGGATCATTACGGCCTAAATAAAGTAAAGGAAAGAATAGTCGAATATCTTGCCGTCCAAAAGTTAACTGGAAAGATAAAAGGCCCGATACTTTGTTTTGCCGGACCTCCAGGAGTAGGAAAGACTTCTATTGGTAGATCTATCGCTCGTTCATTGGGTCGAAAATTTGTAAAGGTTTCTCTTGGTGGTATACGTGATGAAGCCGAAATTCGAGGCCACCGAAGAACCTATGTAGGGGCCCTGCCAGGAAGAATAATTCAGGGTATAAGGGACGCTGGAACAAATAATCCCATATTTATGCTTGATGAGATTGATAAGCTTGGTTATGATTTTAGAGGTGATCCTTCAAGCGCACTATTAGAGGCTTTGGATCCAGAACAAAATCATTCATTTAGCGATCATTATTTGGAGGTCCCATTTGATCTCTCAAACGTGATGTTTATAACTACTGCCAATATCTTGGAAACTATCCCACCCGCACTAAGAGATAGAATGGAAATTATCGATTTTCCAGGGTACACAGAAGAAGAGAAGTTTCACATTGCCAAAGAATTTTTAGTACCTAAACAGTATGAAACTCACGGAGTTAAGTTAAATCAACTAAAAATAGAAACCAAAGCACTAGCGGAAATAATAACCAAATACACCAGAGAAGCGGGGGTAAGAAATCTAGAAAGAGAACTAGCCCGGATTTTTAGAAAAGTGGCCAGAGAGATAACTGAAGGAAAATCAAAATCCTCTACCATATCTGAAAACAAGTTGCATAAGTATCTGGGCCCTGAAAAATTTCAACCTTGGGCGGCAGAAAAGAAAAATGAAATTGGTGTGGCTAATGGTCTTGCTTGGACCCAGGTTGGCGGTGAGGTTTTAAGCGTTGAGGTAAATATAATGCCCGGTAAGGGAAACTTGATTCTTACTGGACAATTGGGTGACGTTATGAAGGAATCTGCTCAAGCCTCACTTTCCTATGCAAGGAGCAAGGTAGTGGAATTTGGGGTGAAGGATAATTTCTTTAAGTCTACTGATATTCATATTCACATTCCCTCAGGTGCCATTCCAAAGGATGGTCCAAGTGCCGGAATTACCTTAACTACTGCATTATTTAGTCTTTTAACAAAAACTCCAATTAGAAAAGAAGTGGCTATGACTGGAGAAGTAACTCTTCGCGGAAAAGTATTAGAAATTGGGGGTTTGAAGGAAAAAGTATTGGCGGCCCATCGGGCCGGCTTGAGGACAATTATTTTGCCAAGAAGTAACAAAAAGGATCTTGAAGAGATTCCGGCTAAGACAAGGAAGGATCTGAATTTTATATTTGTGGATGTTATGGAAGACGTCCTAAAAAGCGCACTAGTAAATCTACCCTCAAAAATTTCCAAGAAATCTCCCCCAAATGAAAGTATCGGGCCCTCTATCTCACTTGCTTAAATTGAATATTAAGCGTATTTTTGTTAAAATGTCCTGGTTTACGGGCGGCTAGCTCAATTGGTAGAGCAACGGCCTTTTAAGCCGTGTGTTCCGGGTTCGAGTCCCGGGCCGCTCACCAGGAATTTCTTTACATCCTTTTTTGCTTTTTCAAAAAATGTGACTTATGATCTATATATGAGTGACGAATTCGGGCCAAGTCAAGAAGAACTAGGACAAGGGGTTTCTCTAGATTACAATCAGTATCAAGCTAGGGATGGTACTCCAAACCCTGAAGAAATTAAGAAACTCAGCCAAGAACTTTCTCAGAAGGAAGTTCGGGCCAAATGGGATGTAAGCCAAGATGAAATTAGTGAGGATAATGTGAAGGATGGTCGGCTAATGATAGGAGAAAGCGGTCTTAGTTTTGACACCAAACATTTAGCGATGGGAATGATGGCTACTGCAGAACGAATCCAATTAAAAGATCAGGATTTTGTAATGCTTAAATACCCTCATTTAGCTGATGGTAAAGTAGAAAGTGTTACCGAACTTTATTTCACCCAAAGCCAATACGACAAACTTAGTGGCGTTCTCAGAACATCTTTAGAAGATCAAGGTTTACTAGATAAAAAAGAGTCAGTTACTGAAAATTCTCCTTCTTCTGAAAAGATTCAACCAGTTCTTGATAAAATGACTCCAGAACTAGGTCCAGGAAAAATTGCTAGATTAGGAAAAGAGGTTACTCTTACAGAGGAGGAGCTTGAACAATTAAATGACTTCTTGGGTTCTGCTATCTCCTTGAAAGAGGAAGATCCTCAATTAACAGAGATTTCAAAACTGCTAGATCAAAATAAAGATGATAAAGGGCTTCAAATCAGTCTATATTTTAATGACGCTGTTAGAGAAGATCCAAATGTTATAAAACCAACTGTCAAAAAGGGGGATGATGGTATTCGCATTTACGTACAACCAGAAGTACTTAGTAAGTGGAAAGATATCAAGGGTTTAAAATTAGCTCAAAGCTGGGTTAAGTCATATCAATCCCATCCACTAGAACCAGACGAAAATGAGGCCTATGGTAAATCAGCTGGTAAACTTGCCGCTATGATTGAAAAAGGTAAATCTTGAAAAATATTCAAGTTCTTTCAGAGCTAGGGTAGAGTACTTAATCTGCTTCACACTTGAGATATATTCCTGTAAAAAGTTCGTAACTTGTACTCTTTGGCTCACCATATATGAACCTATAACACGTGTATATACACCTATAGGACTAAAGTAATACCCACAATCCCCTTTTAGTCTCAAAACCACGTCTACTAATAACCATTGTGCGACGCATCAGTACTCACTTGTCGCTTTCCATCGGGTATATGTGAACGATAGGTCTTGTTTCCATATGACCAGCTAGTCCACATCCTTTAGTAGGGTCGTTTATTTTTTCGTATGCCCCTTTTGG
>JACZRW010000044.1 GCA_022574495.1 Patescibacteria group bacterium | reverse complement strand
ATCCAACTGAAGCGTATAATCTTATTTTTTCAGAAAAAGACCGAACTGAGATAGCCTCACCAGAATCAAATTGTGTTGCTAAAGAATCTACAGTTGAAGGATTACTGAGAGTTGTAGTGGCCGATTTCTTTGATGATAAATTAAGTAGAACTCATTACACTTTAATTACTTCTAATAAGCAAGAACTTGCAATATACCCAGCCAAAGAAATAAAGCAAAATCTCACATCAGGATTAAAAGTTAGAATTAAGGGTTTTAGGATAGATGATAATGTAATTTTTGATGCTAGCAGTAATGATTCAGTAACAATTATTCCCCAAGAATCATCTAACCAAATAGTTAAAGAAGTTAATGCAGCAGTCCCAGGAGCTACGGGCAATCAAAAAACAGTAGTCATTATGGCAAATTTCCAAAATACTACTCAGCCAAATCTATCTGCAGCCTCTGTGCGAACCAAATTATTTACAGACATGAACAATTATTATTTAGAAAATTCATATGGTAAGACTAGCTTTTCAGGAGATGTATTTGGTTGGTACACGATGCCAATGAATCAGAGCTGTGACTTCTGGTTGATTATGGATTATGCTATTTCAGCCGCCGATCCAGAAGTCTCTTTTCCAGATTACAATAGATTAGTCATAATCTCTCCTACCGGTGGTGATAGCTGTACCCAGTGGGAGGGGGGAACGATAGGGAAGATCCAAGATATTGATACTAATGATGGGCCTGCAGATCTATCTGTTTCATGGTTACAGCCAGATCTCAGCAGTGCGGCTCACGAAATTGGTCATAATTTAGGATTACATCACGCCAATTTTTGGAATTGTGGATTTGAATTTAATAGCAGTTGTAGTAATGATGAATATGGGAATATTTACAGTGTAATGGGATTTGGAGCGTATATAAACGCTCATTTTGATGCAGCCCATAAAGACTATCTCGGTTGGTTTGATAGTAACAATATTACCACTGCCTCAAGTACTGGAAATTTTCTTTTAGAGCCACTTGAGACCAATACCAATGGATTGAAAGCAATAAAGATTCCTAGAGTGCCAAATCCAAGTAATGAATTTGAAGATTATTATTATCTGGAATATCGTCAACCAATCGGGTTTGATACCTCCCTACCAAGCAATACGGATGTATTTGAAGGGGCGCTAATGACCACATTTATGCCAGATGCCCATACTCTTCTTATAGATACGACTCAGCCACCACCAGATAGTAGAACAGCCGCTCTTAAAACACACTTCACTGATCCTGCAACAGGAACTTGCATTACCGTAAATTCAAGGACAAATAATCGGCTATCATTAAATATAGTACTACCCCCAGGATGTACTGGGAGTTTAAGTCTGACGCCAGAGAATCAAACCATAAATTCAGGAGAAACAATCTCAATGACTATTAGTGCGGATAGTGGTGGCCAATCTGTAAACGCGGTCCAGGCTAATTTGAGCTATGATGACTCCCAACTTGAATTACTTAGTATTGATTCAAGTAATGCCTTTGAAATAGGAGTTCAAAGTGAAGGTAGCGATGGCCACATAAAAATTGCTAGAGGCACTACTACAGCAAAGACAGGGGTAAACGCCGTGGCGACTCTAAACTTTAGGGTTAAATCAACTAGTGCAGGAACAAGAAATGTTGATTTCACCAGTGGATCCGCTCTGGTAAGTAATGGGCTCAGTATTCTTGGAAGTACTACTGGGGGAAAGGTGACTATTGTGAACCCTTTGATAAGATTGTATTTGTCTCCAGAGAATAAAATTGTAAATCACGGTGAAGAATTCACCATAGAGATAAGAGAGAATAGTTTGAATATCTCTGTAAATGTCGTTCAGGCTAATTTAAAATATGATGCCACTAGAATAGAATATATAAGAGCCGATTTTACCGGCTCAGCCTTTAGCATTGAAGCAGAAAATACTGCTGGAAATGGAAAGGTGAAAATTGCAAGAGGATCGTTCACACAATTAACTGGAGATCAACTTGTCGGTAAAATTGTGTTTAAAGTGAGGCAAGGCAGCTACGACATAGCTAGAATTATTTTTGGTGAAGGCTCGGCAATTACTGAAAGTGCAAATAATTCAAATATACTTGGTAGCACTGGAGATGGTAATTATGACATAGTTTATTCGGCCAAATTACCAACAGTATTAAAAATTATAGATCCTTCTGTACCAACTGGAGTAAATTTACTTGATGATGGGAGTATTAACATAACGGATATTGGTACAGTAGTGAATGCTTTTGGAAAAACCAAATCTGGTGAATTAAGAGGGGGGTATATTTGGGGAATGTATGAACCCTATGATTTGGATGGCAGTGGATCTGTAAATATAATTGATATAGGACTTACTGTTAAAGCTTTTGGAACATTTAATTGGCCGCCAATTAATTCAAATACTAACTCGGTAACCTTGAATCCAGACAAACTTTGGCAAGTCTACGTAGTTTCATTTCACCCGGCAAAAACCAGCCTACCAACAATACAAGCAGAAGGATTGCCAGATGGGGCTACATTTACGACTGAGGAAGCGCAAATAATTGGCGGACGTAGAATAGTAAGAGGGTTGTTTGCCTGGGATCCAGTGGGAACACCAAGCGGCTCAACTTACGAGATTATATTTAAATCAGACGATGGTAAATGTGGGAAAAAATGTCCAACTGAGAGCCTCTATGTAAAAGTTCCATAAAATTCCAATTTAGTGTAGGTAATAAATAGTTGATTGAGAGGTGAGAGAGCCGTGCAATCCAGAAGGTACGCACGGCTCTCGTCGTTCTATGGTAGGACAATCAGCTTGCCAGTCAACTCGTCGATTAACTGACTCCTGCGATAGCTATCTCTTCCGTGGTAGTACCTTGCGAAAAATGTATACGCTACAGCAGCCATTAGAAGAACTAACGAGAAAACGAACATTGCTTTACCTGCAGAGTTCATTCCCCCGTAATCGAAACCCACCCAGGTTAGTAGGATACTTGCGATTGCCAAGCCTGTTACTAGAACGAAATATAATATGAGTTCTCCACGACCTGTTTTTGAGTTAGACACAAGGTCCTTTGCTAACTTCAACCGCAGATCTGGCGGGAGAATCGATGTCTGAATTGCTCTTTTTGCTGCCTTGGATAAGCAGTGTTCTCGCGCTAATCTATCAATCTCATCCGTTAGGTGTGTAACCATCATTCTCTGCTCCTTTACCTTTTCAAATGTGGATTGTTTCCACGATCTCTCTTACTGAAAATATACACTATCTAGTCAAACAGAATTGAAATTACTGTTGCAGGCTATATTTAATGGTGGTAAACTGAGATTGGAGGACAGCAGGTGTTTATAGTTGATACTATTTTTGGAAGTTTTTCCCATGATATTGCCATAGATCTTGGAACCGCCAATACCCTAGTACTCGTGCGCGGAAAAGGCATAATGATCCGCGAACCCACTGTTATCGCTCAGCATAAAAAAACAAAGCAAGTTTATGCTATAGGAAGCGAAGCTAAAAAAATGGTAGGAAGGACTCCGGCTATGATAGTGGCCTCGCGCCCACTAAAGGATGGCGTGATAAACGATCTTGAAGCGACAGAAGAGATACTAAAACATTTCATCCACAAAGTTCACGGTAATCACCGCCCAGGGTTACCAAGGATTCCTAGACCAAGAGTGGTTATCGGGATTCCTTCTGGAGTTACCGAAGTGGAGAGAAGAGCCGTACAAGAAGCAACATTAAATGCAGGGGCTCGAAGCGTTTTTCTCATTGAAGAGCCGATGGCCGCCGCAATTGGCGCAGATCTTCCAATTCAGGAGCCAGCTGGGAATATTATTGTTGATATTGGTGCGGGGACCACCGAGATAGCGGTTATTTCTCTAGGAGGGATTGTAGTAAATAAATCTATTCGTATTGCTGGGGATGAAATGGATATGGATATAATAAATTATGCGAGGGCTAGGTATAATCTTTTGGTGGGTGAGAGAACAGCCGAAAATGTAAAAATTGAAGCGGGATCGGCCTATCCAATTGGTAGTGAAAATAGAATAGCATTGAGGGGAAGAGATCTCGCCACTGGCTTACCATCAACTATAATGATAAGTTCCGGCGAACTGCGAGAAGCATTGAGTAATACTACTAGAACTATTGTTGAAACTATTAAAGATACAATTGAAGACACACCACCCGAACTTGTCGCCGATATTTATGAAAGAGGAATACATTTAACTGGTGGAGCATCCCTGCTTTCCGGCCTTACTGAGCTTGTGGCTAAAGAAACAAAAATTCCCACAACTTTGACGCCTGACCCACTTACGACAGTAGTAAGGGGAGCCGGAAAAGTCCTAGAAGATGTTAGCTTACTTGAAAAAGTTAAAGTAACATCTGGAGTAACGTGAGGCGCCTTGATTTAAAAAGATCTTTATACAAAATTTTCATAGTTCTAATTGTAGTCGGTTTTTTATTTGCAGTGCTTGAAAGGGTTGGAGCAATGGATCCTATAAAAGGGCCAGTTCAACAAGTGACAATTCCAATACAGATTGGTCTTTTCCAAGTTCGTAATAACATAAGTAATTTTTTCCAAACTTTAACTGAAGTGGGTGATTTAAGAAATAAGAATCTTCAACTTGAAGAAGAAAACGCATTATTGAAGGCTGAAAATCAAAAACTAAAAGAACTTTCCAAGGAGAATCAAGCTTTAAGGGAGCAAATAGGAGCTTCGATAGAAGGTAAACAAGGTTTATTAGTAGCCAAAACAATTGGGTTTTCCCCAATCGTTTCCAAAAAACTATTAATAATTGATAAGGGTAAACTAGAAGGAGTAGAGAAGGGAATGGTGGTGGTAGTTAGGAATATTTTTATAGGTAGAATATACGAAGTTTCACCTCATTCCAGTTCAATCCAATTAGTATCTGACCCAGATACAAAAATTGCCGCTATAACTGATAAAAATATACGAGGGATAGTTTCCGGGCAGTTTGGGGCGGAGATCGAATTAAGGGAAGTAGTCCAAGGTAAAAGCTTAAATCCAGGAGACTTAGTTTTTACTATTGGGGGTAGCGACATACCACGTGGTCTGGTAATTGGTGAGATTAAAGAAGTCAAAAAGGTTGAAAGGGAATTGTTTCAAAGAGCAACCGTAAAACCACTTATTGAACAAGATAAGTTATCTAATATTTTTATATTAATTGATAAATGACAAATGTATTGTTAGTACTGATTGCTTCTTTTCTTGGCTTAATTCAGACAGTTGTTCTACCCATTAATTTTGCTCTACTTTTGATATTAATCCTAGTATCAGCGAATAGAATTCAAGCAGGTCTAGTTGTTACTATTGCGGGGAGCTTTTTCTTAAGTATTTTTACAAATATTAATTTCGGGATTCTTCTAATTAGCTTTTCACTGTCACTAATTATTTACTTAATAATAAGGAAATATACTCCAGATAGAGTAATATTTAGATACACAACTTTTGTTTCTGTTTTGATTATCTGGGAGATCTTATTTCAGTTTTCCAACAGAGTTTTTGAAAGCTTTTTATGAAAAAGAAGTTCTCTTTTGGCCCACTTTTTGGAGAAAATGTATCAAAAAACAAAGGAAAATCATCACTATCCTCAAAGGAGACATTGGAAGGAGCAGGAAAATGGACTGAAAAAGGTTTATTTGATTTCGCACTTTCAACTCAACCACTGAAGCCTCCAAAATGGAGGGCGGTGGCTATTTTTATGATATTTGTAATGGTATTTGTTGTTCTGGTGGCAAGATCTTTTGAGCTTCAAGTGATAGAGGGAGATAGTTTTTTAGGAAAAGCCCAGAGCAACCGTTATAAAGTTCAGACTTCGTATGCTCCAAGAGGAGTTATTTACGATCGAAATGGGAAAATCTTAGCTAGAAATGTGCCCGCTTTCAAGGTGGACGTGGACCCGTTATCTATTCCCAGTAATGGAAAAGCACAAATAATTGCCGATCTAGGCAAGATTTTAGGAATCCCAACCAAAAAAATAAGCGTTGAAATAATAAGTGGTAGCCCGGAGACGGTAACGATAACAAATAATGCTACACATGAGCAAATCCTCAAGCTTGAAACTCAAGAATTGCCTGGAGTGGAAATACAAGTGATCCCAAAGAGGGAGTATCCATTTCCCGAAGTAGGTTCCCATATTTTGGGATATACCAGCGAGGTATCAAAAGAAGAACTTGAAAACCCACAAGCAACACCACATCAACTTGGGGATAGAGTAGGTAGGTCTGGTGTGGAAGATTCATTCGAAAATACCTTGAGAGGGGCTAATGGATACAATTTAGTAAAAGTAGATTCAACGGGGAAAAAGCAAGGCAGTCTTATAAAGACACAACCTATTGCAGGAAGTGATTTAACTCTCAGTATCGATATTGATCTTCAAAAAAAGTTGTTTCAAACCCTAAAAAAATGGACAAAAAATGCAGGAGCCAAGGCCGGATCGGCGATTGTTATGGATCCAAACACGGGCGAGATATTAGCTCTGGCCTCGTACCCTTCCTTTGATAATAATATTTTTGAGAACGGGCTTAGTCAGGATAAGTATAATAATTTAGTGAATAATTTGGATAAACCATTGTTGAATCGTGCGATAGGGTCATCTTACCCTCCGGGATCCACCTTTAAATTGGTTACCGCCGCCGCCGGTCTAGAAACTGGAAATATTAACGCCAGTACAAAGATAATTGATACTGGGTTTATCAAACTTGGTGATCAAGTGTTTAATAATTGGTTGTGGCTTGATCATAGAAGAACGGATGGTCCAATAAATGTCGTACGCGCCATCGCCAGATCAAACGATACATTTTTCTACAAACTCGGAATGAGAATAGGGGAGAATGCAATTCAAGATATGGCTAAGAATTTTTCTTTTGGTTCATTAACAGGGATTAATTTACCGTCAGAGACGGCTGGTTTGGTTCCAACAGAGCAATGGAAGATTGACACCAAGGGAGAGATTTGGTATCAAGGAGAAACTTTAAATCTAGCGATTGGACAAGGAGATTTGTTGGTTTCTCCACTGCAGCTATCCTTAGTTACGGCCGCTTTTGCCAATGGCGGAAAAATAGTTAAACCAACTATTCTAAAAGACTCTGAGCCAGAGTTTTTACGGGAGGGTTTTTTGTCTGATTCAACTGTAAAAACAGTACGAGAAGGTATGTACCAAAATACAATTGGGGATGGGAATGTCTCTTATTTATTTAGCTCTTTTAAACCCAAAACCGCCGGGAAGACCGGTACGGCCGAATCGGGTAATAAAAGACCTCATGCTTGGTATACCGGATTTGCTCCTCTTGATAATCCGGAAATAGTAGTAACTATAATGGTCGAACACGCTGGTCATGGTAGTGAAGTCTCTGCCCCAGCCACAAAGGAAATTTTTGATTGGTATTTTGAGAATGAATAGTAGACCCTTAGTTAAAATTAATAATGTTTTGTTTGCAGACAAAACTATACGGCCGTAGTAAAGTGTCCGCAGTTTGATTTTTTAAGTGTAGCAATTTATAATTTAACTAAAGTATGAAACCTGCCCATAATCTCATCATAGTCGCCGCAATCATCGGCATAATAGCGTCTGTCTCTGGATCTATTCTTTACGTTTTTAATAAAACATCACCACCAACTAACAAGACCCAACGAGTTACTCAATCTAATAAGGAGATCACCCAAAAACCTTCGGACGAGGAGGGGAAGGTGTTGGGTGGTGGTGGTTGCCTATCATATTATATAACCATTAAGAACAACAAGGTATCGCCTACTTCTATTACAGCAGCCACTGGTTCTAATGGATATTATGTTTGTTTTAGCAACCAAGATTCGGAATCAAGAAAAATAATTGGGGACGATGGAACCTGGTCAAAGCTCTGTGATCTCATCTGTTCTGGATCCTCAGGAGAACAATCTTTCAACACTCCGGGTACGTATAAATACCACCTAGAGTCTAATCCTTCAGCGAAAGGCACAATCTATGCTGGAACAGCACCACCGTCAAACGATTCTTCGTCATCAACATCCTCTACAAATCAAACCACCACCACAACCACCACAGCCTCCCAAGAAACCATTAAAGACGTGACTTTGCCTTCTGTGTTTAGAGCCAAGGGGAACAAGACTACCGATCTTTCTAAAATTTCTGATACCAAGAAGGTAAAGAAGCTTACCTTTGACGTGGTGGGTAAGAATAGAATTGTTTTTACCGATACCGTCAATCTCTCTTCAGACAAAGCCAGAGACTTGTTCAAGAAGCTGGCTA
>JACZRW010000043.1 GCA_022574495.1 Patescibacteria group bacterium | reverse complement strand
AAAGCCTCTATAAATCTTCCACCAATTTGGGTGTCTTCGATTGTGAATTTTGATCCTGTTATAATTGGGCTCCGAGCGAATAAATAAACAAGCAATATTAAAAACAAAGACATAGTCCCCATTTTCCAAACTTTTTCACTAAAAGACAAAGGCACTTTATAAAGAATTGCTCCAAAAGCTAGAATCAAAGCAAGATATGCATATGGCTGGAACCGATAAATATGTATCGGGTAAAGAATATCGAATAAAAAAGATCTTGATTGATTACTTATAAGCCAACTATCGATCACGGCGAGAAATAATAAAAACAAGGCAAAAGCCGAAAGGATTATTGATCCCTTTATCTTTTTCCTGTAGGAAATCCAAAGAATTGTAAAGCCAACCAATAACAGAATAACATTTAGAGAAAAGTAAGAAGAAACGTGAGCCGAAGTAGATGTCAAAGAAAAATTAAGTAAAAATGGGATCCAAAAAAACGAAGTTAGTGAGGCGGTTATCAATCCCAACCACAAGATTGGTTTAAACTCTAAATCTTTATTGAAACTAAACCAAGAAACTATCAAATAAATGATTAGGTATAAAATCGCTACAATTGCCGCCACTAAATGAGTAAGAATTAAAACTGATAAAACTAGTGATAAAAGTAGTGTCTTTCCTTTATTAAACTGGTTGTGAAGTAGACCAATGAATAAAAAAAGAATTGGGGTAGAAACAAAATTTGGAATCAAGCCTATTTGAAAAAGTCCTCGGAATCCAATCCCTAGAAAATTTGGTAACAAAGCTAGGAAAAGTAGTAATAAGAACGTAGTCGGTAGCCAATATTTTTTTTCTGATACTGTATGATTAACTGCATAAAAGATTGAAAACGGTAAAACCAATATTGCTAATGAAACGATCAATTTAATGGCTGTGTCTATGCCTACCAAAAATCCTAAGGCGGCGGTAACCCAGTGGAAAAGAGAAGGGTAAAAAATTCCTTGCGGCCAACCGGATAAAAAGAATGGGTTCCATCCAGAAATATTCGGCCAAAGAAATTCTTTAATATACCAAATAAGACTCACGTGTCCTGGTGCATCATAAATTTCCAAACCATTACTTTTCCAAAAAGGAACTACTAGCAATCCTAAAAATACGAGTGATAAACCAACTATTATTCTCTGTTCTCTCAAGTAATTTATCAATATTTGGACTAGATTATTACCTTTCATTAAAATCTTAATATCTTCTTGGCAGGTTTTCTTGCTACCTCAATAAATTTGGCCAATAAATACTTGTTAGACGTTGGGTAATCAAAAACTGGTGCATAACATACTCTTTCCGCACCAAAGCTCAATTTAAAACTAGTAACCCCACTCCATGGGTGGGAAGAAAGTGCATTCACAGGGGACACCCCCCAAAAATCAAAATACTTATGGCCACGGCTTTTTCCCTCTAATATAGACTTCCAAACTAAAAGATAAGGTGCCCTCAGCTTTGGTTGGTTTCTAGAAGAAGCAGCGTGCAGATAAGTAGCGGTGTCCCCGAAGAAAGTAACTAAAGAGACCGCCAAGGGTTCTTTTTCAAATTCAGCCACAAAAACATCTATAATACCTTCTTCATGAAGCGTCTCGTATTGATTCTTGTAGTAGTTTGAGTGAATATCAGTTGTAAATTTGTGCCTTTCGGCTGTTTCTTTTAACAATTTATCGAAAGTGTCTACATCTTTAATACCCCCCTTTCGAATCTGCACCCCCTTCCGCTCAACATTACGAACATTATATCGGGTAGAATCACTCATCACAGACAACAACTCCTCCTCACTTTTGGAAAGATCAATTATCGCCGTACATTCTGGTTGGGTAAAGGATTTGCTTTGCCTAAAACCTACTTTTTCAAGAGTTTCTATATCAGATTCATTAATTACCCTAGGTTCCAGACGGACAAAATCTAAATTTTCTTTTTTTGCAATTTCAATTAACTTATCTGTCATTTCTTTAACTAAAACCTCCTTCCAAACACTCAGCATAGGACCCCACGGAATGTAAAGATATGAATTATATTTAGCCTTGATTTGAAAAGCCGAAACAATTCCAACCAAATATTCACCATCAAAAATCCCAAATCGATATACTTTATTACCTATCTTTTCTTGAAAATCACCCCACTCATAGCTTTGTAAAAAAGGGGTGTGTTGTTGCTTTAAAAGATACGTTTCAAGCGTATCTTTGTCAGAAATTTCGGAAATTTGTATTGACATAAGTCAATTTAAATTAACTCAACCCGTTACAAAAATCAATGTCAAAGCGATGGTTGGTTGTAATTAAACACTTCTTGTGTTAAATTTTGGGGTAATTAATCCGCCCAAACTATTCACGATGAGTGGGCTAGTAAATTTATTCAAAAAGCACGGAACCTTGATGAATACCAAAAAAGGGCGGATTCTTTTTGGCGTAGACGATTCTCCAACTAAAATATATTTAATAAAGTCAGGCACAATCAAAATCTATCGCTACACCGAGGATGGTAAAGAAGTCATGCTTCATATCCATGGGCCTAATGAGCTAATAACCATCAGTCCGATATTTAAGGAAATGGATCATGTTGCATACGCTGAAAGTTTAATAGAAACTGATCTTTACTGGATACCCCTACCCCAGTTTAAAGATCTTGTAAAAGAAAGCCCCAGTATTTTAATAGAGATCGGAAAAGCTTTAGCTGATAATTGGGATGAAGTGGAAGATAAAATCGAAGCCTTCGTCACTCATGATTCTTTGGGGAGATTGGCTTACGTGATACTAAAGTTGGTAAATAAATACGGAATAAAGAATAGAAATAAAAGCAAACTACCGTTTCCCTTGACCCATCAAGAACTTGCCAATCTGACTGGTATGTTTAGAGAAACAATTAGTATCTCTATGCAAGAACTAAAAAAAGCTAAAATAATTTCCATTGATAAACACTACGTAATAATCGAAAATAAAGATAAATTAGAAAATGCGGCAAGATCCGGTAAACGATTTATCTCCTAACCATTTTTGTAATTAATATTACAATTTCCAAGTAGTCTCACTTACTGATAACCTACTCTATCTCCTTTATATTTTGATCGGCATCTTCTCCGACCCCGATCGGGGTTGGAGAAAAGGCTTTGGGGAAGATCAGTGAGTCGATAACGTGGGTAATGACGCGCGCTATAAAGCCAGGTGCAGCATACATTTTGGCCAATGATAAGCCGCGGCGGTGATAACCATACAAACCTAGATTCGACCCGCTGAAACTTCTTCAGGAAAGGAATCCTTATGTCGTCGGGTTTTGAGGACGATATGCCGTATACGGCGATAAAGGCTCGATCAATGGTATGTCTTGGAACTAAGAGAAATAAGTTTCAAACCCCAAAGATCGAGCCTTCGCCGATACTAATTATTTTTATGCTAAAATGAGTATTTGTGAGCAAGAAAAAGCTAATTATTCTAATAATAGCTTTAATTATAATAGCTGGACTTGGGATTTTTTGGTTCAAACTTGGTAAGGGACTCCTACCTCTACTTCCCACAAGCGAAAATACCGCCGATAAAATAGAAAAGGCCAAAATAAATAAATCTTCTGGCGAACCAATAGATTTTCCTTTAAAAATAGATGGTGATTTTGAAATTAAAGTCTTCACCAAAGATCTTCCAGGCGGGGCTAGAGTGTTAGCTTTCGATAATAAGCAAAACCTAATTGTCAGCATTCCCAAAGATGGTAAAATAATTGCTCTACCTGATAAAAATAGTGATGGAAAAGCTGATGAGCAAATAGTACTTCTAAGTGGTTTGAATAGCCCCCATGGAATAGCTTTTTACCAAGATTATCTCTACGTTGCCCAAACAGATAAAGTAGTGCGATATAAGTATAATTCTGAATCTATATCCACCACTAAACCTGAAAAAATATTGGATCTAGATTCTGGAGGTGGCCATTCCACTAGAACAATAAAATTTGGTCCTGATAACAAGCTGTATATAACCTCGGGTTCCTCTTGTAATGTCTGTGTGGAAGAAAGCAAACAGCGAGCAACCATGATGCGATCCGATCCCGACGGGAAAAACTTAGAAACCTTCGCCACTGGCCTCAGAAATACTGTATTTTTTACCTTCAATAAGGAAGGAGATATATGGGGAAATGACATGGGCAGAGATCTCCTTGGAGATCTCATTCCTCCAGATGAATTAAACATTATTAAAAAAGGAGAGGATTATGGTTGGCCTTATTGTTATGGTAATAAAACCGTCGACCCTTTTGGAAATTCTAAAGAAAGATGCGAAGGTACTATTGGTACTACTTGGGATTACCACGCTCACGTTGCTCCTCTAGGATTAACTTTTATAAATTCAACCCAATTTTCCGACGATTGGCAAGGGGATTTGTTAGCTTCTTTTCACGGCTCCTGGAATAGTTCTGTGCCGGTAGGCTACAAGATAGTTCGATTGGACGTTAGTAATGGAAAGGTAACCAAAGAAGTCGATTTTATAACCGGATTTTTGCAAGGCTCCATAGCCTCAGGAAGACCAGTAGATTTAATTTTTGGGGAGAACGGTTCACTCTACATTTCAGATGATAAAGCAAACGCTGTGTATATTCTAACGAAAAAATCTTCCTGAACGTCCTTCGAGGCTTTGCGAAGTGGGGTTGACACGCTATCCCTACAAAACTAAACTGAAATTAAGCTGTGCAATTCCTGCCAAGGGTCTACTTATCTATTTTGAATATATACACTCGGAAAATCCCCTATACTGCGGGGGTAGCTGTTTTTGTCATTATTTCCTCAATATTCCTGATATTCTTAGCCTTACCAGCAAAAGCCTCTCTAGATTCCAACGGATTTATTAAAGGGCTAGATGAGGAAATAGTTATAAATTTTTCCTTCGTAACTCAGAAGGATGATATTAAAATTGACATTCATCCACCTGTCGATTTTGAATATGAGTGGTCTGGGTTTTTAGCAAATCAATCCCTAAAAATTAAACCAAGTAATCTCCTTAAACCAGATGAATACTATACAGTCAGTGTTACAAATGTTAAAAATACTCTTGAATTAAGTACCAGTAATCGAACATTTTCATTTAAAACTGAAAGTCTACCTCAAGTAGTAAGTTCGTATCCCGAACTCGATTCTGGAAGAATAAAACCAAATCCAACCTTTACTTTCACCTTGGACAAAAATGTGAATTATGGTTCCTACGAATTCGTTTCTTCCCCACCGATAGAAACAGAGTTCTCAAAAAATGACAATGTATTAGAATTCACTACTCTAAAAACATTAAACCAAGGTAAAGAATATGTTATTGGCCTTAGATTTAATGCCCAAGGTTTATCTTCTGCCGATTTATTCGGAGGAAAATTCCTAGTGGTTAAGCCACTTACAATTGTGAAAACTATTCCTAAACAGAAAGTCCAAAATGCTAGCAAAAATGATGCCATCACACTCAAATTCAATAAGGCCCTAAAACAAGTCTACTTAGGATCCTACGTCACCATTAAACCAGTTCAGAAAGTGAAGTTTGAATATGTTGATGAAAAAACGGTGAAAATTTCTGCCACACCAAGATTTGTAACCGCTACAGAATATAAGGTGGTTATTGATAAAAAAATCGAAGCTAAAGATGGCGCTTCCTTAGAAAGGGATTATATTTTGAAGTTTAAAACGGCGGGGCCAGTAACCGTAGTTAGCTCTTCTCCCAATGGCTGGGGTATCCCTCTAGCCTCCATAATGTCGGTAACTTTTGATCAAAAAGTTGATAAAAAATCGGCGGAAGCAAGTTTTTCCTCTACACCAAATTTAGGTGGTTATTTCACTTGGTCTGGAAATACTATGACCTTTGTTCCAAATAATACTTTAGCTTTATTCAAAAATTATAGCTTTACTTTAGCCAAGGGAATAAAAGGTCCAGGAGGAGAACCTAGTAATAAAGTTTTTAGTTCCAATTTTACAACCACATCGGAGAGACAACTTAGAATAGGTACCTCAGTAAAAGGCAGAGCAATAACCGCCTATTATTTCGGTGTCGGGTCTAAAAAAATACTTTTGGCTGGTGCAATGCATGGTCCGGAATCAAACACCAGAAGTTTACTCCTAGGCTGGGTCTCTTTCTTAAGAGCTAATCAACAACTGATCCCAAAGGACAGAACATTCATTGTAGTTCCAAATGTAAATCCAGATGGAGTGGCGGCTCAGGATAGATTTAATGCCCATGGGGTAGATTTAAATAGAAATTACGGTACTGCTACTTGGCAAAAAACAACTTACTGGAATGGTGGGGCAATAACAAATGGTGGCGGCTCTAAACCATTTTCCGAACCAGAAACAAGAGCCATAAGGGACTTGATAAACAAAGAGAGCCCAAGGATAACTATTTCCTATCATTCCGCCGCCGGAGTAGTGATAAGCGATGGTTCTTCAAATGCGCTAAGAGACTGGTATGCATCAAAAACTGGCTACACCTCTATTGCCGGAGCGGTAGGTTTTGATGAGGTGTTTACGTATGATGTAACTGGATCTTTGGAAGAGTGGCTTGGAGAAAAAGGTAAAATAGTTATAGTAGTAGAGCTTGCCTCAGCTTATAATTCCGAATACCTCCGCAATCTCCCCGCCCTGAAGGGTTTGTTGAACTACAAGCTCTAAATTTTAGGAAACGTCGCGGTGGGTGTTGTACATGAAGGAAGCGTCTTTATTGTATTTTGCCAAGGATTTGGTAACTTCCTGAAAAATTTGATTTGAAGACACTTCTTTATTATCACCTATCCAGATACTTATATCCTTGCTCACCTTTCCCGCAATATCCTCAGCCACTTTTTGCGTCTCATGCACGTTCAATACCGCGGCGTAAGAACTAGCATAGACCTTTCTTTCATCATATTCCTCTGTATGTCCTTTTCTTTTAACTATATGAGTATGATCCATAATTTGAGTCTTCGAAAATTACGTCACCCTTGCTGGGACATAATTATCCGAAGTTTACAGTACCATTAGCAATTATTATTAGCAACCAACCTAGAGCGATCAAAAGCAACCCAATGAAAAGCCTCATGTATCCTCGAGTATCCTGCTTCCATTTCTTTAGATTTTGCAGCTTCACCCCAGTCGCTACTAGTATTAGCATAAAGATTAGTGGCGCTACAAAAATAATATTATACAAAACCAAAAGTAGGAACGCGGTAAAATCAAAGTTCAGTGAAAGTATTGTAATTATCGCCAAATACGGCGCGCCAGTGCAGGGAAGTTCTACTGCAGAAACAAATGCCCCAAGAAGAATAATACCGGGAACGGTGGTATTCTTTGCAAACTTATTTATTTTATCAATGAAAATTGTAGGTATTTGTAAAGAAAACCCTTTCCCATACCAAAAGAAGTCTTTAATTTCAAAAATACCAGCGGTGATTATTATCACCCCAACTACGATGGATAAATATTCTGTTATAAAAAGTGGAATTGATGAAAGTATATAAATTAACCCAAGCCCAGCTATTAAGTAAGTAGCAAATACGGCGAACACATAAATACCGCCCAGGAAAAGCATCCTTCTTATTGATCCTTTTCCAGATAAGACTACCGACATCATTAGAATCAAAACCCCGATGGCGCAGGGGTTTATACTATCTATCGCCGCACTCCCAATAACTATGCCTAATGTCGGTAGTTGAGATTCAATCCCCATATAGATTTCCCTTTAATTTCTGTAATTGATATTGTTCACAAAGTTTATCTGTTTTTTCCTTTTCGAGTGGGTCAAATTCGATAATAATGCAATCTCCCGGAGGGATACTGCTTTCCGGACTTATTAAATAATTTTTAGGATCCTTGATTTTTTGCTGAGTGTATACTTTATTTTCAGTCTGGTAGATAAATACTTGCATTAATCCCTCAGAACCATCTGGGCAAAGGTCACCGTTATGCCGCGAAATTAGGCCCTCGTTCGTTGGGATCCTAAAGCCATCGTCCGATATATCTCCTCCGACAACATCAAAATATTTTCCGAGGCTCGCCTCACTTTCTTTGGTAACTACACCCTCTAAGTGGATCCAGTTGTCATTATGTTCGTGCAATGTAGCCGACCCCACTTTATTCGATAATCCTTCCGGATCTCCAAGCTCAAGTTGCTCGCCACAATCCCATATTTCGTACTCGGCGTGCCAGTGCACCGGACCACCACTAATACTTTGAAAATTGAGATAAAGTGTAGAACCAGCAATAAAAAGTGTCCCTACGACTGTTGGTATCACTATTAATGAAAAAAGAATCTTTTTTAAACCTTC
>JACZRW010000042.1 GCA_022574495.1 Patescibacteria group bacterium | reverse complement strand
GTTTGAGCTTGCCGGGGCGCGAAGCGGGTTTGGATAGAGGCGAGCGGAAGGTAACGTCGCGGGTTTGCGAGCGGGTCCGGGCTCAGAAATATGAAGAAGTCAATGCTTGAAGGACGCCAGGGGATGAGTTATTCAAAACCGTGAACCGCCGCCTGAATGACGACGAATTCATCCCCCGCTCTGGATCGCATCAAGCTCTGCCCAGCGGGCATACAGCTCTTTGACGCGAGTCTGCGCCACGGAGAGCTCGTTGTATATCCCGGCGGCACGGACGTGATCGGTGGTCAGGGCGGGATCTGATGATTCGGACTCGAGCCGCTCAACCTCGACCTCCGCTTCAAGGATCACCTTTTCCATGCCATCAAATTCTCGCTGATCGTTGTAGGTAAGTCGGCCGGAGAGGGACTGGGATCGGGATTTTTTCTTACCGGAAACCTCAGCGGTGCGTCGTGAGGGTGCCGATGGAGCCGCCTTCATCTGGGCCTCGTACCATTGCGAGTAGGTCATGAAGGTCTTTGCATTGCCGTGGTCATCCAGTCCGAGATACTCCGTGGCGATCCGCTCCAGCATGAAGCGATCGTGGGTCACGAACACAATTGCCCCGGGGAAATCAAGCAGGGCCTGCTCAAGGACTTCCAGCGAGGGAATGTCGAGATCGTTGGTGGGCTCGTCGAGAAGGAGAACATCCGCCGGTTCGAGCATGAGGTTCGCGATGAGCACCCGGGCCTGCTCGCCCCCGGAGAGATCGCCAACGCGCATCGGAAGCTGATCGGCATCGAACAGGAATCGCCCGGCCCAGCCGGTCACATGGATTGAACTACCGCGGTAGGAGACCATGTCGCCGACGGGGCACAGAGCCTCGCGCAGCGACTGGGTCTGGTTGAGCGACTCTCGGTGCTGGCTGAAGGTCACGACCCGCAGGTTGTCGGCCCGTTTTATTGTCCCCGAGTCGGGTTGAAGATCGCCCGACATCAATCGCAGGAGTGTCGTCTTGCCAGAGCCGTTCACGCCCAAGAGGCCGATCCGCTGACCCGGGGTCAGCGTGAGGTCGAGCGATTTGAAGAGCTGCTTGTCTCCCATTGACTTGGACACGGAGTGGAGGGCCAGGAGTTTCTTCGTTTATTTATTCACCTCCTGTATTAGATTGCGTTGTAGGTTGGGATCGTGGTGTAGATACTGAGGTTGATAAAGGTGGTTGAGTTTGTGGAACAGGAACTTGTGGTTGTGGTGGAAGAGGTCGCTGTATAGAATTTGCTGGGGGTGATGCTGGCACGCTTTGACTCTCGTCTCGCGTCGAAGCGGGTGCCGCAGGCGAGGCAGGTGGTGGATCATTTAGCCCCGCTCTTTGAATTATATCTGCCTCAACAATTGCCCTATCTCTCCCATATTTATGTCGGGAAAGTTCTACAATAGATTTTGCAACTTCTGGCTCTCTCTTCGCATTCTTCATCAGTTCCCAATCTGTATTCACTGAAAACGGAACCGTAGGTTGCCCTTGCACCAGCAAGCGTATGTAGGCTTGCCCGACGGGATTATTTATTAGGTCTTGCTTATTAAATACCGGGTCAAATTGGTGCTCAAGATACTGTGCATCATCCATTCCCACCCTAAAGGCAATCATCGTCCCCACGTTCCCAAAAATCGCTTCTCTTATATTTTCTTCCGTAATTTGGGCGATAAACTGATTGGCTACAGTTAGATTCAAGTGGTATTTACGCGCTTCCGATAGTATTTGAGCAAAATCCGGGGTGGTAAAATTTTGAAACTCATCCACATAAAGATAAAAATCTCGTCTTTGATCTTCGGGAATATCTACTCTACTCATCGCGGCAACTAGTATACGAGGGACTAATATTAATCCTAGGAAATTAGAATTTTCTTCCCCAATCTTTCCCTTAGAAAGATCTACCAGTAAAATCTTTCCTTGGTCCATTACTTCACGAAAATTGAAAGAACTCTTGGATTGACCAATAATATTTCTTAATAATTTATCGGTTACAAACCGGTCAAATTTTGAAACAAAGTAACCCATGGTTTCACTCTTGTGGAACTGGGTAGTCTGAGCCACTTCATCACTCCAATAGCGACGAACTAATGGATCGGTCACTTTTGGCAGCATTTCTTTTACAAAGTTAGGATCGGTCAACAACCGCATAACTTCAACTAAAGTACTTGCTGGATCACTCATCGCGGTTAGCAATACGTTTCTGATGGCTCTCTCTAATCTTGGACCCATTATTCCGGTTCTCTTTGGATCGTAAAGCTTATACAATAAACTAATAAAATTATTTACAATTTGGTGTTTTTGCTCATCACTCTTTGCCTCAAGAATATTCAATCCAAAAGGTCTTTCGGTGTCTCCAGCGTCAAAAAGGATAACGTCTTCCGCTCTCTCCGGTGGAATCTGTAAAAGTATATCTTCAATCGCTGAGCCATGCGGATCGATAAAACAGACACCTTTCCCCTCTTTTATATCTTGTACCACCATGGCTTTCAAAAATTCGGATTTTCCGGTACCAGTTTGGCCAATAATGTACATGTGACGCCGCCTATCATCTGCAGTTATATGCACCTTTGTTTCTACTCCTCTGAATTTACTTTTCCCTAAGTACAGACCTTGAGTTGGAACTTGCAAAGGGGCAGCCGCCTTTTTGGACATTAACCAATTGATATTGGGGGTCACAACGTTTTTATTTGGAAAGTGAAAAAGCGTCGCCAGCTCGGTAGAGGTCAAAATCATTTTTCCAAAAACAGCGGGCATCATTTTATTTACAAAATTCTTTAGTGTCAGTTTTTTATTCATGTTCCAAGGCCAACGCTTTTTAATAAACCCGTTTCCCACCGGGTCGTTAAATTGTCCTAGAGATCCAGCCATACTTTCAATATAAGACTCGGCGTTTACTCTGCTATTTGCAGATACTAAGAATCGTATGACCGCTTCAAACCCTGGTTTGGAACTTTTTTCCTCTATTTTTTTGTAGGGATCGCCTGTTATACTCTGCGTTTTTGCCTCTGGCTGTTCGGAAACTTGGGCTTGTTGTTGAGCTTGATTTGGAATATTGAAAGGGGTCATAACATTCCCAAATGGTCCGGACTTTTGAACTGTCTGTACCTTTTGAATCTGTCTAAAGCCTTTGGATTGCCAACCAGATCCGGCGGGAGAGATTAATATCTGCAAGGCCGCGGCTTCCCCTGCTTCGAGCTTACTTAAAGTAGTGGTAATAGAATTCAACCCATCTACCTCCTCCCCCAGATCCTTGTAGTCCAATATCGGTTTATAGACTGGCGCCCGCAAGGTAAATTCAACAATGTCTGCATATTTATCCTTTTGAAAAATATTATACTCCGGAACTTGCTCTATCTCGGCATCTGGGTAATATGAGTGGATTTGCTTCTCCACCAGTTTTTGAAGATGAAGAGGGGTGGATACGTAAAAATTTATTTGCCCCTCTTTTGCCACAATTTCAAAACCGATATGATCTTGACCTTTTATAACTCCATGCAAACCATACTTAAAAAGAGACTGGAAAGAGGTAAACATAGTCTCGGCAACTTCAATCTTTATCTCATTGTATTTTGGGACGCGTACTAAAAGCTGGCTATAGTAAAGAGATTTTTTTTCTCTATTCGAGTAACGAGATAAGAAAATTAAACCAAAAAAGACTCCTCCTAATAAGAGGACCGCAAAAATTGCTACTAAGATCAGAATAATAAGTTCAGACATAAATTAAACCTAAGTACCTAATCTTTCTGGGGTGTTTCTATTTCTCGATAGCATCTTCATCACTTTAGCTTGAAGAGCCCGTCTAGTAGAAGCTAGTAACACACCTAGGGCAGAAAGTTGACGCCCAGCGGAATTTTTTCCTTGGTTGGCACTTGGCAATCCGGGTGCATCGGTCATACCAGTTATATTTGGTTCCGATTTTTTTTGACTTGTCTGGATTTGAGCTTGTTTTACTGGTGGTCCAATCCATTCAGAAGACACCGACTTAGGTTGCTCAACAGTCGTAGCTTGTTGCTCAGGAACTAACTGTTGTCTTTGCTCATTTTTATTACGATCAGTGACTTCCTGCTTAGGTGCTCCTTCTGCAAATGTGCTTTGTTTAGGTATATCTGGTGCGCTTGGGAATAGAACATTGGGTTGGTTTTCAGCTACTGGAGCTGTTTGTTCTGGTGGAGGTGCTTCCATCGGAGAAGTACCCTCATCTGGGACAGAGTCAGACATACTTAAATATTAACATTACTGCCTATTTGTTGCAATTTCAAATAATAGTCTATAAAATACTCTCGTCCTGAGGTGGGGAGAAAGGAGTAAAATCATTTACTCTGCCTTCGAGAGGCAGATACTTCGTAAGGTATTTTCTACTTCAATAGCTGAGGAAGAGGTTCTTTCCAGGATAAGAGGACTCTTGGATGAATTGCTGGTAATTTGGAAGGATCAACTCTGCTTCATCCATCCATCCTCAAGGTTGCCGGTCGAAGAGGAGATCGATTGGTACTTGAAGGGACTATTCCAGCTTTTTTACGAGGCTCGGTATCACTACGACATCGAAACTCGAAGGACTTACCTTAGAAGACTTCGTCTCTCAATAAAATAGCGGGGTGGGATGCAATTACGGCGCTTGATACTCTCAAGCGCCTTAATCTTTACACAATCAACCTATTTTGGTATAATCCGCAGGGATTTGATCCCTGCGTATTGCGCTCTACGAGCTAAATCCGCCCAGAGGGATTTGATCCCTGCGTATTGCGCTCTACGAGCTAAATCCGCCCAAATTTAGACATAATTATGAAACAGGAAATTCATCCACAATACTACGTAGACGCAAAGATTATTTGTGCTTGCGGCAATACCATTTCAGTAGGCTCCACGAAGCCGGAGATTCGCGTGGAAGTTTGCAGTAATTGCCATCCCTATTACACTGGAGAAGCAAAATTTGTGGATACTGAGGGGAGAGTGGAAAGATTCCAAAGAAGAGAAAAAGCCAAGGTTGAAGTAAAGCCAAAAAAGGAACAGAAAGAAAAAAAGAAGGTAGAGAGACCCCATTCATTGAAAGAAATGCTACAGCAAATCGAGAGTAGCTAAATACCCTATAATTAAGACAATGGAATATTTACAAAAGCAGTTGCATGAATTGGATAAAAAAATTGAGGAAACCAAGAAACTATTGGAAGATCCAGATATGGCCTCCCTTGCCAAAGAAGAACTAAAAACCCTCGAAGAACAAAAGAAAGCATTTGAATCTCCTTCTTTTAAGAGTAATTCAAACAGTACTAACTTAGATAACTATAATGTGATAGCAGAAATAAGGGCCGCCGCCGGTGGTAATGAAGCTGGTCTCTTTGCAACAGATCTATACAGAATGTACACAAGATTTGCAGAAAAATCTGATTGGAAAGTAGAACAATTATCTATTAATGAAGGTGGGATAGGGAATATTAAAGAGGTGATATTTAAAATTTCCGGAAAAGGTGTATATGGTACTTTGAAATACGAATCTGGTGTACACAGAGTCCAAAGAGTACCGTCAACAGAATCCAGCGGTCGGGTACACACCTCCACCGCCACTGTTGCTATACTTCCAGAAATAGAGGATAAAGAATTTCACATAAACCCTGAGGATATAAAACTTGAAACATTTAGAGCGTCTGGCCATGGCGGTCAAAACGTTCAAAAAATAGAATCTGCAGTAAGACTTACCCATACCCCCACCGGCATAGCCGCAACCTGTCAGACAGAGAGAAGCCAATTTCAAAATAAAGAAAGGGCTATGGACATATTACGGTCCCGCGTATTTGAGCAGGAGGAAGCAAAAAGGAAAATGAGTATAGATAATACTCGAAATCTACAAATAGGTACAGGAGATAGATCAGAAAAGATACGTACCTATAATTTCCCCCAGGACCGGATAACCGACCACCGGATTGGAAAATCCTGGCACAATATAGAAGGCGTTTTAAATGGCGATTTGGACAATGTAACTAAAGATTTAACCAAAAATCTAAGTGAAGACAATGAGAATTGAGCAGTTGTTACCCTACATTACTCATGACCGGGTGGTATCCGAAATTATCCTTGCAGATATTCTAGAAAAAGATCGGTCATTTCTTTTCGCTCATCCTGAATACAAAATCCCAGATCCCAAGCTAGATAAAATCAAGAGTCGGATCGAAAGAATGAATAATCATGAGCCTCTTGCTTACATATTAGGTTATAAAGAGTTTTATGGATTGAAATTTTTCGTAGATAAGCGAGTCATGATCCCCCGACACGACACAGAGGAGTTAGTTGATCAAGTCCTAAATTATGTTCGATCCAGAATCAGCACAAAACCAATAAAAATCTGTGACGTTGGTACTGGAGGTGGTTGTATCGCAATAACGCTAGCTAATAAGCTTCCCCAGGCTAAAATTTATGCGACGGATATATCCAAGAAGGCACTGAATGTGGCAAAGAAAAATGCAAAGTATCACAATGTAGAAAATGTCGTACTTCCCGATGTTACACCAGGAATTTCGACGTTTTCTCGCTCCAATAAGTTGTCCCTCGAAAATAAAATCACTTTTCTCAAAGGTGATCTACTCAACCCACTTCCAGAAAGGGTCGATGTGATCGTTGCAAATCTTCCTTATATAAAAACTAACAAAATAGACAATCTGGATCCACAAATTTCAGAATGGGAGCCAAGAATCTCCCTTGATGGTGGTAAGGACGGAAAAAGTCTTTATAATCAACTTTTTTCACAGGCCTCATACCACTTAAAAACTAACGGAATCATTTTTTATGAGATTGACGGAAAAATATACACAAAAACCTTTAAAGATCTACGTGATACTTGATACTTTTTACCTAGAAGATGGAGGCTTATCCATAGGAGCTTGCTCTGGTATAAAATATTCCGGTTGTCTGCGCTTCAACCACCATTTATACCCAAAATACCCAACCACTACAATTATTATTACGTAAACTATTGCTAAAAGTATTCTACTAACTACAGAACCGCTCACTAGTGAACTTGGAGGTGGCTCCCCTCCAATATACAGGATGGATTCTCCAATTTCTGTTAGGGCATCTGTTCCACTTCCGTGAATAGCAATATTGGAATCTGTAGTAGAATCGTTGGTAAACTCAATACTGATTGTTTCTTCCCCACCAAATTTCGCCTTAAATTTCACGGTTGCGAAAAGTTCATTACCGGAAAAGAATGGTCCAGAAGAATTCGCTAGACCAGTTATTTTAACTGTCCCCTCGAAGGCCTCTCTTACTGGATAATCAGAATAGATCTCCCCAGGTATTATCTCCAAAACTTCCAAAATCTCCGAATTGTATTTCAAAACAATATCAGCTCCATCTGTTTCTACTTTTCCAGTATCAATGAATACATTTACATCAAATTCTTCCCCAGATTCAGTACTCACAACTTCTGGATCCAATTTAAAAGAGGCGGCTTGAACTTCTGAAATTATAAAAGAACTACTCGCTAACCCAATTAAACCAATTAATACACCAAGAAAAAGTTTAAACAAATATTTCTTTGTTTCTAAAACAAATTGTGTGTTAAACATTTAGTTGCCTTTTTTCCCTAGATTCTTTAAAACAATGGAATAATCGAGTGAGTTTACTATTCCATCAATATTTAAATCTGACTTTGTATCCAGGAAGTTACTTAACATTACACTAATATCGGCTACATTAATCTTATTATTACCATCTATATCGCCTAAGAATATACTCCCGATTTTTATTGTTGGTTTATAGGTCCCAGCCTTAAACTTTACACTCTTACTTAAGATTTTATCACCTGTGATCTTAAGAACATAGCTCTTATTTTGCTTCATTATTCCTGTGTCTACTTCTAGTCTAAGTTCCTTAACAAAACTTGTTAAAACCGCATTTGTACTAAATTTCGTTCCAGATACAGAAACATTTACACTTAAGCCACCAGATAATTCCTTTAGCGGATTATTTTGTATTCTTAAAAAGGTGATCGAATTATCCCCAGCCAGTGGTGGTTTCGGTACTACACTTGTAGAAGGAAAGATTGTGCTAGTTGATGAGGTTCCTGGCCCCGAAGACGGCGATGGAGGAGGAGGTGGTGGTGGTGGAGGTGGCGGTGGGGGTGGTTGCTCTACACTCACTGCAACACTTTTTGATATAGTTCCCCCCGGTCCAATGGCTGTTAACTTGTAAGTGGTAGATATTGAAGGTGAAACAATGATTGATCCAGATTTATGAACAGAAAAAATACCTTGATTTATTCTAACTGTATCTACCCTGGTAGTAGTCCAGCTTAAAGTGGTAGATTCACCTAGATTTATATTTGTTCTATTTGCAGAAAAGCTGGCTGTCGGTGGACAAGTCTCCCCTACATGAGAAATAATTATCCCAATATCAATGGAATTTATGTTACCGCTTCCATCGAAATCATAGCGAGGGTCAAAATTAGGGTGGACTCCTTCGACTTCTCCAAAGTGCTCCACCACAATATCTATATCTTTCTGGTCGACTATTCCGTCTCCATTTAAATCAAAACAGGTTGCTGCAGAAGGTGTTACGGATCTAATAGAAAGAATAGAAAATACCGTCACCGGTATTAAAAGAAATATTGCGGCAGTAATGAGAATAAAAAAACTTACCCCACGATCAAGTTTCATCGTCCAATGGTATTTTTTATGTTTTTGACTCACTACCTAAATCCTAACAGTATATAGGGGTTTCGTCAAAATGATTAGCTTCCTTTCTTCCCAATATTAGTCAAAATTATTGAGTAATCAAGTGAATTT
>JACZRW010000041.1 GCA_022574495.1 Patescibacteria group bacterium | reverse complement strand
ATCGCCAAGTAAAAAAAGTAAATCAGAACTACGCACAGAAGCTAAATAAGGGCGGTTAGCTCAGTCGGCTAGAGCGTCACATTGACATTGTGAAGGTCAGAGGTTCAAGTCCTCTACCGCCCACCATTTCAATACCCCCCATAATAAGTTATAATATGCTCCGTAACTGAATAATTTTATTATATTCAATTATATGGATGCTATTGTATTTTACGACTACTTTTTAAACTAACCTAAACTATGACTGATAAAAGTACCGAAAAGGTGGCCGAAAGTGCTTCTGAAGTATCTCGTGGATACACCAGAGTACACCTTTCACCAATGCGACTTATGTTGAATAATTTCTTAGGTGGTATCGCGTGGGGTTTTGGTGTAGTTCTCGGTGGTACTCTAGTAGTGGCAATAGTTTTATTTTTATTTAGTAAACTAGACACTGTCCCACTAATAGGGGATTTTATTGGCAGAATAATGGATCAAATTAATCTCCAACAAAATTTCTGATGAAGTACCCGATCGAAACCCTAAGACATTCCACCGCCCACATAATGGCCGCCGCAGTTAAGAATCTTTACCCTAATACAAAACTAGGAATAGGACCGATAATTGAAGGTGGGTACTATTATGATTTTGATTCCACTCATAGATTCACTGAATCTGATTTCAAAGGAATCGAGTCAGAAATGTGGAAAATTAAAAGAAGTCTTACTTTTTTTATAAAAATCCAAAAGAATATTGATGATGCAGCCAGGTATTCGAAAAAACTTTCCGAGCCTTACAAAGAAGAGATAATTAAGGATCTAAAGACCAAAGGTGAGAAAAAAGTTTCTTTTTATAAAACAGGGGATTTTGTAGATCTTTGTAAAGGGCCTCACGTTAAGAACTCTGCTGAGATTGGTGAATTTAAGTTGCTTTCTGTGGCTGGCGCCTATTGGAAGGGTAGTGAGAAAAATAAAATGCTTCAGAGAATTTATGGCACTGCTTGGGAGACTAGGAAAGAACTAGAGGATTATTTGGAAAAACGCGATCAAGCAAAGGAACAAGACCACCGAAAATTTGGGAAGGATTTGGATTTATTTATGATTTCTGAAGAGGTTGGTCAAGGACTGCCAATATGGTTACCCGCTGGGGCTATTATAAGAAGAGAGCTAGAAGATTTTGTTGTTAATTTAGAGAGAAAATACGGGTATGAGCACGTCTACAGCCCCCACATCGGGCGTCTGGATCTTTATAAAACTTCCGGTCATTGGCAACACTATAAAGAACTGATGTATCCTCCTATCACTATCGAAGATGAGCAATATCTTCTTAGAGCCATGAATTGCCCTCACCATATTATCATCTTCAAAAATAAGCCCAAAAGCTATAAAGATCTTCCCGTCCGAATAGCCGAACAAGGTACTGTATATAGATATGAAAAGTCGGGTGAATTGACTGGATTATCCAGAGTACGGGTTTTTACCATTAATGATGCTCATATCTTTTGTACTAAAGAACAAATCACTTCTGAAGTTCACAATATTCTTCAACTAACAAAGGCTCTTTATAAAGCAGCTGGTTTTAGTGGTTATAGCTTAGAACTAGCCCTTAGGGATCCTAAAGATAAGAAGAAGTATGTCCCTGGTGATGTTATGTGGGAAGAAGTCGAGAAATCTCTCAAGATTGCAATAGACAGATCTGGGGAAAAATACGAAACAAAAATTGGCGAGGCCGCGTTTTACGGACCTAAAATTGATATTCAAGCCCAGGATGCGCTCGGGAGGGAATTTACTATCTCAACGATTCAACTGGATGCCTATTTACCCAAAAGATTTAAACTGGAATACACCGATTCAAAAGGGGAAAAGCAAGCACCTTTTTTAATTCACCGAGCTCTAATTGGAAGCTTTGAAAGGTTTTTTGCATTTCTTATTGAACACCACGCTGGAAAATTCCCAATATGGCTTTCCCCTACTCAAATCAAGGTCTTACCTATTGCACAAAGACACAATGAATACGCTAAGAGTTTAGTTGAAAGTCTCACCAGTTCAACTCTTCGCGCAAAAGCAGATCTTGAAAATAAGACCCTTCAAGCAAAAATACGCGAGGCCGAGTTAGAGAAGGTACCTTATATATTGGTGGTTGGGGATAAAGAGAGAGTAAAAAGGACAGTATCTGTTCGAGCAAGAAATTCAAAAAATCAAGAAGTCGTAAGTTTGGATACTTTTACCAAAAAGATACTTTCGGAAATTTCCAAAGAGAAAAATGGATGAGGTGCAAAAAGCGGCTGAGATAATTAATGATGGAGGAGTGGTAATATTCCCAACTGATACAGTATTTGGCATTGGCTGTAGAATTGGAAACCAAAAGGCAATAGAAAGGCTTTATCGTATAAAAGAAAGAAACGAGGGCAAGCCAACGCTTATTATGATTGAAAATATAAAGCAGGGGAGAAAATACGCGAAATTTGATAAAAGATCCTTACTTTTAGCAAAGGCTTTTTGGCCTGGTCCTCTAACATTAGTGTTAAAATCAAAAGAAGGTGTGCCTAATATGATAAAAGGTATTCAAAATACGGTGGGAATAAGAGAACCAAATCACAAAATAGTTCAAAAACTGATAAGTCTCGTGGGCGAGCCTATACTAGCTCCATCAGCTAATTTTTCGAGGCAAGTACCACCTTCAAAATTTTCTAAAATTGACAAAAACCTGATCAAACTGGTAGACTACGTACTCAATTTTGAATGTGGTGGAGATAAGCCTTCAACAATTTTTGAAAGTTTAGATGGAACCAGCAACTTTATTAGAATTGGAGCAATAAGTAAAAGTAGAATATTAAATAAACTGTCATTATTAATGTAACGTCTTCTCTCCCAACTATAATTGGGACTAGAAAAAAAGGAGCCAAGAAACGGGGAAATACTACAAGCTAAATCAAAATATTAGAGCAGACGAGGTCCGAGCTTTAGATAGCACGGGGAAGCAAATTGGATTAATGAAGCTTCACGAAGCCTTAAGAATAGCGAGAGAAGAGGACATGGATGTTGTTGAAGTAACTGCAAAGGCTAAGCCTACCGTTGTAAAAATAGTTAATTTTAAGAAATTTAAATACGAAGAAGCAAAGAGGGATAGAGAAACAAAAAAGAAAACTAGGTTAACTCAAACGAAGGAAATTTGGATTGGCCCACTTATAAGCGATCACGACCTAGAAACAAGATTGCGACATAGCGAGGAATTTTTTGAAAAGGGCGATCGAGTTAAATTCACGGTAAAATTCACCGGCCGTCAAATGGCTCACCGGGAACTAGGTTTTAAGGTCTTGAAAAAGGTTGAGGAACAACTTGGGGAAAAGGCCGTAAAAGATGGGGAACCAAGATTTGTAGGTAGAAGATTATCATTATCATTTAATCCAGCCCACTAGACATCTATGGGAAAACTAAAAGTAAAAAAAGGAGCGGTGAAAAGATTTAAAACCACGAAGGGAGGCAAGATTTTAAAAAGGGGTGGTTTTTCTTCACATCTAAAGCAAAAAAAATCTAAATCTCGAACTAGAAGGCAAAAAGTGCCTACCGATCTTGCAACAGGTGACAAAAAACGTATCAGAAAATTAATTTAATAACTAATTATGACCAGGGTTAAATCTTCAAGGGTAAAACATAATAGACACAAAAAAATTCTAAAATCTGCAAAAGGTTACCGAGGAGGAAGACATAGGTTGGTAAGAACTGCAAAGGAAGCAGTAATGCACGCAGGTGCCTACGCCTTTCATGGAAGAAAATTACGAAAGCGGGATAAAAAAAGCGAGTGGTTAATCAAAATTAACGCCGCCCTAAAGGAACATAACGTCTCATACAGTAGATTCATCAATGGCCTAAAAAATAACCAGATTATTCTAAACAGTAAGATTTTAGCTAAAATTGCCCAAGACGACAAGCAAACATTTTCATCTATTGTTAAAGAATCAAACAAGTAAAACCCTATAGATATTTAATTATTCGCCCCATAGTCTTGACAAACTGGTTCTAATCTGCTATACTTCTACTACTAAATTAGCCTTGAAATGGGGAGTTCATGTAGGGCAGGCGTGAGCTTCCCATCTTGGGGCTAATTTTTTACTCTTGACAACAAAATTTTCCAATATTAGTATAAGTTTAACTGAATAAGTAAAGGCATTGAAGAGATACATCAGGTAGGGGAGTAGGGTGATACATCATGAAAGACGTCGTTGTGGGCGCCTTTTTTGTTTTAATTACTGAAACCAACAGAAAAAGTTGTTAAAGTGTATAAGTAGAGGGAAAAAATTATGAAGAATCTAGAAATCACTAGTAGGGAAGCAGTTGTAAAATTAAACAAAGTAAAGTCTAAAGAGGAATTTGAGAATTTGAGAATCCATTACTTTGGCAGGAAAAAGGGAATCTTGACTCAACTGGCTTCAAAGCTACCAAATCTCTCAGATAAGGAAAAAAGAAAATGGGGCCCTAAATTTAATCAACTTAAGCAGGACTTATCATCTCTTTTTGAAAAAAAGGAAAAATCGCTACTTTTAATCGAGGAGAAGCATAAAGATAAAAAGAAAGTTCTACATGATAATCTTCCTTTCGACCCCACCGTTCCTGGAAGGAAATTGGCGGTAGGTCATATCCACCCACTCACCCAAATAATTGACGAGGTGAAAGACATCTTTCACTATCTTGGATTTTCATGGGTGGACGGACCAGAGGTAGAAACTGATGAATACAATTTTCAAAAACTTCTTATTCATAAGGATCATCCATCCAGAGATGTTCAGCAAACTTACTATATAAATGATGAACTATTACTAAGAACCCACACCTCACCAATGCAAATACGGTATATGGAAAAGCACAGTCCACCAATAAGGATTATATCTCCAGGAAGAGCCTACCGTAGAGATATGCCAGACGCTACTCACCTACCGGATTTTTTACAAATAGAAGGGCTACTTATTGATGAAAAAACCGCTTTGACGGATCTATTAGGGGTCTTAGATTTCTTTGTTAAAAGACTTTTTGGCCCTAAATCTAAGGTAAGATTTTACGGTCATAACTTTCCATATACCGAACCTTCTGTCGAAGTAGAGGTTTACCACAAAAAAAGGGGTTGGATTGAAATATTAGGCTCTGGAATGGTCCATCCAGATGTTTTGCGAAATGGCGGCATAGACCCAGAGAAATATATAGGGTGGGCTTTTGGTATGGGACCCGATAGATTGGCGATGCTCAGGTATGGAATCGACGATATCCGTCTGTTGTACAGCGGTGATCTAAGATTCTTAGAACAATTTTAGTTAGTTTTTAATAATTGATTAAATTTTATGTTAGTTCCACTTTCTTGGCTTAAGGATTTCGTTACATTAACCGAGGATGAAGAGAAAATCGCTGAAAAACTTTTACTCTCGGGTACAAAAGTAGAAGAGATTACTAGAAAAGATGGCGAAGTGGTGTTTGATTTTGAAATTACCCCAAACCGAGGTGATTGTTTGGGTGTAATCGGAATTGCCCGAGAAGCATCTGTTTTATTCGAAGAGAAACTCAGACTTCCAGAACCGTTTTCCGAAACCGTATTAACTTCACGACGTAAATCAATTAATTTTTCGAGTGTAGATAAAAGTCTTTGTCCTTATTACACCATCGGAATTATTGATAATATCAAAGTTGAAAAATCTCCTGAATGGATAAGGAAAAGGTTAGAATTAGTTGGTATAAGACCCTTGAATAATATTGTTGATATTACTAACTATGTGATGATGGAGACTGGACAACCAATGCACGCTTTTGATTATGACAAAATTGTCGGTAGCCTGATCTTAAGAGCCTCAAAGGAAGGAGAAAAAGTCATAACCATAGACGGGAAGGAAAGGAAACTACATAAAGGGGCGATAATAATTGAGGATTCAGAAAAATTAATAGACTTGGCCGGTCTTATGGGTGGAGAAAATAGCGAGGTAGATGAAAATACATCCACAATAGTATTACATGTCCCAATTTATAATTCAGTAGCAATTCGTAGAACCTCTCAATATACCAGTCTACGCACAGAAGCATCGAATAGGTTTGAAAAGCAGCTAGACCCAAATGGTCATAGATACGCTTTCGAACGAGCACTACACTTGTTAAAGATAGAGGCCGGTGGTAATCTAGCCTCAAATATAAGAAGTATAAACTACCCCGTAAAGTCTGAATCTTTTGAAATATCGATTGAAAGAGTAAGAAAAATTCTGGGGTTAAGTATCTCAGAGGACGACTTGGTTAACATCTTATCCAACTTAGGTTTTGAGATCCTCCCTAGCCCTTCACTAAATGAAAGTAGATTTGAAATAAGACCACCCACCTGGCGTCCAGACGTAAAATCAACCGAGGATATAGCTGAAGAAATCGGTAGAATTTGGGGTTACAACAATTTCCCAAAGAAATTACCCAGAGGAGATATACCTACTCACGAAGATTCATTCACTGTAGATTGGGCAAAAAGAGTAAGAAACCTTCTTACCGGTCTCGGAATAAATGAGACGTATAGTCACTCAATGACAGACGCTAAATCAGTAACAAATATAGATTTTGATACCGAGAAGACACTGAAGGTAAATAATCGAATGACTGTGGATTACGAATATATGAGACCAACACTTTTAATTGGCTTACTTCAATCTATAGAAATAAATCTGAACCACTTTGATGAGGTAGAACTATTTGAATTCGGAAGAACGTTTTCAACCCAAATTGATACTAAAACAAAATTACCAAGTCAGTCGAATAAAATATCTTTAACTACAACTAAAGCTGATTATTTTTACATAAAAGGTATCGTTGAACAAATTTTAAATACCATGGGTATAAAGGAAGGAGAGTTTGTAAAAAATGAAAATGATTCTATTTGGACAGAAGAATCATCAACTTTAAAAATTGATAAAGAAGTAATTGGATACTTAGGTTTTGTAAAAGCAATTACACTGAAGAACTTCTCTATCAATAAAAAAATTGTCGCTTTTGAACTTGATTTTGACAAACTCATAAAGTTTTCATCTACAAAGAAAATTTATAAAGCATTACTCACTTACCCGACCGTTAAAGAGGATGTCTCCTTAATTATTCAAAATAATATTACCGTTGATTCGGTTTTAAATTCGATTAAATCTCTCAATGAGAAAAAGATTCTCAACTATGGAATAGGGGAGATATTTTCCTTGGAGGGGAAAAAGTCAGTTTTACTAAAATTAGAATATTACGATCCTAAAGGAACGATGGAAGATAAAGAGATAGTTTCAATTCGAAAGAAAATTATTGAAAAGTTAAAAAAAGATCTGCAAGCAGAAATTAGATCAAAGTAGGAAGTTGCAGCCTGGGTTCCGTTGACCTCAAAACCCAGGCTGCTATCGTAGCTGCAACTTACTCTCTTCTTTACGCTCCAACGGGCTCACTCCACTGCACTATTGTTTTAGTGGTAAAGTGAGCTCCAAGCTGATCAAAAATCGGGTCTATCTCGCTCCGCCCAAGTCGTTCAACCCACTCGAAGTACAGTATGACAATCCGGTCATCTCGCTCTTGGACTGTCAACAATCCGTCACCGTACTCGTCTTGGATAGTTCGAACAGCTTCCTCGATGTTTGCTACGGCTTCGCCATGAAGCTCTGTAGTCACCACAGTAATCACTCCCTTTCCGTTCTGTGTAGTTGCAGCCACAGAAATTATTGTTATCTCTCTAAAGATGTGACAGCGACCTTACTTCCCCGAAGAAGTTCAGGTCGCTGTGTATTCCTCTCTCTTTGGAGGGCCGGGAGGGAGAGGATCTCCTAGGAACATGCTCTCGTCAGGGGCGAGGACTCGAGGCATTGAAGGTTAGTCCAGTGTGAGTGGGGCGCTAGGGTCTGCACGTGTGCGCAGATGCCGTCTTCATAACTGTTCTTACCTTTTTGCTATAGTCTCTTCCCCTGGGATGGAGTAAGTTCTGACAAGACCCTACGGTCCGTCATCTAGGCTCTCCCTCCCGTATGGCCCATGTGCCCGCTCAGACACAACCGATGTTCGCTGCTACCTAGCGGTTCTAACGACGATACTGTTGGTACTTATTGCTGTTACAGTTGGGCCCAATTCGTACGTCCTCCAGGGTAGGCGGATCTCTGATCCATAGAGCCGATAGAACTTGCCAAACCAGTCTCGGTTCGGTTCCAGGACCCGTTTCCTTATGGTGGCGTTCAGGCTGGTGGGACGCCTTGGGTTGGGTTTGAGACCCCTAGGCCAAGACTGACCATCAGCATCGAGGATCGTTTCCTCAGCCACTCTAGAGCCACCAAATTTCCGGAGGTACATCTCCACTAGGAGACGCAGTTCCTCGAGATTCTGCAACAGCGCGACGATCGTCCGATCCGGAACCGGCGATTCCTCACCAGTCCTTCGAGCGAATATGTCCAGGCTCACGATCGTTCCTATCGAGCCTGGTTTCAACGTCTCGGCCAGAGTAAGCTCATGCCTATTAAAGCCGCGACCCAGAAGATACTTTCGCCCCTCCTCAAGGGGGATCGCCTCGCCATCACCCACCCCTAGCATGCAGGTAAGTAAAGGCATCATTCTCCTCCCGTACTACTTCCAATCGGTCTGAGCGGGACGGGACTGGGTGCGATGCAGCACACTATCGTACACAGTCCCGCAAATTATTTAAAAGTGCGAAAATAGTTTACTACTTTTTTAAGTATAAAACAACTAACAACTAAGCGAAACGCCTTCTTTCTAAAATAAAGTTCTGCGGTAAGGGTCCGCTTTGAATCCAACCTAGACCCAAACCACCACCATCAATCACCTCAATATCTATTGTTTCTTCTTCAGTTTTGTTTTTAGAATCATAAACTATTACTTTTATTTCATAATTTCCCTCATCCACATCGGTAAAACTAGCCGAGTAGGGAGAGGTGGTATCA
>JACZRW010000040.1 GCA_022574495.1 Patescibacteria group bacterium | reverse complement strand
GAAACATTTTTTTCATCAACAATAACGCCAATTTCCGAAATATCCTTTGGCCCAAGCTCCTTAAAAATATCCAATTGTTTTAAATACCATATTTTATCCATATTTAATACCAAATCTTACGTCCCACCAACGGTGGGGGGCAAGGTTCTTTTGTGTGAGATGTAAACTTGACTTACTCATCGAACACGAAAGGTTCTTATCAACATTCCCTTATTCTAACACCAGCATCAATAAATAGTTTTGTGGTGTAAGACACATAAATAAAATACTATACATAATCTATATAATATAAACATGAGTCCAATTCAAAAAATTAATCCCAAAAATTATGACCAAGCCTCTGTAACTGCAAAGGAAATGGCAAAGTTAGACCAAATCGCTATCGAAGATTTTGGAATAGATCTTCTTCAAATGATGGAACGGGCTGGGTCTCATTTAGCGACTTTATGTGCTCAGTTCTTGGGTAGAAATGGAAAGATTCTTGTTTTAGCCGGAAGTGGTCATAATGGTGGCGGTGGGTTAGTAGCAGCCAAACATTTGTATACCAAAGGTTTTCGAGTTTCTGTTTATTTGACTTCTAACAATCTCAAACCAACTACTAATCATCAGCTGATAATGCTAAAGAAGCTTAATGTGAAAATATTATCGGAATTACCAAATCTTTCTAAGTTTGATTTACTAGTAGATGCCCTACTTGGATACAATATAAAAGGAGAGGTTAAAGGACTCATAAAATCAGTAATCGAAGCAATAAATTCAAATAAGGTAAAAACTATTTCATTAGATTTACCTTCTGGACTCAATCCAGACACAGGACAGCCAAATGGGATCTCTGTAAAATCATATGCAACTCTAACTCTCGCCACCCCAAAAGTGGGCTTATTAAAACCCGTATCTAAAAGGTACGTTGGCAAGCTCTATTTAGCCGATATAGGCATCCCCAAAGAAATCTTCAAAAAGTTATAAAAGTTGTGTTCCCCCTCACTTAATTGTTAATTTCTCCGATATATGATATCAGTATCAATACGAAAGGAGGTGAATACCTAATGCGTACAAGTGAAGTTGAACAACATCTAAATGAGACTCCAATGGGATCCAAACTAATGCCAATTTTCACTGTCATCGGTCTGCTAATAGTATTTATTACCTGGCTCATTCATATTAACCTATCGGGAACAGTAGCTGAATATTACTCAAATCCTAAATTGGTTCGTGACGCAGCGGAATCTGGCAGTATTGTACTCGGACAACTTGAATCTATTAAAACTACATCGGCTTGGATTACACCGTTAACCTTTGTGGGTCTAGCATTTCTACTCACAGCAATTTCAGCTTCTCTAACTGGCATCAAAAAAACTCTGGGTCTTAGATCTAAAGTTTTTGAAGTAGCCATACCGAAAATCGCGAAAGGAAAATAACTATGAAAGAAACAACAAACATTGAAATGTCGAGCATGGATAAAATGATGCAAGGAATGGCGAAAATGATGTGGATGCCCTCGGTTGTGATGGGGCTTTTGATTGTGCTAATTTCTCTCTACATTGGTTGGCAGAACTCTCAAGATATTTCTGAGTGGTTATCCAATTCAAAATTGGTAAGAGATACTGCTGAAGCTGGAAGTACACTTGCCTTGCAAAAAGCTTCAATTGAATCTACATTTGCTTGGTTACCTGGATTCAAATTCTTAGGGATGGGTTTACTATTCTCTGGAATTGTTTTTCTACTAGCAACAATTATCGGAGCTTTGAGGCAGGCTGGTGTAACTGTTCAAAAAGCGGCTGGTGTACAACCTAAAGTCTTGGTAAAGCCTATGACTGGTAAGCTCTTTCCAATGTTTATGATGTTGGGTCTAATAATTCTTATCATCAACTTTATTGTGGATCTAAATCTCGCCGCACAAGCAAGTAGTTACTGGAATCACAATATCAAGGGTGAGTTAGACGCAGCCGGATCTGGATCTGAACTCTTAGCTCAACTATCGTCTATTCAAGCAACAAAAGCTTGGGTTGAACCACTGAAATTTGTTGGTCTTGCCTTCTTATTTACGTCTATTGCTTTGGCTCTAGCAACTATCCGCAAGATTCTCGGCTTTCAAGCAAGACGAATGGCAGAAATAGTAGAAGGTAAGTAAATTAAGTTGATTCGTTGAAAATCTGTAAGAGTACGCCTCTTTTCGAAGGGGCGTACTCATGTATCCGACGTATTTATTGTGAGCCTGTTTACATGCCTAAATCCCAATTACTGTATAATTTTATATATGGCCGGATACAAAAAACTTTCCGAATATGGAGTTGTAGGAAACACTCACACCGCTGCTTTAATTAGTAATGAAGCAAGTATCGATTTTCTTTGTATGCCTCGCTTTGATTCTCCATCTACCTTTGCATCGATTCTTGATTCTAAAAAAGGCGGCAAATTTCAGATTCGCCCTACCGAGATCTACAAATCCCAGTCTAAGTATGAAGAAAATACTAATATCTTAGTAACTACTTTCAAAACTGCTGGTGGGGAAATACGGATAACCGATTTTATGCCGGTACACCTAGATGAGGGGGATAAATTTCATGTGTCAGATGAGCTTCACCGAATTGTGGAATGTACTAAAGGAAAGGCAGAGATTGAGATAATTTTTGCTCCAAAATTTAATTACGCAAGAAATAACACAAAGGTATCAAAAACCAACTTTGGTTTCTTAGCTACGGATGGAACAGTGAAAATAGGTATTTCAACAAAGGTTACTGATCGAAGATTTGTGGTTTCCAAGGGAGAGAAAATTATATTTGTTCTCTCTTGGAATTCCCGACCAAAACAAACTTCTTCTTTAGTCACCTACAAGAGGCTAAGGGAAACAAGGGGTTATTGGCGTGGCGTCGTCAACAAAATTAATTATTCGGGGCAATGGCGAGACGAGGTGACTAGGTCATTCTTGATTCTCCATCTTCTTTTTTACAGTCCAACTGGTACTATAGTCGCTGCAGCAACCACCTCCATTCCAGAGAAAATTGGAGGGCCCAGAAACTGGGATTATAGATTCAGTTGGGTACGAGATGCTTCCTTTACTCTGCAAGCTTTATTTGCTGTTGGAGACTATACCGAAGCTTTAGAATATTTCAGTTGGCTATCCACCGTTTGTGAAAAATGTGGGGTAGATTTAAAAGTTTTATTTGGAGTTAGTGTAGAAAGTAAACTAGACGAGGAAGAACTCACCCATTTTGAAGGTTATAGAGGATCAAAACCAGTTAGAATTGGTAATGCCGCTGAAGAGCAACTCCAACTCGATATTTTTGGAGAAATACTTGATGCCGCCTATATTTTTCATCAAGAAGGTGGGCAAATCACACCAACCGTTTGGCAACTTATAGAGAGTTTGGTGGAGGCCGTACATAGTAATTGGGAAAAAAAGGACAAAAGTATTTGGGAGGTTCGTTCAGAACCACAGCATTTTGTAATCTCCAAGGTTTTTTCTTGGGTAGCTATCGACAGAGGTATAAAAATTGCCCAGTCGTTAAATTACGCTTCTAAAAAAATTGAAAGGTGGGAGAGGACAAAAGAAGAGATAAAAGCTGATGTAATGAGTAAAGGTTACAACAATAAAGTCGGGTCATTTACCCAGCACTACGATACAAAAGCTTTAGATGCCGCTTCATTGCTAATGCCACTCGTCGGGTTTATCCCCATTGACGATCCTAAAATGCTTTCAACAATCGACGCAATTACAAATAAACTAGAAGAAAATAATTTTCTACACCGATATATTCCAGAAGAGGCACCAGATGGAGTAGGTGGAGACGAAGGTACATTTTTGGCCGTTAATTTTTGGCTAGTACAAAATCTGATTCTTTTGAACCGACTAGATGAGGCCAAAAAAATGTATGAGCGGCTCTTAAAGACAGGTTCACCTTTGGGAATCTTCTCTGAGATGTTTGACCCAAAGACAGGGGAGATGCTCGGTAATCTCCCTCAAGCCCTCACTCATATCGAAGTTATTCTAACTGCATATTATTTAGACGGTTTAGAGGATGTAAAAAGTGGTTAAACCTTTTAATATTAACCAACTTTCATGGGCTTTAGAAATACTTGAAAAGAAACCAAATATTAGTATAAAATTCTTTAAGTAATGGCGGTAATAAGTGTCCAAAACTTAAAAAAACATTTTGGGAAAACAAAAGCGGTGGATGGTATTTCCTTCGAAGTTGAAAAAGGAGAAATAGTGGGTTTCCTTGGTCCAAATGGTGCCGGGAAAACTACGGCTATCCGTTGTCTGATGGATTTTATTCGACCATCTGAAGGTAAAATAGAGATTTTTGGCCTCGACGCCCGAAAAAACTCAGCCATCCTTAAAAAAGACATCGGGCACCTTTCTAGTGAATCCACCCTTTACAGTTCCTGGACCGGACAAGAACATATTAATTTCCTGGAGAAAATACGAGGAGTCAGTCAACTAGATGAAGAACTTATTCAAAATTTAAAATTTGATGCTCATAAAAAAGTTAGTGCTCTTTCCACCGGAAACCGTCGAAAATTAGGGATAATTCTTGCGCTTATGCACCAACCCAAACTCTTAATTCTAGACGAACCAACTGTGGGTCTAGATCCTCTGCTCCAAAATTATATCTACGAAATTCTCAAAGCCCAAGTCGCCAAAGGAAATACTGTACTTATGTCCTCTCATAATCTTGCAGAGGTAGAAAAAATTTGTGATCGGGCAATTGTTCTCAAGGAAGGGAAAATTGTCACTGTCGAGACAATGAGTGACCTTCGAGCCAAGAAAATTTACACTATCTATGCCTATTTTGAGGGTAATGTACCCAAAAAAGAACTAACTGCTGATGGAGCAGAATTAATAAAGGAATTCTCCGGTGGCTTAGCCCTAAAAGTTAAGGGTGATATCAAACCACTAATATCAAAGTTGGTTGATTACAAAAATCTTAAGGATCTTGAAATTACCCACGCTAGTCTGGAAGAAGTATTTATGGAGTTTTATAAATGACATCCTATTGATGACGTTTATTTTACACGCAGGTTCGAAAATGACACCATGCGGATGACGTTTTCTAACTCGCTGGTTCGAAAATAATATGCTTACTTTATTTACTAAAACAATTAGGAAAAGCTTAATCAGCTTAGTAATTTACACAATCATAAGTGTCGCTTTTGTCTGGATGTATGTAGCATTATTTCCTTCTATTTTCAAGGAACGAGAAAAGCTGAAGGAAGCTTTTGAAGCTTACCCCGAAGGTTTGCTACAAGCCTTTGCGATTGAGATTGACACTTTTGTAGGTTCTCTAGAAGGATTCATGGCCGGAGAGTATTTCAGTTTCCTTTGGCCTATAATTCTTATTATTATGGTTATAACTTTCGCCTCTGCGGCAATTGCCGGTGAGATTGATAAAGGCACTATCGAGCTTTTACTTGCTCAACCAATTTCCCGATTGAAGATTTTCTTAGCTAAATATTTTTCTGGTCTGTCGATAATCACCGCTTTTGTCTTTTTATCCAATTTTTCGGTTGTTCCCTTTGCCACTCTTCATAATGTGGACTATAGAATCCAAAATTACTTAGCGGTTTCTATTATTGGCTTTCTCTTTGCGTTTGCAATCTTTAGTATTTGTATGATGATTTCTAGCTTTTCCTCCACAAGAGGAAGGCCAGCCGCTATTACCGGGGGTATGTTAATTATCATGTATGGTCTGAATTTGTTTTCATCTTTCCAAGAATCATTATCTAGTCTAAAATACGCTTCTTTTTTCCATTATTACGACTTTAATTCGGCGGTTGTACATAATCAGATTGATATTTTGAATATTGCTTTGTTTCTTGTAGTTGGGATAGTTACTACTATAATTGGCGCCATTATCTTCATCAAAAGGGATATTGCTACAATCTAAAACCTATAGGTGAAACGAAGAATTACGATTGTTATACTAAAACTGCGAGAAGAATAAACACAATAATTATAACCCCTACTGCTGTTATCAAATATATTATTGGCTTCCTTCCGATTTCCATCTTCTATCACCACGACTTTACACCCATTAAGTACTAATTTCAACTACCAAGTTATTTATTTACTTTTCCTTTTTTAAATCAAGCGAAACACAATTTATACAATATCTCTTCCCGGTAGGTTTGGGTCCATCATCAAACACATGACCAAGGTGGCTACCACATTTTCCGCAGGTAATTTCTGTTCTGCCTACACCCATACTTTTATCTTCATGATATTTCACCGAATCTGGATTTATAGGATCGTAAAAGCTGGGCCAGCCGGTATTGCTTTCAAATTTTGTATCAGAGGAAAAAAGAGGATTCCCACAAACGAGACATTTATATACACCATTATCTTTGGTAAAAACGTATTTCCCTGAAAAAGGCGCCTCTGTACCCTTTTCCACCGCGATTTTATATAGTTCCGGTGAAAGCTTTTTCTTCATTTCTTCTTTTTTTAGTTTGTCAAAACGCAAGCTCTGCTTATCTTCGTCCATAGATTCATTATACGATTTATTGCAAACTTGACACTTGTAAAGCCTTTAGTTATAAGAAACCATATGGGTAAGGATGATTCTTTTCATGACTATGTAATGATGGAAGTTTTCCGTGATATAGACGGAATTACTTCAAAGCATATGTTTGGTGGCTGGGGAATCTATTTGGATGGGGTTTTCTTTGCTCTGATAGGAGATGGGCAGATATTCTTCAAGGTGGATGAAAGTAACCGGTCTGATTATGAAAAACACGGTAGTAAGCCCTTTGTCTACACTGGTCACAAAGGAAAAGATGTAACTTTATCCTACTGGGAGCTTCCCGCTGAGATTATGGAAGATAGAGATGAATTAGAAAAATGGATAGAAAAATCTGTAAAGGCCCAAATAAATTCTAAAAACAAATAGAAGCTATCAAACCCCTTTAACCAATCAAGCAACCTATAGTTTGTTGATTTCCTTACAAAAAGGAGTATAATTACCCTGGTGCGACTCGAACGAGCAACCACTCAGCTGGGGTGAGAGAAAGAGAAAGGAGAAACCCAGCGATGCTAGTCAAGTTCTACGGAACTAGGGGTTCTGTACCAGTGGCTGGATCTGATTACAACAGGTACGGAGGAAACACGACCTCCTTGCAGATCCTGTCCAAAACCATTATCGACGATCGTGCTCTGATTGTGGATGCTGGCACAGGTATTGTGCCTTTGGGTAAGAAGCTTCTTAGGGAGGGTGCAAGTGGGGCAGACTTACTGTTCACTCACTTTCACCATGACCACACCCAGGGGCTATTGCTATGTCCCGCCACCTTCAAGCAAGATTTTCGGTTTGAATGTTTCGGACCGGAAGAGCATGGGATTGGGCCATACCAAATGCTCAATACCATCATGAAGCCACCCTTCCACCCAGTGGACTACTCCCTAGTAAGTCACCATTTCAGGTGCAAAGGAATACCCAATCCTAATGCACACGTCTTGGTGATGCATCCGGACCGCGACGCGGGAATTCGACTCATGAAGATCGACGAGTTCACTCTCGCCGAAAACAAGCATCCTGCTCAAGTCGAAATTCGTGGGGGAAAATACCCGATCAGTGAGTGCATGGTTATCCGGATGATCCGGACCCACCACCCTGAGAAGGCAATCTCCTACCGGTTCGAGGAAAGGACTACTGGTCGTGTTTTCGTGTTCATGACCGACCACGAAAACACAGATGCAGTCTCACTGGATATGGCTCGTCACCTCCAAGGAGCTGACGTTCTAGTGATTGACTGCCAGTACACACGAGCGGCATACGACAGATACACGGCCAACTTCGGGCACGGTACACCGGATTACTGTGTTCGACTGGCAAATGAAACTGGAGTCCGTGAACTCTGTCTGACCCATCATGATCCGTTGTCGACCGATGAGGACGTGGATAACATCCTCGAGGAAGCCAGGGTTGCTGCTCGCAACTGTGGTTATACTGGTAATATCCGCGCTCTTGCCGACTTCGACGAGATCGAGATCTAGTCTCTAACGGGTTATCGCTCACCCAAGACTGATGTCGCCAACCCGAGTAGCGCACCTACAGGCCGGCCTTAACCCAAAGGCCGGCCTTAACTTTAATTACATACTTTTTTCTTTTACCTCTCGTAAATCCTTGCAGAAGAAGTAAATCCAGACACTTGCGATGCAGATTTTCCTGGGAAAGCCTCCATCTTTAATTTTCTTTTTTTGATCAATTGAAAAAGAACGGTGCCGCGTAGTTCTTGGCCTGCTTTAACTTTCATATTTTTTACAAAATCTACCTCTGCCGGCTGGCCATTTGGTTTTAAATACTGGAAATTATATAGTTCGTATTTTACTAACCCGGATTTTTTATCAACTTTCGCTGGGTCTGGTTTATTTCCCTTTACGGCCAGCTGCTCTGGTTTACCATTGAAATCCCCAATTGAAATAATGATTGTGGTTGGGTCTAAATGGTTGTAAACAACAGACATATGTCCTTCATAGTATTTTGTTTGATTGGTTCCTGCATATCCATTGGTCCCTTCTACAAACCAATTTCCCACTAGCTTTCCATCAATATCATAATCAATTTTACCCTCCACTGGATCTAAAGTCCTTAAATTTTTAGCTAGTAATATTTTCTTAATCTCATCAGTGAAGTAATCAAAAGGATTGGCTGTGTAAATCTTCCAAGGTTCTCTCTCGTAGTGCTCAGGGATCACAAATCCAGATAAGGGTTTCTCGGTATCCCAAACAGCAAAATCAAGGGTTTGCTTGCCTATCTTTCCAATTAACTGTCCTTCTTTCACCGGAATTTCCACATTTGCGAAATTTGAGTTTTTTAATTCGGTTGCTTTTGCAGTAACAGATGGGTCTAAAACAGTAATAAGATCATAGTAGCTTAGGAACGTGCACGTATAGGTAATCACTAGTCTGAATTCTTCTTTAACATCTGATAAATCGTCATTTCTTTCTCTTCGTTGAATCTGGGTTATTGTACCATCGGCTGGGGCATACACATTGTAAGCATCTATTGCAGAATCGCGGCTGGCTGGGGCAAAATACCAATGATCTATTGGGGTTACGTGGCCGTCTACCATGAGGCCATATGGTTCTAAATGGGGAAAATCTTTTTCATCCATTGGCAAAGCACCTAGTTTCACCGGTCCTTCACCTTCGCATTTCCCACCACTCAATTCCTTTCCGGCTTTTACCGC
>JACZRW010000067.1 GCA_022574495.1 Patescibacteria group bacterium | reverse complement strand
CGCGCAAGAATTCAACGATTAAACGAGCCATTTTATCGGGCTCTGCGAGTCCTACAGAATGATCCCCATCCGGGATTAATACATATTGACTCCCCGGTATCAGTTCAGACAGCGGTCTTACCATCTCCGGAGTCACTACTTCGTCGTTCTCTGCAGCAATTACCAAAGTTGGTGCTCTTACTCTTTTAGCCTTATCGGAGAAATCATGACCAGATAAATCTGCAGCCAAATCAATGACTGCTTTAACATTAAATTTGCTACTCTCTTCTATCAGCTCTTTAGTAAAACGCCCACCCGTAGGGACCAACCCTGGATACCCTCCCGAGTATATGTCATTAATCACTGTCTCTACTATCCGGCCTATTACTAATCTGTTATTTAAAAGACGTGTCAGTGGCCGATACCTCCTCAGTAAAACAAAAAGCGAAAAATATCTGATGTCTTTCTCGCTGGCTTGCTGGTAATACTCTATGCCATTGTAGGGAGGAGAAAACACAATTAATTTATCAAGAGTATTCTGAAATTTATTATCATACACAATTCCAAGCACTCCTCCGGTTGAATAACCAAATAAATTAACCTCTTTAGAGCCGACTATGCGCTCGCGAAATTGATCTAGAAATTCAGCATAATAGGAAAAACTGTGATTAGTTCCATAGTCTGTTTCCGAACCTCCAAAACCCGGAAGATTCAACGCATAACATTTAACATCTTCCCCTAACTTTTGCATCAAAGGCGCTAGAGAATGGGCCGAAACCGGCCATCCGGGAATCATGACTAATGGATTGTGTGTTGAAGAGATTCCTTGGCTCTCTAAATACCGTACTTCTTTGCCGTTTAAAACAGCTGACTTTCTTTCCGGGTTGAATATAGGTCCTCTATCAAATTCCATCATTATGAGTAAGACAAATAATGGCCTCTCATGTCTTTTGGGTTCAAGGCTGGTCAACACCCGGTGTTGATAATAGCTACGAAGTCTAAATTTAACTTAGACCTAAAACTTTAGAAATTGGCGGGTTCGAAAAATAAACTAAAACGTCGAAATCCGAATCCTTCAATTCCAACATCTGATAATCTTTTCTTTCTATCAAGGAGAAATGCTTATCGGAAAAATATTTTTCTTTAAACTCTTTGTAATTATCTATCCTAAAATCAGCATCTCCTCTTTGAGGGCGTGTTTTGTCGGGTTTTCGAATTTTAATTATGAAAAGTTCTCCCGCCTTTGTTTTAATCGGACTGTCTAACTTAAAAATTGGACCAGTCGACGTATCTTTTACTATCTTTCCCATACTTCTAGTTTCTTTTAAAAAACTTTCGTATTCCTGGCCATTTTGAGCAAAAACGGCTACCCAGTCGATAGGAGCGCTAATCTCATCCGTGTATTTATTCTTAAGCTGTATAGTCTCATTGACTATATAATCAACTGTTCTTTGGAGCGTAATCATTCTTCCAATTTCTTTGTTTCTTCTTTCACTCCTTCCCCAAGGGTTTGAGTTGAAGTGATTTTTTGGCCGAGTTGAGTAAAGGAAGTTAGAACACTGCTCATCATATTGTAGGCGTTATTCAAATGTCGCTGCAGCGTGCCTAGATTGTCTTCGACCTTGCTGTAGTCTTTCCCGATTGCCCGCAGCGCCGCCAAAATTGCCCGCGCCTCTTTCTCTATTTTTTGCCCTTCAAAACTCATTAAAATTACTCTCATGTATGCGTAAAAAGTTGTGGGAGAAACCGGCAAAACACGTTTCTCTCCCGAGTAATCAAAAAGCCTGGTGTTATTTACAATCTCATAATAAACCGCCTCGCTTGGTATATACATCAGTGCATAATCAATCGTTCCCTCTTCGGTTAAAATATACTTTTTGCTTATATCGTCTATGTGTTTTTTGACATCCCTCTCAAACTGTTTCTCAAAACTCTTTTTTTCGCTTTCAGATTTGGCCGAAGCCATCCTTCTGAAATTCTCCAGAGGAAACTTCGAGTCAATCGGGACGATTCCTGCCGACGT
>JACZRW010000039.1 GCA_022574495.1 Patescibacteria group bacterium | reverse complement strand
TGCAGCGCTCTACCGCTGAGCTAACCGTCCCTAGCTATAAGATTCTAACAAATCTTGCTATTGAAAGGCAAAACTAAAAGCAGTTATACTTAGATAGACCTAATCAAGTATATTATGGAAGACAGACATCCCTTGTGGGGATATTTTATTGATATAATAGAAACCATCGTTGTGGCGGCCGCTATCTTTGTTGTCGTCTATCTCTTTCTTCTTCAGCCACACCAAGTTCGAGGATCCAGCATGGAACCAAATCTAAGCGATGGTCAATACATCTTAACAGATAAGATCAGCTACAGATTTGATGACCCAAGGAGAGGTGATATTGTGATCTTCAAAGCACCAATTGATGAGAATTTTGACTACATAAAAAGGATAATCGCCCTACCGGGAGAAACTATCAGTATTATAGACGGTGAAATAATTATTAAAAATGATGAAAATCCCCAAGGATTTAAATTGGAAGAGCCTTACTCAATCAATGGCGCTATTTCTCCAGGAACCCAATTGAGTAACGGTGTTGAAATAAAAATGGAAGAAGATAGGTATTTTGTTTTTGGAGATAATCGCAACCAAAGTTTTGATTCAAGAGAGTGGGGTAAACTACCAAGAGAAAATATTATTGGAAAAGGTTGGTTAAGATACTGGCCTTTGTCGGAAATTTCGATTATTAAAAGGGTAAACTTTACCCAACAGTAAGTTTCTTATGAAGGCTTTCCAATTCCTCGTCCGATTTGAAAATTAAAAGAAGTCTTCCGCCCTTTGATGATTTGAGTAACTTTACCTTCACACCAGTGGAGTTGGCTATTTCTTCTTCCATCTTAGCAACATCTGGTGTATGCTCGTAAGTTCTTCCAGTTCTTGGCTTTATTTGGGCACCCGCTTTCATTCTCCTAACAAGTTCTTCTGTAGATCTAACTCCAAGGTTGTCTTTTAGAATTTGTTTGTAAGCTTGAATCATTAAGTTTACCTCTTCTAATCCAAGAACAGCTTTAGCATGGCCTTCAGATATTGAGTTTGAAAGTAAACCATCCTTCAAGGCATCTGGTAGATCCAGTAGCCTAAGGGTATTTGAAATGTAAGGACCGCTTTTTCCTACTCTTTGACCAATATCAGTCGGGGACAAACCAAATTCCTCTAAAAGTTTCACGTAAGCTTGGGCTCTTTCGATCGGATTTAAATCCACCCTTTGAACATTTTCGACTATTGCCATCTCAAGCATTCCTTGGGTAGAAGTCTCTTTGAGTATCACAGGGACTTTCGAAAGTCCCGCTAGCTTAGCTCCCCTCCATCTCCTTTCACCAGCAATAATCTGGTAACCCGCTGGAGTTTTAGCTACTAGCAATGGTTCTAAAATTCCGTGTTCTCTTATTGATTCTGCAAGTTCTACTAGTGAATCTGGTAATATTTGTCCTCGGGGTTGTAATGGGTTTGGTTGAAGAAAGTCAATCTCAAGCTCAAGTATTTCAGTATTAACTTCCATTTTTTCCTTTTTCTATCACGTCTATGTATTTTCGGCCCGCTTTTATCCTGATGTTCACTACCCCAGCTATTTTTGAAAAAATAGTATGATCTCTACCTAGATCCGTCCCTACCCCAGAAAAAAACTTTGTTCCTCTTTGTCTTATTATTATGCTACCTGGTATAGCTTTTTCCCCAGCATAAAGTTTTACGCCAAGTCTCTTACCAGTTGGTTTACTTCCCTGTTTTGCTTTTGCCCCACCTGACTTCTTATGTGCCATATTTATCCTTTAAACTTCGTTTATCTTTACTTCTGTAATATTTTGCTTATGACCCCGTGTCTTATGATAACCAGTTTTAGCCTTATATTTAAAAACACTTATTTTCTTGGCTCTCAATTGATCCTCAACTACCCCTTTAATTTTAGTTTTAAGATAAGGCTTACCAAATTCCACTTTCTTTTCGTCAACTGATAACAGTACCCTATCAAATTCTACAGGCTTTCCTTTTTCGATATCGATTTTCTCTATTTTCACTTTATCTCCTTCTGAAACCAAGTATTGCTTGCCTCCAGAGGAAAAAACTGCATATTTCATGGACTAATAATATAGGCTTAATAAATTTATGTCAACTGGTATCTAATATATCAAACAGTAGAACGCTTGGAGTATCGGGAAACAGAATTTACCAATCCCAAACTGATCATAATTGTTATCAATGAACTTCCGCCGAAGGAAAGCAGAGGAAGAGTTACCCCAGTAACGGGTAAGAGGCCTAGATTCATTCCAATATTAATAAATACATGGATAACAATTAAACTCCCAACACCCACGACAATCAGTGGACCAATATTATCCCTCGCTTCATTAAAAATCGAAAATACTCTATAAATTATGGCGGCAAAGAACCCTAAAACAAGCAGCACACCAAAAAATCCTAGTTGCTCAGCGACGGTAGCAAAGATAAAATCAGTTTTCTGCTCCGGTAAAAAGTTCAATTGACTCTGTGTACCTCTACCAAAACCTCTACCGAATAACCCACCGCTCCCAACAGCAATTATTGACTGGACTAGATTGTAACCTGATCCTAATGGATCCTTTTCTGGGTTCAAAAAGCTAAGAATCCTCTCCTTTTGGTAATCCCTAAAAGAGGACCAAATGAAAGGCAGAGTCAGCACCGAGATGATTAAAAAAAGAAAGATTTGATGAAATCTAATTCCTGCCACAAAGATGATAATTACCCAAAGTAGCATAAGTATCAGGGCATTACCAAGATCTGGTTGCAAAAACACCAGTAAGGCAGGGAAGGCCACGATAGCTAACGATATTAAGGTATTTTTTAATTTGTTCGGAGGGTATTTTGAAAAAAAGGAGACTAAAGCCAAAATAATTATTGGTTTGGCTATTTCTGAAGCTTGTATGGTTATAAATTTTAGATCGATCCAACGAACAGATCCTCTGGTGCTTTCTCCAAATACAAAGGTCAATCCAAGTAATATCAAGATTGAAATGTATAAAATAGGGGCAACTTGAACTATTTGTCGATAATCAATATTTGTCACCATCAAGTATAAGAGTAAGCCAAATAGCACAAATAATGTTTGTCTGAAAACAAAAGTCAAATCTACTTCTTCTGGTAAGACAGAAGAGCTATATATCATTAATATGCCAACTATAGAGAGAAAAATAGCGGAAAGTAAAAGTACCCAATCTACCCCTTTAAGAAACGTCATGTGTGAAAATTATTCTAACAGCAGTAAATAAAAGTGTGAATCCTGTTATTCTCACTTCGTTCTCGTTATTATGATTTTTGGACCCTTTTTAATATCTTTCGTCAAAGTTTCCTTTTTTATGTACTCTTCAAATTCTTTAGGCCATTCAGGGAGTTCAACCGTAATTAATTCATCGAGAACACATCCTGATTCTTTTCTTTTTTCCTGTATACTTCGCACAATGTCTCTTGCCTCACCTTCTTCTGATAATTCAGTAGTAAGTTTAAAATCAAAAGCTGGAGATTTACCAGATTCATACACCACTTTCTTCACATTTAGCTCCTCAGCAAGAATTTGCTCTAAGTCTGAAGATATTTTTTCTTGTTCCTTACCGTAGGTGAATGAGCTAAGTGGTTGCCTTAATTTTACTCCTTTATCTTTTCTAATTGAGTGAGCGCTTTCAGACAATTTTCTAATTTGTTCCATTTTATTACTCAAATCCTTATTCACCATATTTTTATTTGGTTGAGGAAAATCTGTTAGGTGTACCGATAATTCACCGGTAAGATTTTTAAACATTTCTTCAGAAATAAAAGGAGTAAATGGAGCCATAAGTTGTGAAAGTTTTGTGAGTGTAATGAAAAGAACTAGGTAGGTGTTATCTTTTTCCTCACCGTTTTTTGCCGTAGGGCCAACTCTACCTCTAATTCTTCTCACGTACCAAGTGGAAAGATCTATTATGAATTTTTCAATGCTTCTCGATGCCGAATAAGCATCATATTTACCTAAATCTTTATTGACTTTTCCAATTAACTGATTTAACTCTGATATTACCCACTTATCTAAGGAATCAGAAAAACTAAGTTTTTCAGTTTTCGTTGGTTGCCATTTATCTAACTTCGCATAAGTTATAAAAAATACGTAAACATTCCATAGAATTAGGAAAACCTTTCTCCTTGTTTCATCCGCCACGTTATAACCAAAATTTACATTATGCTCCGGATTGGTCCTTAAATACACCCACCTCATCACATCTACACCCATTTTATCGGCGGCCTCGTCAAACCAAATAGCATTGCCCTTTGACTTATGCATCTCCTCTCCTTTTTCATCTCGAACTTGTCCGTGACCCAACAAAGTTTTAAATGGTGCTTTGTACTCTAGGGCAGTGGACAATGCTATAAGTGAATAAAACCAATTTTTAAATTGCCCATGAAAAGACTCAGTTATAAAATCCGCTGGAAACCATTCCCTCCAGTATTTTTTATCGGTGAAATAATGAATCGTCGAATAAGGTACAATTCCAGCATCTAGCCAAACGTTGCCAACATCCGCTACTCTGGCCACTTTTTCGCCGCATTTTGAACATTTTATCTTTACCAAATCTATCCAAGGCCGGTGAGGAGAATTTCCTTTAAATTTATCCCAACCTTCAATAGCTCTTTCTTTTAATTCCTCGTGGGAGCCAATCACATCAAAATGACCACATTTTTGACATTCCCAAATAGGTAAAGCCAGTCCCCAATACCTTTTCTTTGAAATCAACCAATCCTGCAAATTGTTTAACCAATCTAGTTCTCGATCGTATCCCCACTTTGGAAGCCAATTTATCTCTTTTATCACTTCCTTCATCAGTTCTCTATAGGTCTTCTTTTTTTCGGGATCATTACTATCCATCGCTATATACCACTCATCCACCACTCGCCAAACAAGTTCCGTCTTACATCTCCAGCAGGTTGGATAACGATGCTTGAAATCTTCCTCCAAAAAGAAAAATTTACCGCCTTCTTTATTCTTTAGGTAGTCAATGATTAGTTCTGGGTGCTTTTTTGCGTTTTTACTAGAAAATTCTCCCAAACCTCCAATATAACTCGCATCTTCATTAATAAGCTCAATAACAGGAAGGTTTTGCTCTTTAGCGAGCCGAAAATCTTCTTCGCCTGCTCCGGGAGCAATGTGAACCAAACCCGTTCCTTCGTCTGGTGTAACTAAATCCTTGGAAGCAATTATTTTATGGAAGTTTGACAGGTTTGATTCTCTAGCCTTTTTTACATTTTCGAGATCGTCGAAGGGTCCAGCGTAACCACCTCGGGATAACTCTACAATTTCCTTACCGAGAATCGTATCAACAGCTCCTTTAGACTCAGCTAAAAATATTTTTTTAAGCTCAGCAATACTATGAATCCGACTCTCGTTATCTTGGTTAATCTCAGTTTCTGCTACTAAAATTATTGATTCCTTCGTTGAGTTGTTGGTCAGTTTTGTGTACTTGAAATTTGGATTCACGGCGATAGAAACATTTCCAGGAAGAGTCCATGGTGTAGTTGTCCAGATTAGTAAGCTGAAATCCTGATTGATAACTGGGTATTTAACAAAAACTGCTTTGTGAGTAATCTCTTTATATTCTTCAGTTAGAATTTCGTGCTGAGAAATAGCTGTTCCACACCTAGGACACCATGGTACACTATCTTTTCCTTTGTAAAGCCAGCCTTTTTTGTAAATATTTTTTAAATAGTGCCAAATTGCGAAATTGTTTTCATCAGATGAAGTATGATAGGAATTATCCCAATCCATAAAATAACCAAGCTTTTTACTTTGTTCTGTTTGAATATAAGAGAACTTTTTGACTCTTTCCTTACAAAATTCTACAAACTTATCAATACTTTTGAATTTATCACCTTTAACTAAATCCTCTATGTCCTTTTTTGTCCTTAGTCCCAACTCCTTTTCCACTTCAACTTCGATCCACAAACCTTGCTCATCAAATCCATTTTGGAATCTTTGTTTGTATCCCTTCATATTAAAATATCTCTGCCAAAGATCCTTATAAGTTCTACCCCACGCGTGGTGGGCTCCCATAGGATTATTTGCAGTTATGGGACCATCAATAAATTTGAATTTTTTCTGAGATGACTGGTTTCTATCAATATATTTCTTTAAAATACTATTTTTATTCCAATAACTTAGTATTTCTTTTTCAATTTTTGGGAAATCTACTTTGGAAGAAACAAATTTAAACATAGCACGCTAAATTAAACCAAAAAATCGCCTGTTTAACAAGCGATTTTTCTTTGATCAACTAAGATCCTACTGTAATCTTACACCCCTCGGGCTAAATTTGATAAGTCCACCCCCAAAATATTGGGGGTTTTACCCTAATACCTTCCTTTATTATATTTAAAATCCAAGCTGCATTTGCTTTCTGGCTCTTGCTTTACCACCACGTCTACCTATATCAGAGTAAAAAGCTGTACCTAGTTTGTTCTTAACAGCTTCCCCGCCTTTTTCACCAATTTTAGAGTAAAAGTCTGAACCATAGTTTCGCTTTGTGGCCTGTCCACCCTTTCTTCCAATTTCGGCGTAAAAAGTCGGTCCGTATTTTTTCTTAACAGCTAGACCACCTCTGCGGCCTGCTTCTTCAGTTGTCATAGCCATTTTTGGCGATCAGAAATTAACTGATCTATTCACCTCCCCTCTAATTAGTCACCTACTTATATAATAAACACTATTGATATAGTTAATTAGAAAGAAGTTTCTATGGGCAGTAATAAACTCCTATTTTGGAGTTTGTTAGATTTATGTAACACCTTTGTTTTACGTTTGTCAAGTGAGCCAGATTACAAGACAGACCTACGATTGATCCTTTTTGGTTTTCTCCACAAGCAAATCTATCTTTATATTTGATGTTGTAAAAATAGTAACAGCATTGTATTATAAAAAAGTTGTTGAGCGTTGTATACTTTAATATAAAATAATCTATGGACCCAAAAAACAACAAACCCTTATTTACACTATCAGTAACCGCAGAAATAATTGGTGTTCACCCAAGAACATTAATGATTTATGAAAATGAGAAATTGGTATTACCTTACAGGACAAAAACAAATCGTAGAAGATATTCACAAGACAATGTCAAAACTCTTCAATTTATTAGATTTTTGACTACAAAAAGAGGAGTCAATCTTTCCGGAGTACGATGTGTTTTGGATATGTTAGAAAAATTTGAAAATGAAAACGAGAATATTCAAAAATCAACTTTCCCAGATTTTATAGAATCCCCAGTTTTTGAATGAAATTCAATCCTTCTTACAAGCTCTTAAAAAAGAAGTATAAAGAGGGTGCGGCTTTAAGGGGCTAGACTTAAATTCTGGGTGAAATTGAGTCCCCACAAAAAATGGGTGGTTTGGTAGCTCAATTATTTCCACAAGCTTACCATTAAGGCTGGTTCCTGATATTATTAAACCTTTTTTTTCAAGAAGTTCTCTATACTTATTATTAAATTCATAGCGATGTCTGTGACGTTCGTGGATGGTGTTTTCACCGTAGGAATCATAAGACAAGGTCCCTTTAATAAGTCTGCAGGGGAAAGATCCAAGGCGCATCGTACCTCCATATTCCTTCCCAACAAGTAATTTTTCTTGTTCAGGCATGATATGGATTACTGGATAAGGGGTTTTTTTATCTATTTCAGTTGTATGAGCCCCCTCCAAACCTCCAACATTCCTTGAATACTCAACTGTTGCAAGCTGCATTCCATAACACAATCCAAGAAATGGTTTTTTATTTTCTCTCGCGAATCTAATAGTGTCTATAATTCCCTCAACACCCCTGACCCCGAAACCACCGGGCACAACAATACCATCTACTTCAGCAAAACTTTCTTTAATATCTTTACCTTTTCCGAATTTCTCAGAATCGACCCAAATAAGATCTGCCTTAACTCCAGAATCCCAAGCGGCATGTTTCAGAGCCTCAATAACCGAAACGTACACATCTTCGAGTTGGTAATCTCCCGTAGAGAAATATTTACCTACTATTGCAATTTTAACTTTCCTTTTGATCGAATCAATCTTATCAATTAATTTCTTCCATTCAGTTAAATCCTTTTTCTCTGATTTCAAACCTAATTTTTGTAATATCTTTTCACCTATATTTTGACGATCTAAAACAAGAGGCACCCGGTAAATAGTGTCGACATCCGGATTTGATATAACGTCTTCAAACCTAACATTACAAAAAAGAGCTAACCTTTCCTTTCGCTTATTATCCATGGGGATTTCACTCCTACCCACCAAAATATCCGGTTGTATACCCATAGAATTTAAACTCTTTACCGATTGCTGAACTGGTTTTGATTTCATTTCCCCTAAGCTTTTTGGAATAGGTAGGTAGGCAACATGAATATTGGCGACATCGCCAGGATTATTAAGTTGTAATATTCTAGAGGCCTCAAAAAAAAGTGAATTCTGATATTCCCCCACCGTACCGCCTAACTCTATTAAAATAATTTCGGCATCTAGTTCTTTTCCGGCGAGCTTTATTCTTCTAATTATTTCATCGGTGACGTGAGGAATAGCCTCAACGTCTTCGCCGTCATACTCAAATGCCCTTTCCTTTGAAATAACTTTCTGATAAACCTGTCCGGTCGTTATATAATTATTTTTTGATAAATTTAACCCAAGAAATCTTTCGTAGTGACCTAAATCTAGATCTGTCTCAATCCCATCCTCCGTTACAAAAACTTCTCCGTGTTCTTGTGGTCTTATAGTGCCGGCGTCAATATTTAAATACATGTCTATCTTAACCGGGGAAACTCTAAAACCCTTGGCCTGAAGAATTGCAGATAATGAAGAGGTGGTGATACCCTTACCAATTCCTGATATTACCCCACCACTTATAAAAATATACTTCGTTGAACTCATATATTTTTGCTTTCTCACTATACTCGAAAATAAGAAATATATTTCGTCGAACTTATATGTTTTGCCTTCTCACTATACTCGAAAATAAACAAAATATTTTGTCTTTTTAGTCATAAAAAAGGACTCCTTGGGGTACGCATACGGTGGTATTAGGGGCCCAGTTTGATTTTACAAATAGATTACTATTTGTGTCAATACACTATATTACTTTGCCTATGGTTAAACACCAAAGTCATTTAACTCTGTTAAAATTACTTGTCCTACTATTGAGCTGAGGGAGTCGCGGATTTTGTAGCCGAAGCTGTTGCAGATTCTGTAGCTACAGGAATATCTATTTTCGGCACTGGTCCAGTTAAATCTGAAGTGTCAGTTTGTTTAAAAAACCAGTATGCCCCAGCGATAACTGCCGTTACTACAATAATTACGACTACGGTTATGATGATTTTTGACCAAGATGTGCCTCCACCACCAGATTGAACCACTTGTGGATTCTGGGCTGGTGCGGGTACTGGTGCGGGTTGTCCAGGTATTTGTTCCATATTTAAACCTCCTTTCTAAGG
>JACZRW010000066.1 GCA_022574495.1 Patescibacteria group bacterium | reverse complement strand
ATTGATGTAGTTGGAAAAAACGAAGACGGTGATAGTAGAACTGTTTCAGTAGTTATTCCAGCGTCTACTGCCGAAAATGCTTTTATAGATGTGGGAACTTCTGCAAACAGATTTAGGGACATTACGAATATAATTTACACGCCTTCCGCAGACCCTGGAACCGTAGGTGATAGCTTCGAGGTGAGAAATAAAAAAGAAAGAAACATTGCTTTATAAATTTCAAAAAGGAGAAATAAATGCCAGCAATTTCAACAGCAACTCTATTAGGTGTTGCAGACAGAGCCGCGTTTGAATTCGGATTAATTAATACAGCCTTTGCTACCATAAATGATGTAGGAGGCGGACTAAATTATACCCGTGTAACTGGAACCAATGACTCAGATGTAGAGCTTCCTCTTGTTTCGCCCTATACGAGCGTAGACAATGGATGGTCTAAAACAAATAACATAAAACTTGGAACGCCGTTATCTTTGATAATTACGGCTATGGAAAGTCATTTCAAAAGAGTTGGCCAAACTCCATCTACCTGGGATGGATACCTAAGTCTTAATGACAAACGTGTCAGTGACTTTTTTAATCAAGTTCATAAAGCCATTAAAGGCAAGTTCATGCTTGCAGATAATGTATTTTCAGAAGCAGACGATCTAATAGCCAGTGCTAACATCAGCGCTGGACCCGCTATTAACTTTGTCGATGGAATAAATTACGGCAATGGAACATCAACGAACCTAGCAGATGGAACAAACTTTGCAGCGTCACAGCTAAGGGTTAAGATAGTGGGCGGCGACATTGGAGCAGCTGATCTGGACATCGATGTCATTGGCTTAGACGAATCAGGCGGAGGCAAAACTGTTTCAGTGGTTATTCCAGCCCTAACAGCACAAGACGCTTTTATAGATGTGGGTGGCCCATCAGATAGATTCAGAGATGTTACGAGCATAATATACACGCCTGCCTCCGACGAGGGGACAGATGGTGACGCAATCGAAATCAGGAATAAAAAAGAAAGAACAATCGCATTATAATTTCATAAGGAGGAAATAAAAATGGCGGAAAGAACTTTAAAAATTGGCTTAGATGCCAAACTATATCGAAATACTGGCACGGTCTCAGTTCCGATATTTGATTTAATACCACAGCTAAAAGACGCAGAGCTAGGTCTTGAAAAAGATAGCGCAGACGCTTCTAGTCGTGCATCGACTTGGAGAAAATTTATAGGAACATTAAAGGATTCAGAGGTGACATTTCAGTTACTTTCTGACGGAGCGAATGAAGATTTTAATGTTCTCCTAGATTCTTTCCTAAATGGAACGCAAGTTTATTTTGCAATAATGGACGGAGACATAGCCACAGTAGGAAGTCAGGGGCTTACTGCTTGGTATGAAGTCATGTCCATGCCTAGAGGCGAACCATTAGAAGATATGCTGGTTTTCGACATAACTCTTAAACTAGCGGCACAGCCAGATGTTACAGAAGATCCTGTCTGGTTAGTCGTAACTTAACTCTTGACCCTGATTGAGAGACTTAGCGCGCGTCTTGTTAAAGGGATGGCGCTTTGTCACTCAATCAGGCAAGAGATTTTATAAACTTTTATAGGAGAAAAAAAATGCATAGTTTTACCGACAGGGCGGATAGAACTTGGAACCTAGTTTTAAACGTTTCAATGGCTAAACAGATAAAAGACAGATTGGAATATGATGTTCTGAATTTGGAACAATTCAATATTTCAAAGCTTTTTAATGATCCATACTTATTAGTAAACATTCTCTGGGTAATATGTGAGAAGCAAACAGAGAAAATGAAGTGGGTAAAAAAGTGGATAGAAAATGGAGAAGAAAAAAAGCTTGAAAAAGTGGCCGTCGATCAAGATGAATTTGGAGAAGGACTAGCTGGAGAAACTATTGATAAAGCGACGGAGGCGCTATTAAATGAAATCTCGGATTTTTTACCCAACCATCGCCTAAGAAAGATTTTCTCTCAAGGACTGAAGAAGACGGAGGAAGCGATGGACAAAATATTCAATCAGATGGAGAAGGTATTAGAAAGTCCGGAGCTAATGGAGAAAGTGACGATGGAAGCTCAGGAATTGATAAACAAAGAATTTCTGCCTGGGAAATCATTTGGGACAACGCAGGAATC
>JACZRW010000005.1 GCA_022574495.1 Patescibacteria group bacterium | reverse complement strand
GATGTTGCCCTTCCCTGGAGCAATGGAAAAGTCTGGCGTCCAGGTATTATTCATCACGCCGTTTGGTAGGTAGAAGATGCAGCTTGAATAGGGGGGGGGAGAGGGAGATGGCGACCCAATGCGAGTATTCGCAACGGGTCGTTTTTCTTTTGGTGAAGATGAATGTATTTGAGTTCGAAATCGTGGAATGGTTTTCCAAAAATTGTTAACCAGCCAAAAAAGTTTATAATATACTAAGTATTTATGCTGAAGTTTTCTATTGGCAATATATTTAGAAGAAAAAGTATTATGATCTTGGCTATCGTGGGCGTAGGCCTTGGTGTGGCTTTAATGAGCACTCTTTTGACTCTTTCAGAGGGGATTAATAGAAGGTTGAATGAAACATTTACGGAACTTGCAGCCGATGTTACTATCTCTCCGGTGGACGCGCCAGGATTATTTGGTGGGGGTAGTGGCGGTACCCCCTTTTCTACTAAGTATGTACCCGAAATTGAAGCACTAAATGATGTAACTTGGGCTTACCCGCAAGTTCTTACGACTATCCCACCGAGTTCTCTGGGAGAAAATTCATCGTTCGGAGCGTTACTTATTGGAATTGATTCTGAAAAAGATAAAATAATTGATGGGCCTACAAAGCATATTACGCAGGGAAGAAATCTCACCGGTGAGAACGAGGTTATAGTTGGTATTGAGACTAATAGAAGAGGGCCCCGAAGCGTTCATCTAAACATTGGACAAATACTTAAAGTTCCAGTATCGGGCAAAATCAACCCTCCAGAATTTGTTGAGCTAGAAGTAGTAGGTATATTTGAGACCGAAAACGCCGTCTTCGATAATAATATTTATGCCCTCGATTCCACTGTTCGCCATCTGGCTAATGTAGGGGCGGATAAAATCCACTCCATTAGGGTGAGAGCCAAAAGTACCGAGACAGTGGAAGCAGTTGCAGATCAAATCAAAGAAGTCTTTAAGAGAGACGGTTTAGAAGTCCAAACCAGTCTATCAAAAGATGTCTTGGGTCAGATAAATGATACCTTGGGTATCTTCCAAATCGTTCTTTTAGCAATTGGTCTTATCGCCTCTGTAGCCGGTGGGATCTCGATATTCATCATTATGCTAATGGGCGTTTTGGAACGCCGACAAGAATTTGGCATCCTTAAAGCAGCAGGCTGGTCCAATAGCAATATATTATTCTCGGTAATTTTGGAATCAGTTACCCTTGGTATTATGGGGGCTTCAACCGGACTCTTATTGGGGTTTGGTGCCACCCAAGCTCTGGAACGATTTATTGGTGAAGGAATAGCTGTTTATAGTCCGATGGTTGTTTTTGGAGTTTTGGGTTTTGGTATTTTGATGGGATTACTGGGTGGTCTTTATCCAGCAATTAAAGCGGCTAGAGTAGCTCCAATGGAAACTTTGAAGGCGTTGTGATACATATGGAAGAGCTAGCTATTTCAACTCAAAACTTAAGAAAATTTTACAAACGAGGTGAAGTTTTTGATGTGGGGGTGGATTCGGTCGATATATCAGTAAAGAAAGGTGAATTTACTTCGGTAATGGGGCCTTCTGGTTCTGGGAAAACTACCTTGCTGAATCTGATTGGGGCGCTAGACAAACCGACTGACGGTAAAGTAATTTTAGACGGGATCGATTTAACTGCTATCCCGGAGAGAAAATTGTATAAAGTTCGTCGTGATAAACTAGGTTTCATTTTCCAAAGTTTTTACTTAGTACCTACTATGACCGCTTTAGAAAATATTCTCTTGCCAACACTGCCGGTCGGTAAAAAGAAATTTAGGGAGAGAGCCGAGCACCTACTTAAATTGGTTGGATTAGAGGGGCTAGAAACTAAAAAGGTTAATTTTCTTTCTAGTGGTCAGCAACAGCGTGTAGCCATAGCGCGCAGTTTGATAATGAACCCACCAATTATTTTGGCAGATGAACCCACTGGTAATTTAGATTCCCAAACAGGAAGTGAGATTTTTCACCTGCTGCGAGATTTAAGTAAAAAAGAGGGAAAGACAGTAATGATAGTAACTCATGATACTCGCATCGCTAAAGGCACTGAACGTATTATCTTCCTCAAAGATGGGCGAATTTCCGAAAAACCTAGTGTGGAGCTAAATATTACCTTCTAAAAAGGATTTAACAACGATCAGGATTTTTCTTTTCTTTATATACAATGGGACACAATCCCGTTTGAACTCACATTAAACTTGTGAATCGCCTATTCTTAAACCTATAGTGTTGACATTTCAAGCAATTTTTGATATAATCTCCCCACTTTTATGGTTTATTAGCTGTTCAAAAAGTTCACACAGGAGGTAGGAGATGGATCTGAGAAAAAGGTTCAGCGCCCTTTGGGGACGTCTAGACGCCAGTGGTAATCCTGATAAGGTACTCGCCGAACTAATCGGCCGCTATCAGGAGCCTCACAGGAGTTACCACACTGTGGCGCACTTGGAGTTTGGTCTTAGTCAGTTCGACCTAATCTCTGGTTTGGCAATGCACCCAGACAGGGTTGAATTTTCTTATTTCTTCCACGATAGCGTTTACATTATCGGCGCTGCTGATAATGAGGAACAGAGTGCCCACCTCGCAAGGGAAGTTCTGAAAAAGGCACAAGTTCCAGTAGTCGTTCAACTCCATGTAGTTGCACACATCATGACTACAAAGCCTGGAGAAAAAGCAAATTCGCCAGATCAGCAGGTAATGGCTGACATTGACCTAGCCATCCTGGGACAGTCTCGAGATGTCTTTGTTGAGTATGAAAGGCAGGTGCGACAAGAGTACGCTTCAGTACCAGAGGAAGTTTTCTGGGAGGCCCGCAAAGGAATTTTGCAGGGGTTCCTGAATCGCCCGAGTATTTTCTCTACGAGCCACTTTCGTGAAATCTATGAAGCACAGGCTCGGGAGAATCTTACCTGGACAATCGGTCGGCACTAGAAGCAGGACAAAGCATAAAGCAGAAGGGAGAACAACCATGCCATTGGTTAGGGTCGACAACTGGGGGTTGCGAGACCCTGAGCTTTTGAGGCTCGTAAGATCGTTGTCTGAAATCGTTGCCGATGCATTAAGCGTTGGCGGAGTAGGGCATGGCGGATTACTCTCAATGAATGACATCGAAGTCGTTGTCCGCCATGGGCTCGCAATCGATATCCACGGTAAGGCTGACTACGGCATCAGTATTGAAGCGATGCATTTCCCTGAAAGGGAAGAAAAACTACCGAGGGCCGTGCTGGAGATCAAGAAAGGAGTATTGGAAAACGGTGGGTTAGGCCACACCGGTTACGTGGGGATCACTCTCGTACCAGCCGAGTTTGGAGAGATTAACGATTTTGACACGGTTGGTGATGTCGAGAGGGAACTTAAGGCTCTCGAATAGCCCAAAGGGACCAGAGATCTTGGAGTAACCTGATTGCGTTGAGATTATCACGCTTTCGGCTCTGCTCCAGTTCCTAAGCAAATCAATCTTGGTTTTCTTAGGAGGAAATGCCCCGATTTAATCGGGGTTTTTCTTTTCTTCACTTTCCTTCAGTTCACAGCGAGTTCACTGCGGGCTATTCAGGGTAAACCTGTTCAGCACAAGTTCCGTCGACAGACCCAGGATTAATTAAACTGATTGCAAAACTTCTTCTTTTATCTCTTTTGGAAGTGATTTAGAGGCTTGTTTTAGGAATTTAGACGCTTCCAGAACCTCAATTAAAACAGCTTCTCTTTGTGGAGAAAAATGCATGATAAAATTGCCAGATTGCTCGGCATAGTCAATTGGCTTATTGTTTAGCTCGATCATTAAAATGTCGTCCTCTTTGCTGTACTTGATGTTCATCAGTAGTACCTTCCTTTTTCGGCAGGGTAGAAAGTTATTATCTTGATTATATCATTTTGTTTCTTATACACAACTCGTAAAACAAGCTTTTCACCAAAACTTTTAGAAGCAATAATATTAGGAACATCGGAATCCTTATCTTCATGCTCCGGATTCTCAACTACCTTTAATACATCAGATTCTGTCAAATTAAATCCGTGTTTTGCAAGAGCCGGAAATTTCCTTTCCTTAGCATGCTTGCTAAAGACAACCTTCATAGTTACAAACAATTATTACATAAGTTTGAAACTATTTCTTGACACCGCAGAATTAAAGAATAAAATGTTCCTATGCTTGCCAAAATTATCTCTGGTGCTACCGTTGGTCTAGATTCTATCCCCATCACCGTAGAAGTAGATATTGCTACCCAAGGACTTCCTTCTTTTACTATTGTTGGTCTTCCCGATAAAGCAGTGGAAGAATCTAAAGAAAGAGTGAGAGCCGCTCTAAAAAATGCCGGAGCGGATTTTCCCGCGAAAAGAATTACGGTAAATCTTGCTCCAGCCGACATGCCCAAGGAAGGACCCGCTTATGATTTGCCGATAGCGGTGGGAATATTAAATGCCTCAGGGCAATTAGAAGCAGATCTAAACGGATCAGTCTTCTATGGAGAACTTTCTCTTGATGGATCCCTTCGTCACACGGCGGGAGTTTTACCAAGTGCGATAATGGCCTCTCAAAGAAAGTTTACCGCTTTATACATCCCGGCAGTTAATAGTAAAGAAGCAGCCATAGTTAGTAAGTTGAAAGTATACCCATTGGAAAAAATAACTGATTTGTACCAACACCTGTCTGGATTAAAAGTTATAAAACCAGCAAAAAAAGTTTTGGTGGATTTAAATAAATCTGTTGAATATGAATATGACATGAAAGATATTAAGGGGCAAGAAACAGCCAAGAGAGCATTGGAAATTGCCGCAGCCGGTGGCCACAACGTTCTCTTAAAAGGTCCACCTGGTGCTGGAAAGACTTTGCTTGCTCGTGCTTTTCCTAGCATACTGCCAAATCTCACTTTTGAAGAAGCCTTAGACGTTACGAAAATATATTCGGTTTTGGGTTATCTAAGTGAAGCGGATTCAATAGTAAATGCTCGACCATTCCGATCTCCACATCATTCAGCAAGTTCAGTAGGGCTTATTGGTGGTGGAACAAAACCAAAGCCAGGTGAAATCTCCCTTGCTCACAGAGGAGTTTTATTTCTAGACGAATTTGCGGAGTTTCCTCGCTCTGTTCTTGAAGCACTTAGGCAACCTCTTGAAGACGGAATAGTCACTGTCTCTCGGGCGTCTGGAACCCTTTCTTTTCCCGCAAAATTTATTTTATTGGCAGCCGCCAATCCATGTCCTTGCGGATACCTAGGGGATTCTGTGAAGGAATGTGTTTGTTCCCCAGGCCAGATCTCTCGCTACGAAAAGAAATTATCTGGTCCTATATTAGATAGGATAGATCTTCATATATCCTGCCCATCTCTTCATGCAGATAAACTTACTGGACTTGACGATGGGGAATCATCCAACAAAATAAGAGAGAGGGTACAAAAGGCAAGGAAGATCCAAACAAAAAGATTCAAAGGTAAAAAAATTGTAGCGAATGGTGAGATGTCGGTGAAACAAATTAAAGAATTTTGCCCGCTAGATAAGGAATGCTTAGATCTTTTGAAATCGGCTATTTCCCAAATGAAACTTTCTGCCCGTGGGTACCACCGTATAATAAAAGTGGCGAGAACAGTAGCGGATCTGGAACAATCAAAAAATATCACCCCTATCCATATTGCTGAATCTATTCAGTACAGAGTATCAGAGGAAAGTTAATGTTTTAACTACAGAAAAACCCCAATCTTATCGGGGTTTTTCTGTAATAGTAAAAAATTTCAAATAAATAACTGCTAAAATTATCCTCCAATCCTGAACATCTTTGTACCACAATCTGGGCATGTTGCTTTAAGTGCTTTCTTACCATTTTTCATTGTGATATTTTCTGGATCGGAGACTTCTTTCTTACCGCGACATTTTACGCAATACATAGAAGCCATAAAAATGATTAGGATCAGTTTGAATTTGCGAGAACCAGCTGATCCTGTTTTCACCCCCTCTCGAGTATAAAGTGGAGTTCTAAATATCTAGGTTCAGCGCACGTAGGACGAGCTTAGCATACCCATTTGAGGCTGTCAAGCTCAGCGCAACTTCCACAAATAAGGCTAGGGCTGTAAGAATAAGTATTTTACGGATGTCCTTGTAGACATAAGAGTAGTCATACTCAGATTTTTTTGTTTCAGTTTGAAATGAAGTTTCTGGCTTTAAATTTGTAAGAGTTAGTCTCTCGCTGTCTACTTCGACTTGATTTTCAGTACTATCTTTAGCAATATCACCTTGACCTGTTTCCTTTTCCAGGCGATGGAGTTTTGCTAATATTTTCTGTTTTTTTGTTTTTCTAGGCATAATATATTTCCAATAATAAATTCCAAAATCCTAACGATCGCTTTGCGCTTTGGTTAATTATTTAAATCAAAAGTCTAAGAATTTGACATTTGAGCTTTAATGATTCGACTTTGCTCAGCATCACCCTGAGCGATTCGACTGAGCTCATCGTCGAAGTCTTGTCGAAAGGTGACATTTGAAATTTACTAACTATGCTAGCATAGCTGAGCGCCTTGAACAAGCTGGTGAAATTTGTCCCTTGAAATCTTTATCAATTATATTGTATTCTAACGAGTAGTTATTTTACTCATAATGTTAGACTCCTTTGCAAGCATAAATAATTTAATTGTTGGCTCAATATTTTTATGGCTTATTATTTTGTCATTATTTTTTTGGAGAATATACTCTCACTATCGCAGATTGATTGGCAGTTTAAGGCAAGGTGATCTAATAAATATTTTAGATCAGCAACTTTCTTCGATGAGTGAAACCAAATCTCTACTTTCTGCCATGAAAAAAAGAGTTTTAGACTTAGAAAAAGAGACTCCTAATAATATTAAAAAAGTAGGTTTAGTTAGGTTCAATCCTTACCGAGAATTAGGTGGTAATCAAAGTTTTGCGCTGTCGTTGTTAGATGAAGAACTAAACGGAGTTGTACTTAGTGCCTTGCATAACCGCCAAACAACTAGAGTATACGCAAAACCAGTAGTTTTAGGTAAAGAGACTAAGTATTCTTTGTCAGATGAGGAAAAAGAAGCCGTAAAAATTGCAAAATCGCTAAAGCACAAGAAATGAAACCGTTCAAACTTTTAATAAGAAAATTTAAAGCATCATCAAGAAGAAGAAAGAGTTTTGTATTACTAGTTTTATTGCTTTTCATTATTATTTCTGGCGGATTAGGATTTCTAGTTGCTTCAAATCTTCAAGCGGCAAATAAAGCCTTCTCTCCTCTAGGAAATCTAATTACCGGAGAACCAAGGGAACCTAGGAATTTTCCAAATCCTATCAATGGAATATTATTTACACAGTCTGAAGCAGATAAGTGGAAGAGTAATCTACCGCTTGCGGTTGTAATTGAGAATCATATTGATGCAAGACCTCAATCTGGTCTCGGCAAAGCCGATCTAATTTATGAGGTGCTAGCTGAAGGAGGAATCACCAGATTTCTTGGGATTTATTTATCAGAGGGTAGTAAATTGGGACCAGTGAGAAGTAACCGCCCTTACTTTTTAGATTGGTTATCTGAGTACGATGCAGGCTACGCTCATATAGGGGGTTCTCCAACCGCACAAGCACTAGTGAAAACCTACAATATACGAGATTTGGATCAATTCGGTCTTGGGGCGCCTACTTATGAAAGATCTGCCGCTCGTGCTGCCCCACATAATGTGTATACCACAACCAAAAAACTTAGAAGCGTTGCAAAGTCTAGAGGTTTCAAAGGACCGGTAGAAATAGATAGCTGGCAGTTCGCAGATGAAGAGTCATCACCATCGGCCAGGCCGAAAAAATTTGAGCTTGGTATACCATACCCTGCGTTTAAAATGGACGTACTTTGGAAGTACGATAAGAAATCAAATGCTTATCTTAGATTTGTAGGTGGAAGTGCTCATAAAGATACCGAATCCAAAAAACAAATCTCAGCCAAGACCATCATTGCTCAATTTGTAGTAACTTCATTGGAAGGAACTGGAAAAAGCCGACTAAAGATGAAAAATATTGGTTCTGGTAAAGCCCAAGTATTTAAAGATGGGAAGGTAATAAAAGGAACTTGGAAGAAAAAAGATAGAAATGCTAGGACAAAGTTTTTTGATTCCAAGGGCAAGGAAATAACTCTAAATAGAGGAAAAATTTGGGTGGAGATTGTTCCAACTGAATACAAGTTATCAATAAAAGAATAATATCTGCTTAAAGGAGGTATCATGCTTAAGGATTTATTTATTTCAAAAACGAGAATTAAACTGCTCCAGGTTTTCCTGTCAAACCCAGGGAGGATTTTTTACGTTAGAGAGCTTGTTCGTGCAGTAGAAGAGCAGATAAATGCTGTTCGTGCTGAACTTGCTAGAATGGAGAAAGCATCAATGGTAACTAGTGAGATGAGAGCTAATAGAAGATTTTACGGGTTTAGGAAGGATTATATCTTCTATGATGAGCTTTCCAGACTTGTAGCGAAGTCTAAGGGTTTAGGTGGGGATATTATTAAAGAAAGAAATAAACTAGGGAAGATAAGATTTGCCTCTCTTTCAGGAAACCTAATTAAACGTCGCCCCGTAGGGCCAACTGATGTCGATCTACTAGTGGTTGGAAACGTAGTGTTACCACAACTTGCTCAATTAGTTAAGAGCAATGAAGATAGTGTAGGAAGAGAAATAAATTACACAGTTATGACTGAAGAAGAATTTACTTTCAGGAAGAGAAGAGGAGACCCATTTTTAAGAAATATATTAGAAAAACCTAAGGTTTTATTAGTTGGTGATGAGGATGAAATGGTGCGATAATTTATGAAGAGACCTAGAATCGTACTTCTCGTTATTACTGCAATAACTCTAATTGCTTTAGTTATTAGTTGGCCTACTATCCCAATTAAGTTCAATTTGGGTCCTTTGAAAGTTGATACTGTTCTTTCCCATCCAGAAATAGATTTTTCCATTTTTGGTTTGAGAATACAAAGAGATTTGGAACCAAAGCTTGGCCTTGATTTACAGGGGGGAATAGATCTTACATTGAGAGCAGATGTAAGTGAGTTATCCGTGGATGAACGTGATGAGGCTTTGATATCAGCGAAAGAAATCATTGAAAGAAGGGTAAATTCTCTAGGGGTAGCGGAGCCTATTGTACAAACATCAAAAATTGGTGATGAATATAGAATAATAGTTCAGCTACCTGGAGTTGAGGATTTAGAAGAAGCAAAAAACTTAGTTGGACAAACTGCAAAGCTTGAGTTTAGGGAGTTTGAGAAGGAGGAGGATGCAATTTCCTTTACTACGACTTTTCAGCCAGCACCAAATTTGGAAAACACAATAGCCACTGGAGTAGATGGAACTGATTTAAGAAAGGCAACTGTAGATTTTCAACAGTCTGGTGGTCAGAACCAAGCTGAGTCCGGGCCCGTGGTAAACTTTCAGCTCAAAGGAGAAAGCGCCGATAAATTCAGTGAATTAACTAGAAGACTTATTGAAAAACCCCTTATAGTTTTTTTAGATGAAGAACCGATATCAGCCCCTACTGTTCAGTCAGAAATTAGCGATTCAGGGATCATCAGTGGCCTTTCCGCAGATGAAGCAAAGAGGTTAGCGATTCAATTAAACGCCGGAGCGCTGCCGGTAAAAAGTATTGAAATAATTCAAGAAAGATTTATCGAGGCCACTTTGGGTCAGCAATCCGTGAATCAGTCTCTTATAGCTGGAGCAATTGGCCTACTAATAGTTGGAGCGTTTATGGTTGCCTTTTATGGTTTTTGGGGAGTATTGGCGTCGGTGGCATTAACTATTTATTCACTAATCGTTTTTGCAATATTCAAATCAGTTCCAGTAACTTTAACTTTATCCGGAATCGCTGGTTTTATACTTTCCGTTGGTATGGCTGTGGATGCAAATATCCTTATTTTTGAGAGGATGAAAGAAGAACTTCGTGCTGGTAAAACAAAGGTTCAGGCGGTGGAAATTGGATTCTCTCGTGCTTGGAATTCTATTCGAGATTCAAATGTTTCATCACTGATCACTAGCGCAATTCTTTTTTGGTTTGGTACTGGAAGTGTGAAAGGATTTGCTTTGGCTCTTGGAATAGGTATTTTAGTTTCTATGTTTACAGCGATAGTTATTACTAGGAATTTCTTAAGATTTATTTATAGAAATTGATATGCATTGGCTTTTTAAAAAAGAGAAAAATCAGAGTAAGCAATTTGAAGCGTTATCGGAAAAACTCGAGCGGCGGAAATCAGAGCATATAGAAGAATTAAAAGAAAAACACAAAGAGGTAGTACGTTGGGCAAAGAAGAAAGGGATAAAGACAGAAGAGGTTATCCAAAAGAGTGCAAAGGGGTTGGCCACAGGGGTGGCCGCCGGAGCGATGATATTTTCCTCCGGAATACCTTCTACAGTTGATGAATCCCAGAAGCCAAATGATAAGGAGCTACAAAGAGAGATTGATGATAGAACAGTGGAAGTATCAATTATAGCAAAAAAAGATATATCAAAAGAAATTCAAAAGGAATTAAGCACAGTGAATCCCTACGATGAAAAAATAGTACAAAAAAAATTAAATACCATACTAAATATCCCAGTAAAAGCCCAGCTAGATGGGATTAGATTAAATACAACCTATGGGATAATGGGATATGAGTCACACTTGACTCGCTACCCGGGGGATAATATTTCGACTCATTTCGTATCAAACCTAGATCACCAAAAATACGGCCACGCTAGCATGGCTGGGGGGCCAGGCGCTTGGGGCTATATTGCTCAAAGTAAAGACGCTATATCGCAAAAAGATATTGAAAGAGAGAAATATTATTTAGTTGCCCAAACTTTTTTATCCCCCAATTGGGGTTCAGCTGAGGTAAAGAAATGGTTCCGGCACCGCAAAATGGTGGTAGTGAATCCTCAAAGCGGTGCAGTGGTTGTAGGAGTCTTAGAAGATGCAGGACCAGAGCCACAAACAGGCAAAAAATTTGGTGGGTCTCCGGAAATTATGGAAATTCTTGGTTTTTCTGGAAGTGGTAACAATGTTTATATGTACTTTGTGGAGGATCCAGAAGATAAGATCCCACTAGGGAGTTATGGATTATGAGTGCACTAGTTGAAGCGTTTTTCAAGAAAGATAATATTATCTTAGAATTAAATATGTTGGACATTAAAGAGGACGAACGAGAAAAATTGCTGAAACTTGCCGATGATTTAGCTGAACTTAGATTTTTAAATGTAATTCTAGGAAAACTAAAAGAGAGTGATAAAGAATCATTTCTTGATCAAATTCATAGTGGACAACCGGAAATCTTAGCGGAATTTTTAAGAGAAAAGATAGATGATGTAGAGGAGTTGATAAAAAAGCACGCCGTAGATTTGGAACAAGAAGTAATTGAAGATATTAGAGATTTGCGAGGATAAAAAATGATAGATATAATGGGTAAGAAAATTTGGTACTTTGCCTTTTCCACTCTGATTATTACTCCGGGTATTATTTCCCTATTTGTGTTTGGATTAAATTTTGGGATAGATTTTACTGGCGGTACTCTCCTAGAGTATGAATTTAAGCAAGAGGTAGAAAGATCTGAAATAAAAGATACGTTTTTAGAGGCAGATGTAGAGGTGTCATCAATCCAGAAAACATCACAGAATTCTTATTTAATTAGAAGCAAACCTTTGGTTGACGACCAAGTAAAAGCAGTGCAAGTTAAGTTAAATGAAAAATACGAGGAGCCAAAAGAGCTTAGACGAGAGACGATTGGTCCCACTATTGGAGCAGAGCTTTTGAGAAATGCAATAATTGCTTTAGCTGTAGCAGTGATAGCAATTGTTCTTTATATTTCTTGGGCTTTTAGAAAAGTACCCGCTCCGGCATCTTCATGGAGATTTGGTATTAGTGCGATTATTGCACTTTTTCACGATGTTTTGATTGTGATAGGATTATTTTCAATCTTTGGGTACTTATTTGCTGTTGAAATAGACGCTTTATTTGTAACTGCTCTGCTTACTGTAATTGGTTTTTCAGTGCATGATACGATTGTGGTGTTCGATAGAATTCGTGAAAATCTGACAAGAGAAATTTCTAGCTCTTTCTCCGAAGTTGTGAATCATTCAATCATCCAAACTATAACAAGGTCTCTAAATACATCTGTCACCCTAGTATTCGTGTTGGCGGCGATAATTTTATTTGGGGGCGCATCGATTAGATGGTTTATTATTGCACTCATGATCGGTGTTATAGTTGGTACGTATTCTTCAATATTTAACGCGACACCGATATTAGTCTTATGGCAAGAATGGAGCGATCGAAGGAAGAAATGATTATTAAAGTTAAATAACCTAGCAAAGAAATTTTTTGCTTGTTTTACCACCTCTCGCACTTTTCATTGAGACTAATTTACCTTTCTTGGTATAAGCAACATGTGTTGGCTTGTTTTACATTTCATTTTAAATTTACTTCAGCATTTGAGTAATTGCTTTTTTCAGGCAATTGTGATATTATTCCTCCATTACAATTCCTTATATTTTTTCCTATTTGACGACCTCTCTAGGAAGGGTTTCCCATAAAGAGAATAGATAAGGCACGATAGCAGGAGTGTTTAGACTGCTGGAAAGGAACATATGGCAAAGCGATTATTTGTAGGATCTTTATCCTATGATGTCACTCAAGGTCAACTAGAAGAACTTTTTGCTACCGTTGGTAAAGTAGAATCAGCTGATTTAATTACCGATAGATTTAGCGGTAATTCTAAAGGTTTTGGTTTTGTAGAAATGAGTTCAGACGAAGAAGCTGAGAAAGCAGTCAAAGAGCTTTCAGGCAAAGAACTCGCCGGAAGAGCAATTGTTGTAAATGAAGCTAGACCAAGAGAAGAACGTTCACCAAACTCTGACCGTGGTGGATTTTCTAGAGACCGTAGAAATTAGTAAGGTTTAATTGACTCCCCTGCCCGGGGAGTTACATTTTACGAATACCTTTAGTATAAGTAGATAATTATTCGGAAAGAATTTATTCTGCCGAGAGTATTATTGATGGATATTGAAAGTAACCCTTGTATAAGTTGTGGTAAAGAAAGAATAAAAAGAAAAGAAGGCACAGTACTGCTTGGTTCCATTAAAACCAAGATTACTGTTTATGTTTGTCCAGATAAAATTTGCCAAAAAGGAGTAGAAAAAAAGATAGCCGAAAAGGAAGAAAGAAGATTAAATTTTATAAATAGAAGCCGACAAAGAGCACTCAATAGGATTTCGTCTAAAAAAACCGCAAAACCCGCTTAATTAGTACCCACCAGATAAAATTTAAATATTTGCATCTTTTATTGCTTGAAGATCATAAAAGCAGTATGTAGTGGGGATTAAATTAATCCTTTCCTTACCCGGTACATCTACTATTTTATCCATGACACAACCATCTTTTTCTATATGCTTAGCACCCAAGAGGTGGCCTACTTCGTGAAGGATTGTATTTTTTTCTAGCCCATTCTTTATAGATATACTTTCGGAGGATTCTTCAATACTATTTTTAAAAATAACGAAGCCGTAAGCCCCTGCTGTCAGCCCGGTCAAAGTAGGGTGGGGTTCGTATGTTGATAACAAATAGATTTTCATAACTGCGCTATTATTGGAATATTTTGGTATCTTATTTGAAAGATTGTCTATGAAATCATCACTTACTTTACCGGGCACGTTTTCCAACTCCATTTGCTTAATAGAAATACCTTCTGACTTATTTATCACGCCATCTATTCCGTTTTTTATTAATTCTAGTGACGTTTCAAACATATCTCCATGAGAACTCCTATATACTTCCACTTTTAATTTAGTAAATTGTTTAGTTGAGTAGTAATCAGATTTAGCATCGCCGGGTTGGTTGAGACCAAAAACTCGACGCAATGTAAAGTTTTTAATAGTGTAGGGTCGGAAGTTATCACTTATAGGTTTTAGATATTCGACTCCTAAATTAAATGAAGCATAAAAAAAGCTATAGATTATGGTAAGGAATATAAAAATAAAAAGTATGAAGATGGTAATCTTTTTAAGCATCACCTAAATTATAGGCAATTCGCCAGAAACTTTCAGCTAGCATCTTGCTTTTTAAATCTGTGGTAGAATCTTTTCACTGTGGTTCAATCTGTTGATGATATAAAAGGGAAATTTGGCGGGAAGCTAGTCGGAAAGCCCAAGATGCAAAGACTCGTTTGTGAAACTCTATTGATTTTGCCAAAAGACATAGCCGAGTTTGTTACGAAGAACGTATGGTTTATTAGTTCTTTTGAAGATTCTTGGGGATTCGTATTGGATAGCAAGGATCTTGGAAAAAAACACTTAATTTTTTTGGGGGATGAGCTTTTTGAGCAAGATAAATATGCTCAGCATTACACTATTGCTCATGAAATTGGCCACGTCATGCTTAATCATAGAAACGCAATATTAGAGACTCAATCAGTGAGAGAAACAGAAAAGCAAGAAGACGAAGCCCACCGATTTGCGATTCAGTATGTTGGGGTGAGGTAGGTTGGGCAGGAAAAAGGATGATCTACCCAACCTTTGACTTCACTTATGCGAGACTTAGTCTAATGTAGTTTGCGTGCATATCACACTCAAGCAAGACCTGATCTTCTTCGAGACTTACTTTTAAGATAGTCAGTAATCCGCCACAGATGCCATCTAAACTTCCGTGAGTGAGTTTGGTTTTTCTGTCCCCAGACCATTCCCCCTTTGTATCTAGTGCTAGCAAGATTTGGTAAAGGTGGGGTGTATGTCTTCGAGTTCCTTTCTTCCTCATGTTGACCTCCTTCTTTTCCAATATTGTAAGGTAAAATTTGCTTATAGCAAGTTTATGGTGAATTGAATCGAATAACCCTGTGGTGGGTATAGTTGAACCATCACTTTTTAACTTCAGTTTGTGTTAAAATCTCAAATACAAAACCAGGCCCAATCACCAAACAAGTAAAATAAGAGATATGTACACCCTCTATATCCTTAAATGTAATGATAAGACTTTGTACACCGGAATTACTGTTGATTTGGTGCGCAGAGTTCGCGAACATAATTCTTCCAATCTGGGTTCAAAATATACTCAATCAAGAAGGCCCATAAAATTGGTTTTTTCCAAAGAATTTGTTGACCGCTCGGAAGCTTCCAAAGAAGAAGCCCGTATAAAAAACCTATCCCGCAAAGAAAAGCTTAATATGATATAATTAAATAAGAGAATTTTTATGGCACATTCTGAAGGTAAGCAAAAACGTGAAGTAAAAAAACCCAAGAAAAATAAAAAGAAATAACTTTTTGCATTTCTTCGTCTAAACTTCAAAAAAGTAAAAAAATGTTATGGCCGATGATATAAAATGCCCTTACTGCAATAGTAAAGATTTATCCACAATACCGGCTTCGGTTGGCTCTAGCATTTCACTCACTTCTATCACTTACAAATGTCAAATATGCCATCGGACGTTTAGTAAATCTTCCCCTGAAACAAGTAAAAAATAATAAATTTACTTAGTACTAATTATAGTAGAAAATGTTAAAATGCATGTTATGAATCTAAAAGTAGGGGATGACGCCCCAGATTTTGAATTACCAGATCAAGATGGCAAGACGCATAAGCTTAGTGATTACCTAGGCCAGACAATATTGGTTTATTTTTACCCTCGGGATTTCACTCCAGGTTGTACGGCAGAAGCTTGTCAGATCCGCGACAACTTCCCAAAGTTTTCCGGTGTGAATACGTTAGTTTTGGGGATTAGTACCGACACTGTTGAAAGCCACAAAAAATTTGCCCAAAAATATAGGCTGCCATTTACGTTACTTTCAGATGTAAAAAAAGAAGTTGTTAAGAACTATGGTGTCTATAAACCAAAAAAATTATTTGGTAAAGAGTTTTTTGGAACAGCGCGTACTTCATTTTTAATTGATAAGAATGGTAAAATAACCAAAATTTACGAAAAAGTCAAACCCGCAATTCATGCCACCAATGTTTTGACTGATTTGGAAAAATAACGTCAAGAGCCTTACCCTTATTAACTGACCTTGACCCCGACAAAATCAATCTTCGGATAGTTTTTTCTGACTTCTGCCCAAAATTTGTCGGCTAAATTGCCAGAAAATTTGCCGTATTGCCCTTGTTCAGAGTGTCGGCAGAGAATATCTTCGTATTCTTGAATTATCTTTAGCACCTTAGCCCCCTCCTCATTGAACTGATCCCCCCAAGTCTTTTTATCATTTGCATACATATCGTGGGTGATCTTAAATCTGATAAATAGTTCTCGATTTTTCTTGATCATTTCATCAAAGGTTTGTTTGTATTTAGTCATCGCTTAGTAAAAAATGGTACAATAAATTATAAATGAAGAATCTTTTCAAAAAGTATTGGTGGGTGATACTTCTTCTTTTACTTATTTTAATTATACTCTACTACTTAATTTTTATATATGGAAAAGGTGAGGTTGAGCAAACCATATCTAACGAAGGTGCTACAATAACCTCTGCAAAAGAAGCTACAAAATCTGCAGATATATCTGTAGAAACCGATGAAGATCTATTGAAAAAAGCAGTTTCGGAAAAAACAGGCATCCCTATAGACGAAATGGCTTTTGAGGTTTCGGAAAACACCGGTAAACACGCAACAGGATTAGTGAATACAAAGGATGCAATGGTGGGGGGCGGTTTTTGGTTGGCAGTAAAGATGGATAGTAAGTGGGTTGTAGTTTTTGATGGACAAAATACTCCAGGATGTAGTCAGGTGGACCCGACTGATTTTCCAGTAAGTATGGTGGCAGAATGTTTTGATTCATCCGGAAATATAGTGGTGAGAAAATGATATGATAAATAGGCTCGCTAAAGGTTTTTATTTTATCATAACCTCTCCGGTTTGTATTAAAGCAGGAGAAGACAACCTTCTTTTAAAATGAATTATATCTCCAGATTGTAGCTGACCATTTTCTATCTTACCTTGATCAGCCATCGTCCAAACAACACCATGGTGTCCTTCACTTTTTCGAACCGTATCTAACCATTCCTGATCACTTATATTTAATTTGTATAGACTAAAGGCTTTCCTGGTTTGGTCTACAATAGCCGCATCGTAACTTCTACCTCTATCTTCTGGGGCCATTTCAACAAATGATGCATTTTCATCTATTATAGCCTTAAATTGCTGTAGATTACCTCTCATTATTTTTTCCTTTTGCCTATCCGAAAGTCCGAATAATTCAGGGTTGTTTAACTTCGCTTGACGGTAGGCATCTAGTATGCTGTTCAACACCTCAGGTCTGGATTGCGGTTCATAAATTATAATCTGATTATGCGCTAGTTTCTTTTCATTTAATACTTCTAAATTTAAAGCTACATCTACATCTTTCAAGATCCCTTGATTACCGAACTCTTCTAAAAGCGCCTGGAAAGCATCAGAGGCATGTCTAGGGTCGACCCCTATGTAAATTCTTGTAAGCATATCTTCACCATACTTCGGTCTTTCTTTTCCAAACGCCCAAATTTTTGTACTGTGTTCTTCTAATGTAGTAGCCGGATTTTGAAATTCACTAACAAGTTTTGTGGCTTTGTTTAGTTGGACGTCAATTTCGGAGTTCCATTCTTCCGGAGGCATTCCTGCTCTTGGCTCAGACAGCCATTTTTTAGATTTTTCCATAAAATCAGTAAATTGTTTGCTGTAGGGAGTAGCTTTTGCAGACTCTCTTAATTCTTCCCAAGACTTTTGTAAAGCAGCCTCGGGTTTAAACGATTCAAGGGGTTCACCTGTTTCTTCTATTGAAGGACCAAATTCTTCACCTTCTTGCATAATAAAAGCATATGATAAACTTAGAAGAAGATCAAATTTTTAAATTTACAACTTCGAATTAGGTATAATAAAGTTAATGATCAATGTAATTAACTATAGGAAAAAACTTTTTGGTGAGGTTATTCGGACAATTAAGTCTGGTTTGGAATCTGGGAAATTTACCTCACAGAGAGCCCGGGAGATTGCTCGTTTTATGCTCAATAATTTACCTAAGAATATAAATACAAGGGAAATATTTATCAAAGTGCCAAAATTTGCAGATCAATATCCCGAATTGGTCTCAGTGTCGTTGGTAGCACGTAAGGATTATGAAAAATTGGTCCAAGAAAAAATACTCCCACAAGCCCAAAAACTTATATCTGAAAATCGTTTTGCCGAAGCAACTGAACTAATGCAAAAAGCATCTAAAAAGGAGATTAACCTTTGAGTGCTGAAGAATTGGGTCCGGAATTTAGTTCAGCAGAAAAAGAATCACTAGAACAAGTTAAGGATAGAGTTGAAAGTGGTGAAATTGGTGGTGAGGAAGATAGACCCTCAGATGAAAAGGATCAAAAAGAAGTAGGACTCGAGGAGCAGCTTATACTAAATAGGATTGATGCGGGTGGGGATCAAGAGGAAGTACTTAAAGACATAGCTGCGGAAAATCAAAGTAATTCTGAAAGTAAAGATATATCCTTAGAGGATGATCCAAAGTTGAAAGAAATTAGGCAGGAATTGACTTCAGATTGGGAATCAACTCACGGGTCAAAGTATGATGAAAGAGGAATTCTTTCAGCAGAGTACCAAGATTTTTACCACGGTAGCAAAGTTAAACCTAGTATTGAAGAGCGAGCGCGTGGAGTTTTCGTAGAAAGATACCCGGAAGAAGCTCATAATTATCAAGAGAAGGAACAGACTCGAATTTATGAAGACCCAGCTAATGATCCGGCCATTCGTGATTTAGAAGAAAGAATTACTAATTTAACTAATCAGGCGGTCCAAAGTGAAAAGTCTGGTATGTGGGGAGAAGCAAAAGCGGATGAGGCCAATCGCTTTGGTAATGATAGATGGGAATCCAACAATATTGCAGTTAGTATGAGAGAATGGGATCGCTTCGTTGAGCGCTACCCTGAAAAGGTAGAAGGTTATATAGGTAAATTTCCAGAAATCAGAGCGGCTCTAGAAAGACAAAATGAAGATAAGCAGGTACAAGGTGAGGAAAAGGGTGCTACAGCGGTTGCCGTAACAGAGAAGCCACCGCCAAAAAAAGAAGCAGATCCTCGGAGTGAACCAGAAAGGACTGAGGTAAAAGGTAAGCCTAATCAAGCAGAGGAGACCTTGACTCTAGAACCACAAATTTCAGAAACAGATGACCCAAACCCTCTGAGTCCTGGAAACAGGGTAGAAAGAGTGACTAGTCGAATAGATAAAGAGCCTACAGTATATAATAGAGAGCAAGAATTAGAAGAAACAAACGATATGCTAGAAAATCCTCAATTCTGGAAAGATATTCAAAGTTTAATGGAGCTTTTCTCGAGGGACGAAAAAGCATTTCAACAGGAAGTAGCAAATCTTGAGAATAAAGACCCGAATGTTTTGAAATTTCTTCTAAGTTTTCTAGCTACGCTAGATGAACACTTAAACAAATAAAAAAGGTCCAATAGTCTAGACATGACATACGAAGTTGGAAGTCGGTATCCAAAACCAGGAGAGAAAGTAAAAATTGTTCAGAAAAATGATTACACTTCTGGGAATTTGACAGAAGGAGTGGTCAAAGACGTCTTAACTTCAAAGAAGTTTCACCCGCGTGGTCATAAGGTGCGATTGACGAATGGAATAATCGGTAGGGTGCAGCAATTTTCCGATCAGGGAGAGAAGTTCACATCAGCTGAAGTAGAAAATAAACCTTCCCTACCCCCCACCTCATACAAACCTTCAGAAGATGATTTAGTTTAATTAGAATAATACTTGACATATCAATAAATAAGTCTTAGTATTTCTTTGCATGAAAAAACTTTTAGTGCTTTCAGCATCTTTTTTAATACTTCTAGCTTTTGCAGTTCCCGTTTTTGCTCAGAAAGAAAAACAAGAAAATTTTAAACAAGGAGAATTGGTTACTTTACCGGTCGGAGAAACAATCAATCGAGATTTCTTTGCTTTTGGCGAAAGAGTTGAAATCTCCGGAACTGTGAATGGAGATGTATACGCTGCTGGCGGAATGGTAATTGTAGATGGTAAAATAAATGGCGACTTATTAGTAGCCGGTGGGACAGTTACTATTTCTGGTGATATTTCCCAAGATGTCCGTGTTGCTGGGGGACAAACAACAATTAGTGGAAATATTGGTAAGAATCTAACCTTAGGTGGAGGAACTGTGGAAATCACAAATTCTGCAAAAATTGGCGGAAGTTTAGTAGCCGGTGCTGGAAATATAAATATCGCCGCTCCAATAGGTAAAGACGTGCGGCTAGGCGGCGGCAATGTGACTTTAAGTAGCAATGTTGGTGGAAATTTTGATGCTGGTGTTGGTTCACTGAGACTTACTTCCAAGGCATCTGTGGATGGGGACCTAACCTATTGGAGCTCGGCAGATGCTTCTATAGATTCGGCCGCAATTATTTCAGGAGAAGTGGTAAAACACTTCACCGATCAGGTAACACCTTCACCGACAAAAGCCTTGGGTATCCTAGCTGGGATAAATATTTTCCTTACGTTAATTAGTTCAATATCTACTTTGGTACTAGGGTTGCTGTTAATCAAACTTTTACCCGGTTACACCCAATCAGTTGTTAATAAATTGAGAAAGAGGCCATGGGCTTCTTTGGGAATTGGGTTTTTGGGGGTCATAGTTATTCCCATAGTCTTTGTTCTCCTACTGATAACGGTGGTAGGTATACCTTTAGCCCTAATTCTAGCTGGCTCATATCTGATAACTTTATTTATTGTAAGAATATTTGCAATGAGATTGATTGGGCAATTAATCTTTGAAAGATTTAATTGGAAGGAAAACGACTACACTAGTTTCGTATTGGGACTCATAATCTACTACCTAATCCAATTACTCCCAATAATTGGTGGTATTTGGACAGCAATAATACTTTTGGCTACTTTAGGAGCATCCCTTCTTACCAAAAAAGATTTCATATTGAAGAAAAAAACTAATTAGTAAAGCGACCCCACACCCGTATACTACAAACCTTCAGAAGATGATTTAGTTTAAATTAGTTTCTCTGACCAAAAGAATTTACAACCATCTGGGCCAATTATTGCTGAATGCTTTGTATTTCCAGGAATAATTATTTTATCTTTGGGTTTACATTGAAAAGTTTCATTACCAACTTTTACTTCCATGCTTCCTTTGAGAAACGCTAAAAGTTTTGTTTCTGGGTGTTTGTGCTCATGGTAGATATCGCCCGAGCCATTGGAAAATCGAATTGGGTTGAAACCTTCTTTTTCAATAGAATCTTTAATTTTTTCCTCAGATAAATTATCGAAAAAGTTTCTTTGAAACATTGTCTACATGGTAACATGTTTTTACAAAAACAAGGTTTTTTGAAAGTAGTGCTTCAAAAATTTTAAAAAACTAAATATACACGAAAATATTTGCAAGAAAATGTAGTATGTGTTATAATATATACATCTTCAGCGCCAAAAGGTGCATTTTTTTTGCCTATTTTTTAGCCCTTCACTTTTTGAAAAATGTTAAACTACTTCTATGGGTAAAAGTATAAAAAGATGTTTATGGCCTAGTAGTGATAAAATAATGCTTGAATATCATGATAAAGAATGGGGAGTACCGGTGCACAATGATAGAAAACATTTTGAATTTTTACTTTTGGATGGATTTCAGGCTGGTCTTTCATGGTCCACAATTCTAAAGAAAAGAGGGAATTTCAAAAAAGCTTTTGATAACTTTGAATACAAAAAAATCGCAAAGTATAAACCAAAAGATGTCGGTCGATTGTTAAAAGACGGGGGAATAGTTCGTAACCGCTTAAAAATAAATGCGACAATAGTTAACGCTCAGAAATTCATAGAAATACAAGCCGAATTTGGTAGTTTTGATAAATATATTTGGCGATTTGTGGGTGGAAAAACAAAAAAGAACAAATTTAGAAAACTGTCAGACTTTCCGGTAAAAACAAAAGAGAGTGATGCGATGAGTAAAGATTTACTAAAGCATGAGTTTAAATTTGTAGGGTCTACAATATGCTACGCTTATATGCAGGCAGCTGGTATGGTGAATGATCACACAATAAATTGCTTTCGTTATAAAGAAGTGGGATGAACCTACGAAGAAATCTGTAAAAGATTAGAAGTAAACAGTGATTTTTGCATTGCTTTTTATCTCTTCAAACCAAGAAGTAAATTTCTCATTTATTTTTGAGGATTTGATAGCCTTTTTAGCTTTTTCTTTAGAAATATCTGGATCAAACTCTTTGTTTTGTTTTATATAATCGCTAACCTCTTTGTCACTAATCGTTATCTCATCTTCCAGCAGTTTTTCCACCAATATTTGAGTGGTGAGTTGTTTTCTTACTTCCTCAATGCTGGTATTATTTTGGTTTAAGGCTAGCTCAAGGGCTTCTTTACCACCAAGCTGCTCTTCTAGCTCCTTAATCTTATTATCTATCTCCTCTGTGGTGGCGGAAACACCCTTTTTAGAGGCTTCTTGATTGATCAAAGCATCCCTTACAATTGAATCAAAAACTTCCTCCCCGCTGGTTTTAGAAAGTTTTGAATAAAATTCCAGACTAGTTACCAATCTGCCATTTATAGTTCCCGCAAGAAATAGACCTTTATTAAACCAAAATAAAAGAAAGACGCTGGTTATTATAAGAGCAACTACTAGGCCAGCAATATAAAGGGGTTTCTTCTCAGCAAAACTTTTTTTCAGACTTTTTTGTACTTTTGAAAAGTTTAAGACGAATTTTGTCTTTATTTTTTTTGGGGCTGGTTTTTTAGTTTTTGATTTGGGCTTCTTATTTACTGCCATAACAAGATATATTAATATCCATATGATTATAGATCATATTTTTTATTAAGCAAGGGATTAATTTCGGAATCCAATAAACGGAATAAAAAAAGAGTACTTCAATTGTAATTACGTGATCCTACAAAATTCCAAATCACATATAGCGCATAATTATTATACGAATAGTTTGTTTATACCCCAAAATTATTCCTTTTCTGTACCAGGTTTTCCAGAAATTGCGGCTTCTATGATTTGCCTTGGAAGGGCAGCACTATTTAGTAGAGCCTTTCGGACCGCCGATCCTGCCTCAGAACCTATTTCGTCTGCGGCTTTGACGGTACCAACGGCCGCTTCGGTAGCTAGTTTTCCAGTGTCACCGCCGATTTTTCCGGCAGCATCAATAGATCCTCTAACAGCGGAAATAGCTGCCTCACCAAGATCACCACCTACCTCTGATGCACCTTTAATAGTACCGATAGATGCTTCCTTGGCTGCAGTTCCTGCGTCACCACCAACTTCGGATACGGCTTCGATTGAACTTTCCACAACCTGGGCGGATCCATCGGCTACCGACTTTCCGGTTTGCACCACTGCGGCTACTGCGCCGCTGGCGACATCTGCAACCGTTTCTAGAGAAGAAGTAGCTACGTCACCAGCACCTTTAACAGTGTCGATTACTTGTTTTTTAGTATCATCTCGGACCGCTGCTATAATATCAGCTGCACCGGAAATAGTATTTACTAGGGAATTTTTAGCGTTTTCTGCAATTGAAGATAGCATAGTTTCACCTCCTCTCGATGGAGTCAATTATAGCATAAAAGGAAACCCTCTCTCAAAGAGAGTAAATAATTAGATGTCACTAGCTCTCTTGTATTTAATAAACCCGTTTATCGGATTACAACTTAAAATCCTAGCCGTGATTTTTGGAACGGCAATCCACGCCGGTTTCTCCTCTAGCGTTTCAACTGCATATTGAGAACAAGTTGGGCTATAAAGGCAATTTGTTCCTAGCAGAGGTGATATTGCCTTTTGATACAAACGTACAGAATCAATTAATATTTTCTTCATCGTGCATATTTTACCACTAGCTTAGATTAAAGTAAATTTATGTTGTTTAGTTACTAATTTATCTAGGGGAAAAGAAAGCTGAACCAAAAAGCTAGAAAAGATTCAGTTGAAGAAACTAGAGAAGTATCAGAAGTAGAAATTGACTTCTTACCTAGTCTGGCACTTACATCTGCATGAATAAAATAATTTCCGGGAGATAAGAGTCTTGCTTTCCAAGTGGCTATTTTTGATTTTCCTGGATCAATAGTTCCTAACCCTTTCTTTTTCCCATTGATTTTAAGATTTTTGGGTGAGTTGATGGTAATTGAGGTGCTTCTAACTTTTGTAGTTCCAAAATTGGAAACTAGGACTTGGATTTCAAACCCCTCTCCGACAATTACATTGCTGGGGGCGACTACTTCTACATGAAGCGGATTTGGGGTAACTGTCGCGGTTAGTGTTGCACTTTGAGCAAAGACAGAAGGTACTAACGTAAGTATTACGATTAGTAAAGCGGTGGGCAGGGATAAAAATTTCACCTAGAGTTAGCCTCCTTTTTTACTCTTACCTTTTTTTAATCCAATTCGTAGATCGACATATCGCCTTCCAATAGCAAAGACAATAACCAAAGCGGCGATTCCACCGACAACATATGAAGCTGGAGCATTTTGCTCAAAGAATCGTCGGATCCTTTCAATAATCGCCTGCAAGATATTGGCTGGTTTTACAGTGAAGTTTAGCTTTGTTGCCGCCGCTACACCGACAGATACTCCTTCACCGGAAACTTTTGGAGAAGCCTCTAGAAAAGCAAAGTAGTCTCCGGGTCTGGTATTTAACGGTAGTGTTAAAGATATTTCTACTTGCTGGCTTTCCCCGGCTTTCAAAGGAAAGCTTTGGGGAGAGAAAGAAAACCAGCCTGCTTCTGGCTTAAGCTCTTCTTGGTCTGATCGAAAAGTAACCGAGACTTCATAGTCTGCATCCTCGTCTCCGGTATTTAGAACCGGTAGAGTAGGGAGATTGTAAATCCCACCTGGAGAAAGTTCTTCGTCAATATCCACTTTCCCAAGGCCCACGCCAACACCTAGTTTGGCCATACTGGTGGCCGGAAAGATAATTCCTAGGATAAAAATAAATAATAAAGTTAAAGTAATTGATTTCAAAATAATTCACCGCCTTTCATTTGTTTTATGGTTCGGTAGCTACGATAGTCACCGTGGCAGAATGCTCCTTATTACTAGAAGTTGTATTTGGCAGTGTCAGCCTAAAGTATATATCCTTTGTGGCGCCTTGAGCAACATTGCCATAGGGAAACAAAGTACCGGAAGATGTAAATGGATTCCAAAGTAACCCATCTTCTGAAAATTCCCAAAGCACTTGGTCGGCTCCATTTGTAGTATTTAAAAACCAAGTATTTGCTCCATCAGAAAAATTGGTGGATTTAATATTTAGATCCGCTGGACCAGCTAGTACTTGTATGGTTTGCACATCATCTGTTCCAGAGGCAGTGGTATCTATAGTTTGTCCAAGAGCAATAGCACCAAAAGGAGTGGTGCCATCTGTATTCAGAAGTATTGCAATAGCAGCTTCGCCAAAGGAAACATCGAAGAAATAAGGACCATTACTTCTAAAAATGTAGACTTCTAATTGATATATCCCAGCCAAGGCTGGTTGGATACCAATTGTTTCTTGCCGTGTAGCGCTAATTGATGTAGCGATTTCTGTTCCGTTTGGATCTCGTAGTCTCATATCAAAATCTGGTTTATCGAATCTCTCCCAGTCTGGCATGATCATAGTAATGGCAATAGGCAAGGAAGGGTCTGTTACCACAATATCCCAAGAATCTTGCCTATTTCTATTGGACAAAGAGTCGGCTGTGAAAGTGTGAGATGGAACCATAGGTCCGGTCCCAGAGAAAGACCCGGCTAATTTTATCGCTTCATAGGCTTGCAGTCTTCCTGCCCCGTAATCTACGTCTTTTCCGGCTGGTCCCCAATCAGAAGCAGTGCTTTCAATGGTCGATTTCACTTGAGCTGGAGTGTGGTTTGGATGGGCATCAAGTATTAAAGCTGCAACACCGGCAGCAAATGGAGAAGCCATGGACGTTCCGGAAAAAGTTTTATAATCATTTCCAGAAAAAGCAGAGGCGGCTTTTATAAAAACACCAGGTGCAGCGATATCTGGTTTTATCCTGCCATCTATAGTCTCACCTCTAGAAGAAAAGCAGACCAAATAAAATCCCCGAAAAGGGGCTGGGCCACATCCAAAGCTGACTGAAGTCGTCATTGGAGTTACATCGGCCATTGCGCCGACTGTAACCACTTTTTCTGCAGCAGCTGGAGAACCAATGGTGCATGGCCCCGGCCCAGAGTTTCCTGCCGAGGTAAACATTGCAATGCCAGCATTAACCGCTGAATTAACAACAGTTGATAGCATATCATTTCCATCCGAACATACAGAAGTACCCAGACTCATATTTCCGATGTCTATACCATAAGTATCTTTATTAGCAATTATCCATTGAACCCCAGAAACAATTTCAGAAGTTGCGGCGGTACATAATTCAACTGTTTGGTTTTGGATTGTAACATCTCGGTTACTCAAAACTTTCACCCCAACCAAAGCTGCTCCAGGTGCTACCCCTATAAAATTTGCATCTCCGTCTCCTTCACCAGCCGCTATGGAAGAGACATGACTGCCATGTCCGGCACAGTCCTCCAGCTCATCATAAGGGCCGGACTGATCATTATTTATCGTGGCGTCTCGCCAGGCAATGATTTTACCCCCATCCAAATCAACGTGGTTTGGATCGATACCGGTATCTAAAATGGCAATCACCACATCGTCTTTTGAATAAGTCTTGGCTCCATCTCCGGCGGCATCTCCATCCAGGGAGAAATCGGCTCTGGCTTTGGCAGTGCCAAACCAATTTTGGGCACTGTCTAGATGAGGAAAGGCGAGAGCATCAAATTCTACCAGCTTTACATCTACATCTTTTGATAAAGCAATAATTTGCCCTTTGGTTAAATTGGTAGCGAAGCCATTGATAGAGGAGTATTCAAACTTGGTAATGAAATCGCCATGGCGAGCTTTGAGGGTTGGTAGTAGAGTGAGTGGTTTATTCAGCATTACGAGCACATCAAATCTATCTGTTGCTACCGCCGGACCTATCAATCCTTCCAGATGATCCATGATTTTATTTTTATTTCGGTCAACCTTGTTAAATTTTTCAGGGGCTTTAAAAAATTCTTGGCTGGTAGTAGCAGAAGGGGTTTGTGTTCCCTGGCCAAACAATGGATTCGACAAGCTCACCACAGGGAAGATTAGAAAGATGAAAATTGGCAGAAGGATAAGGAAATATATGGGTTTTCGAATTTGCATGTGTGCAAAATTCTACCACACCTCAGGTTCAACTTCCAATTCTAGTGTCCTAATTAATATTATATATATTTCAGATCTAATCTCAGTAAGTGGTTACTCTGTACTTTTAGGTCCAATCAGTTGCTAATACTCTTCTACTTTAATGATAAAATATCGAACAAGTTTGATGTTTTACGTCTATCAAAGATAGCCATGAAATCCAAAACTTTCTAATGGTTGACAAATAATACCCCACTTGATAGTATTTGAATACTTGTTCAAATATAGAAGTATATAACTATGGATTTGGTAAAAGTAAAAAAAGAATTAAAAAATAAGGCTGTCTTGGAAGAATGTGCCGCTCAGTTTGGTGTCGTTGGCGACCCAACCAGGATAAAGATTTGCTACCTACTCTGTAGTTATGATGAATTAGCTGTTTCTAATATTGCTAAGATTTTAGATATTTCAGTTTCGGCTGTCTCTCACTCACTGTCTAAGCTAAAAGGAGTCGACTTAGTGGATACCCGTCGGAATGGTCAAACAATATTTTATTCCTTATCAAAATCACCCTTTAACGAAGTTTTAAAGAGTCAAATTCTGTAAGTTTTATGGACAGGCATCTGAAGAAGGAACTTTCAAAATCTAGTTTAGGAGCTGGACTTGTTTTGGTTGGAGTCTATTTGATTTATTTTCAAATAAATGCTTTTTATCTATAAAAAAATGTGGTGAGGAGGTGAATATAATGGACGAAGAAAAAAAGAAAATCGAGGAGAAAATAAAAGAAGACCACAGTTGTAATTGTTGCAACCAAAAAACAGAAACTAAAGAAGATAATTAAAAGTCTTCTGAAAGGCATATAGAATTAGGAGGTTTTTATGGAAAAGTTTAACCCTTCGATTACACTCAGGGTCAAAGCTGAGCAAAGTCGAAGCTTTGATTTAATAGTTCTTGGTGGTGGTGCGGGTGCTTTCGCAGCAGCAATTACTGCTAATGAAAAGGGGGCAAAAACCGCTTTAGTTAATGCTGGGTTGCCTCTTGGTGGTACCTGTGTAAATGTTGGTTGTGTGCCAAGTAAAATTTTACTAAAAATTGGTGAGATTGCTTACTACGGAAACCACGGTTTTGATGCAATTTCTGGAAAGCTCGAGGTAAACTTTGAAAAAGCTATAAAACACGAACTTGGCTTAGTGGATAAAATGAGGCACGATAAATATACACAAGTACTGTCCAATCTGGAAAATGTTACTCATCTTGAAGGCAGGGCAAAGTTTGTTTCAAAAAACGAAGTAGTTGTCGGAGACAAAAAGCTATACGGAAAAAAGTTTGTTATTGCTACTGGCTCTACTGCTTTACCTCTACCCTTAGAGGGTATTGAAAAGGTTGACTACATCACTCACATAGACGCCCTAAAACTCAAGAAACCACCTAAATCAATGGTGATTATTGGCGCGGGGCCAGTTGGACTAGAGTTTGGGCAGATGTACCACCACTTCGGAACTAAAATAACTATTCTACAAAGAAGCAAGGCGATTATGCCAAGAACCGAGCCAGAACTTTCGGAAGCTATGCAAGGTTACCTTGAGGAAGAGGGTATAAAGATAATCACCAACGCCAATAGTAAAAAGGTAAGGAAGGAAAATGGTGAAGTAATAGTAACTTTTGCGGTAGATGGGAAGGAGCAAGAAGCAAAAGGCGAAGTGCTGATGTTTGCGGCTGGTAAGACACCGAATACAAAAGACTTAGATTTAAAAAGTGTAGAAGTAAAGGTTAATGAAAATGGAGCCGTTAAAGTAGATGACGGTATGCAAACAACGGCTTCCCACATCTGGGCGGTAGGTGATGTTACGGACAAACCGCTGCGGCTAGAGACCACTGCTGGTAAAGAAGGTAAGATAGCGGCTGAAAACGCTCTTGAAGGAAAGAAAAAGAAAATGGACTATTCAGCGGTGCCTTACGCCGTTTTCACTACGCCAAATCTAGCTGGAGTTGGCAAGACAGACGCAGAAGCAATTGGCGGCGGCTTGCGATGCACTTGCAATATCCTTAGTTTTGAACTGGTACCAAAAGCAGCCATCATAAACGATACGCGGGGGTTGGTTAAAATTGTTGCCGAGAGAGAAAATCACAAAATAGTCGGTATTCATATACTTGGACCAGAAGCAGCCGATTTAATCCATGAAGCGACTATGATTGTCAGAAATAAGATGACTTTGGAAGAAGTGATTGATACAACCCACGTCTTTCCTACCTTATCTGAAAGTATAAAGCTAGCCGCCCAGAACTTTTTTAGAGATGTTTCTAAATTAAGTTGTTGTGTGGAATAAAGGTTAAAACTGTTGACAGTAAAATAGGAGATTTATGCAAGAGTCAAAAGGATTATTTAAGTTAGTTTTATCTGTAATTACACTAGCAATAGTTGGTATTTTAGGATATTTCATCTTTCTTGGGTTTATGAACAAAGACCAGCTATTACTTTCCCTTTTCCCTCTAGCGGTGGTAGCCGGGTTAGCTAGCTTCTTTTCACCCTGCGCCTTTCCCCTTTTACCGGCCGCGGTAACGGCTAATTTAAAGTCAAACGCTAAAGCAAGCCCCGTTATGATTGGATTGGTTAGTGCTAGTGGATTACTCACTCTACTTCTGCTGGTTGGCCTTGTGATTGCGTTTATTGGCCAACCCTTAGGAGAACTCCTCCAGAATAATTTACGGATAATTCGTGGTGTGATTGGCGTTTTATTAATCTATTTAGCCTACAATCAAATTTCTGATAAATTCCACTTTGGTCTTCTGGAAAAGCTGACACCAAAGATAGCTACTACAGGCGGAGGAGGCCTTAAAAACGCCTTTCTTTACGGATTTGGCTATACTTTAGCCGGCTCTGGCTGCACTATACCCATACTGGGTGGTTTAACTTTGGCTGCTCTTACTAGCGGTGGTTTTCAGCCGGCTATCACTAGTTTTGCTATTGCTGGGGCAGTTATGGCCTCTCTGATGTTTGTCTTCATGGGTCTCACTGGGTACGTAAAGGGTTTACCCAAAGGTATCTCGGCGGCTACTCCAAAAATAAAGAAAGTCTCCGCAATGGTATTGTTTTTAGTAGGAATATTTTATATTAGTAATGCAATATTCAAATTTATCTAAAGAATGAAAAAATTAATTGAGCTTTGGAAAGTTAATTGTGATAATTGCGAAGCGGTAAAGCCGATATTAACAGAACTAGAAAATGAAGGTTACGAATTTGAAAGACACAATATAACTTCTCCTGAAGGTACGAGACTAATTTCAGAATATCAAGATAAAATTATTGAAAACAATAAGAAACTTGGATTTGATCCTGAATATCTTTTCACACCAACATTTTTAAACCCTAAGTCTGAAGAAGTTTTAGCCTTTGAAGGTCGAGCCCCTACTAAGGAAGAATTAATTAATTTCGCCCAAACCTTCATCACTTAGATCAAAGTATCATTGACAGTAAACTAATCTATACTATATTATATATGATATGAAAACAATCAGTGCTTTGAAGGCAAGAAGCCGGTTAGGAACAATTTTAGACGAAGTTTCTAAGAAAAAAGAACACTATTTAATCGAAAGGCTATCTAAACCCTTAGCGGTTGTTATTCCTGTTGAAGAATATGAAGAAACTATTTCTAAAGAGTCACGAAAAGTCCGCTTAAGAAAGGTCGCGCAAGAAATTGATGAGTGGCGAGGGAAATACGGCGGGAAACTCGCGGGTTGGGATGTAGTAAAAACTATTAGGAAAATGCGGGAAGAAAGAACCGGACAAATCTTGAAAGATACCGATAATGATCGTCGTTGATTCCTCTGTTGTATTAAAGTGGTATATCCCTGAGGCCAAAAATGAAAAAGCTCGTCAATACTTGGCTTCTCATGTCGAGGGAAAGGACGTTTTATCTGCCCCAAGCCTGCTATTTTTCGAGGTTAATAATGTCCTGGCCACTAAAAGTGCCATTACCGCTTCTGAAGGATTGAAAATAATGAAAAGCCTTCACGATCTAGATTTAAAAATAGTGAATTTTTCTTTCGATGAATTTAAAAATGCGCTGAATCTCGCTAAGAAATTTAACATTTCTGCCTATGATTCCTCCTACGTTAGCTTAGCCGAGAAATTCCGTTGCCGCTTTGTCACCGCCGACAAAAAACTCTACAATAGGCTAAGGAGCCATTTTACAAAGATAAAATTGTTAAATTAACCTAGGAATAAATCCGTAAATTCCACCCTACGCTCGGCCCAACTTCCAACTTTAGAATCTAATAATGTATAATTAATCTAGATGGAAGATCCTGCCAAACCACAACCGAAGAAATATAAACTTCCGTGGGAATTACCTGGTGAAGCATCCGGAAACTCACCGTACGAAACACCCAAACAGCCGATTCAGGCAGAACAAGACGCCATTTCTTCGCTAGTTACCCCAACCCAACCCCCAGAACAATCCTTTGTTCAGCAACAGCCGGATATTCAGCCGGAAAAACCAAAGTCCAAGACAAAAATAATAATAATTATTGTAGCGATAGTTGGAGCCCTTCTGTTACTAGGAGCCGGTGTTGTCGGTTTTCTGATTTTTCAAGGAGTTAAAGATTCGTCTCTGGTTCAGCAAAAAGTAACTTCCTTTTTGCAGTATGTTTCTAGTAGTGATCTAGAGTCTGCCTATAAATTAACTTCTGATGAGTTCAAACAATCTACCACGTTTGAGGATTTCAATAGTGAAACACCCTTATATAAATCGCAATATTCTGATTTTCAAAAACTAGATCAAACTGGTTTTTTTATAGAGGCAGAATCAGGACGACCAACTACTTATGAATATTCAGGAACTATAACTTATACTGAGGGTGGTGAAGGAGAAGTTGAAGCAATTTTAATCAAAGAGGAGGGTGAGTATAAAATTCAGTATATTTATTTTACTAGATGATTATTCTATGAACATTAGATAGTCCAATATCTACCTAGTTAAGATTAGAATTTTCTAAAGGTAACTACTAGGATATTAGTTCGAAAGACGCAAAACACTTTACTCCTATTAAGAAATAATCCCACTAACGTCGTACAATGATCAGTTGGGCTGTTATTTTTGAGGCAAATCTTTTGGCTGGGTACTTATAACGCAAGCTACTTGAGTAAATCTGATTTCTTCAAATCTTCTTCTACTTCCTCAAATACTTGATTCACATTTAGTTTTGATGCATCTAAAACAAGATCTGCAAACTTCTTGGTGGGTTCCACGTATTTGTTGTGGGCTGGAACATGAATTTCCTTATCGTAATCAAAATCTACAATTTTATCTCGTCTTTGAAAACGAGTTTTCTGATCAAGAAGTAAAAAATATTTCCTGATATAAAATCTTCTTAGCTCTTTATGCCACAAAGATAAATACCCATCGATTATTAGTATTTCTTTTGAATATATAGTATGAAGCTTTGTCTTTATATACACGAGTTCTTGAGGTTTTAATACGCTTCGTATCTCGATAGTGACTGGGGTTCCATTCTGAAGAGTTTTGATATTATTTAGCAATTTTTGCCATCTGGTTATACTTGGATTATCCCAATCAACCATCCCATTAACTAGAGGAAAATCGGCTTTATTAGTACTACTGATTTTATATTTGTCTAAATTGATCGTCTCAATTTTATCTGGATATTTTTCAACGAGTTGTTTGGCGAGAGTGGATTTCCCCGATCCTGATCCACCTGCAATACCAACTATTTTCATTATTTGTATCTTACTTTTTAACCAAGTGAAAATGCAAGGGGATCTGCTGCAGTTAGTGGAGATTATTACACCAAAAATGCCAGAAGTTTAAATTGTTTGTTATACTGTTAAATTGGTGGAGGTAGGAAAGAGACGGAAGATCTCGGCATTGAGGTTGCTCCTGAGGCCACGCTGCTCGGTCATCAGGAATCTGCCTCCACCTTCATAAATATGGGTGAGAGAAGTTGCAGGCGAATTGGATGTGCAAGTCCGTTCATGCAAGGAGCCACCTGCGGAAATTGGTTCCGACGCAGCTCTGCAACTTCAGGATCTGGGGCTTGGAGTGTAAGTAACCGTGTAACCAAGAAGCACGCCAGTCCCTCAAGGCTCAGTGTGTTGCCATCCGCGGCACACTGGGCCTGTAATCTTTTTCAATATAAAGCCCAAACATCTCCGTTAACCCAGCCCCTGTGTTATTTTCAGCCAATTCAAATGCAATGGGGACCCGGATAGGATTCGAATCTTCTTTAGGCAGTTATTTTACACTCCAAACCTAAATGTATCTATTTTAGACTTAACCTCAGTAAGTACTTACTCTATACTTTTAGGTTCAACTCCTAAAGAGAAGATGATAGTCAATTTGACTACCTCTAGTTGAAGATTTTCGAACCATCGACTTGCATAAAATCATACTTTATCCAGAACTAATATATTAGAAATCTTCCCAATAACTTAATAAGTTTACAAGTTAATTTTTCTCCAAAATATAGTGCTTAATATATGAATTACCCACAACTGGCGAAATTTCGTCCTGTATCATTTTATATCCAGGAGCAGATACTTCAATGGGAATTTTGCTAGGCCAAGGAGATTGTTGCCAGTCTCCCGTTTGATAAAAACCAGTAGCATCTGAACCTGTGCTTGAACTATATGTTTTAAGCAATGAGTTATATCCAAAACCAACCGTCGCATTAGTAATAATTTCTCCTTCTGTATTCGAGATAAAACCATTTACAGTTATTCCCTTCAATTTGGTTGTGAAATTAAAATTAACCTTGGTATTAATTTTCGATGATACTGTAACGATATCACTTATTGGAGAATAATTATCCTTCGCTGCAACAATTCTATACCCATCTTCAGGTGGAATGTTTTGCAAGACATACTTGCCGCTGGTATCTGTTACGGTTTTGGTAATTTTTCCTCCTACAAATGTAAATACCTCTATATTTTGCTGCGGTACATTATTAACTGTTACTATACCTTCTACTCCTCCAGCCTCTGTGCCAATCGTGCTCAATGTAAATTTCTTTTTTATTTTCATTCCCGCTGAAATATTGAAACCTTGAATTGGAGAAGTATATCCTGGGGAAGTTAAACTCAACATAACTTGGCCTGGAGTTACATCTTCAAAGGTAAAAAATCCATTACTATCTGTTTTGGTTGATATTTTCCTATTCTGCTCATAAACAGTAACATCATTAAGCGGTTTTAATGACAGATCAGTTACGTAACCTTCGATTATTCCATTCTCTGAATTAATATACTCGATAGTAGTGTCAGAGGTCTCTGATGGAATGTTCTTCGCATCTTGAAGGTTACCCGTAAGATTATAAATTGGCGAGATAACTGATTGAACCAGAAAAGCATTTACTGTACCAAACAGCAATAATCCTCCGATTAATAGTACAACGGATGCCATTTTATAGTTTTTTGCCAAAGGAGCAATTTTCTGTTTTCTAGTTAAGAAGACCCCCACACCAATATCTGTTATCGCTATTAAAGTGGTAACTCCAAGCAAAGAATAAGACAAGAAGGGATTAAAAGAAGTATCCAGAGAACTGTTTAAAAAATTCATTTGAGGTAGCACAGAAAATCCAAACGCAATTACAAACAGTAATTTAAGAATACCTAGGATGATTAAAACAAGGGGTAAATGGGTTTTATTCTGAGGAGGCCCTGATAACTGGAGGGATTGAATTTGTGTTGTAGTGTCCACCTCCATATTATTTGTAGTATTTCATAATGGTACTTTATATTCAAGGGGAATTCTTTGAGGCTAAGAATTACAACTACGCTTTGAGATCGTTTCTAAGGCTTCGGATGTTTGGAAATAGTCTCTATGTATAACATTGTGGGATTGGTTTTGGCTATTTAGGAAAAGGAAAACTGGAAATAGTGAACTTAACAGTTCTAACTTCAAATATTACTTCGTAAACCTACCATAACTAGGACTGGAGTTGGTTTAATAGAGTGGTTTTCGTGTGAATTATAAAGGCTCACATTACCACCAACGACTGGTATTTTTTTACTTTCGCAGCGTTCTCTTAATCCTTCTATTGTCTCAACAAAGGCACCCATCGAATTTTTAGGGTGGCCAAAATTAAGGCAGTTTACTAATGCTAAAGGGGTAGCACGCAATTTCCTTATCCTTTGAATACACTTATCAAAGGCAAACTGGATTCCTTTTTTTGGATTGGAGTTTGACTTCCCTTCATCCGAAGCCCAAGAAATAACTAATTCCTTTTTAATCTCCGGGAGATCTAGGATGGCATACTGACCAGATTTATTAGGTCCTTTAACTGTTCTCGTACCAACCATCCAGTCGTACTGATGCCATATTTTAGATTTTAAATTGGAATTTGGGTCTACCGTTTTAGTTTTCTGTGGTTTCCAGGGCTTTAGAGGCCAATCTTGAATTGGCTCTGGGAAGACTTCGTTTAGTGGAAATTGGACCTCAATATTTTTTTGTCTGCCTTTGTCATAAACAATCTAGTACTTATCATCATTAGTTATTTTTCCTATAACATGAGCTTCCAGATCCCATTTTTGGAAAATATCTAATATTTTTTGCTTATACTTTCTTTTTCCGATTATCATCATCCGCTCCTGCGATTCTGATAGTAGGATGTCAGTTGGCGACATGTTGTTTGATTTTAGAGGCACTTTGTTTAAATGAATTTTTACTCCTAAATTTCCTTTAATTCTTTTACGACCCCGTAAAACTGTCTCAGAGGTAGAACAAAGAAGACCTGCTGCACCCATATCTTGCATACCCTCAACTAGACCTTCTTCGGCTAACTCACAACAGGCCTCCAAAAGGAGTTTTTCCAGGAATGGGTCTGCATCTTGCACATAAGATTCGTCCAATTTTTCTAGGTTTCCAGAAGCCATTTCTGCCCCACCTATTCCATCCTTTCCTGTTCTGGCGCCTACATAAATTAGATCGCTTCCTGGGGTTTCGGCTCGACCAAAAACAAGGTTTTCTTTTCTTACCAACCCAGCTGCAAATACATTCACCAAACAATTGTTATTGTAGGTTTTATCAAATTTGGTAAGGCCACCAATTGTAGGTACGCCGACACAGTTACCGTAGTCTCCTATGCCTTTTACCGTTTTCCATAATAACTCTTTTGAGTGGGAATTAGTTCCAAAATAGAGCATATCCAGAAGAGCTATTGGCCTTGCCCCCAGGGTAAAAATGTCCCTAAGTATACCACCAACACCACTACCGGCACCTTTATAAGGATTAATAAAAGTAGGGTGGTTGTGGCTTTCAATTCTGAAAACAAGGGCCCAGCCTTCTCCAAGATCAATCACCCCTGCATTTTCGCCAGGACCCTGGATTACTTGCTTTCCACCAGTTGGTAGAGTAGCCAAGTACTTTTTTGTACTTTTGTAACTTGTATGTTCGCTGCTCATTGAATTGCGGAGAGTTTTTAGAATCTCATCTTTTTGAAACATATTTCTCCAAAGCTGTCATAAAAAACTTTCCGTCTGGGGTTCTTTCTGGATGAGGCATTAATCCGAATATATTTCCTTTATTATTACGCACTCCGGCGATGTTTTTAAACGAGCCGTTTGGGTTTGACTTTACGTACTCTAAAAAAATGTTGCCATTTCCTTTTAAATCCTCATATTTTCTCTTAGATACTTCAAATTTTCCATAACCGTGAGCTACAGGCAGTAAATAAGTTTTGTTTATCATTTGTACATTATCGAAAAATGACTTTCCAACAACCCTGCAATGGGTGAAATCACAGAAGAAACGCTTTGAGGAATTTTGCTTTAATTCTCCTGGTAATAGTCTTGCTTTGACCAAAATCTGGAAGCCATTACATATGCCCAAGACAGGTAGATCCTTACGGGCAAAGTGGAAAACTATTTTCATTACTGGAGATCTAAGAGCTAATTCACCTGGATCAATCGTATAATTGTGAGTGGCTTTCACGTATACTCTATCCCCAAAGGCAAACCCGCCGGGAAGTACGAGGAGATCCCAATTTTTTGCTTTTGTCTCTTTATGCCAAATAAATTCGGGGGAGTGGCCAAATTTCTTGAAAAAGCCAAAAGTATCAAAATCACAGTTTGATCCAGGAAATCGGATTATTCCTACCCTCATCGAGCTATCTTACACAAAAAAAAGAGATTTTCCAAGTGCTTTTGGGGAACCGGATAGGATTCGAATCTTCTTTAGGCAATTATTTTACACTCCAAACCTAAATGTATCTATTTTCACCAAAAGAAAAACCCCGACAAAATCGGGGCATTTCCTCCAAAGTAAGCCTCTTCGAGTCT
>JACZRW010000038.1 GCA_022574495.1 Patescibacteria group bacterium | reverse complement strand
GGTGTTTGTATTAACAAACCCGAGGCGTTAGGATAAGGTTGAGAGTTCGAGTCTCTCCGTCGGTGCCATTTTTAAGAGTAGCTCTAACATTAATTAAAGGTTGGAGGTTCGAATCTTTCCGGGAGGGGGCCAATTTGACTACAATAGTCTGCTAGGATTATAGTTAACTAGATGAAACTACTTAGACGATTCCCTTCAATTAAAGGCTTCACCATAATCGAGCTTTTAGTAGTTATCGCTATACTAGGCGTACTCATCACGTTTGGGATAAATCTCTGGCAAAGAGCAGTGGTAAACGCTAGAGACGCCACAAGAGAACAAGATTTAAATCAAGTTAAAACAGCTCTAGAGCTTTATTTTGATGAAAATGGATCTTATACTCCATCCAATAGTGGGGACATAGGTTGTGAAGATGTTCCGGGAGGTAGGACTATATCCTGGGGCATAGAATTTGAATGTTTTGGAATAAGATACATGAAACGACTACCAAGAGATCCCATAGCAATTACCTCCCATCATTATTGTTACGTTGCCTCAGGAGCTACTCCAGACTCTTTTGAACTCTGGGCAGATATGGAAAATGATAACAATTCAAACACCAGTGATTCACCGCCAGCTGCTTGTATGGGTTATGATTATGTCATAGTAAATTCAAACTAATCAACTAATATCAATCTAATAGTTTGACATAGAAACCTAGCTAAATTATATTAGATATAATGTCCCCTTTTACCAACTCCAAATCTTCTAAAAATCCCATCGGCAACTTAAAAGGCTTTACCCTTCTCGAACTTCTAGTAGTCATCGCCATATTAGGTATACTTCTCTCCATTGGGTTTGTTTTTTACCAAAGAGCCCTGCAAAATGCTAGAGATCAGACCAGACTTTCCGATCTTAGTAATGTAAAAATAGCCCTGGAACAATACTTCGCTGATGATAATTTCGTCTATCCTACTTCTAATGCTGGAAGAATTAACTGTGGGGGACCAGATCTAGATTGGGGCACTAGTTCACTAGATTGCGGGGGTTTTATTTACATGAAGGTCTTGCCGCGCGACCCTTCTGGAAGTCCTGAATATTGTTATGTAGCAACTGGTTCACCACCTAATGAATTTATCATTCATGCGCAAATGGAAAATAGTAATAATTCAAATGGTGGTCCAATCACGTGCAGTGGACCATCTTACAACTATAGAGTCCAAAGTGAACGCTAAAATTGTTTGACAACAATATCTGCCTAACATATAGTTAATTTAATGCCTTTTCGAAAATTTCAAATATCTAAAAGAGGGTTTACCCTAATCGAGCTTCTTATAGTGGTGGCGATAATTGCGGTATTGGTAGGCGTGGGATCAGTATCATTTACAACTGCAAGAAGACAAGGTAGAGACGCTACAAGACAAGCAGACTTAAAAAAAGTTGCCTCCGCTCTTGAGACTTATTTTGCCGATAATACTTCTTATCCAATAGACAACAGCAGTGGAGATATTCAATGTGGTATTCCCATTTTAGCTACTATAGATTGGGGGATGACGTTTTCCTGCGTTATTGGTGGCGAAACAAAAGTATATTTACAAGAGCTACCAGAGGAACCTACAGGTACCTTAGAATATTTTTATGAACCCCAAGATCGTTCCGCAAATCCCTGCACTGCAACTGCTTTTGCCTGTCAACAATATATTATTTCAGCTAATCTAGAAAATCCTACTCATCCAGCTATTACCGCCGGACTACCATGTACCCCTCAAATTGGTTACAATTATTGTATTGTAAGTCCAAGTTACGTACCATAATAAAGTATTATTGACACATACTTAGATGAAAACTATATTTAATAAAATGCCACTAAACCAGTATTTCAAAGGAAAATTCCATAAAAAAGGCTTCACTTTAAAGATGCGTAGCAGCGCAAGCGAGAAATCCCAAAATGGATTTACCTTTAAAACGCATAGCGTTACAAGCGAGAAATCCCGAATGGGATTTACGCTTAAAAGCAGACTTGTTAAAGCAAACTCAAGAGGGTTCACTTTAATAGAGCTTTTAATTGTCGTGGCAATAATTGCAATATTGACAGGTATTGGCGCCACCAGATATCAAGAAGTTATAAGGAGAGGCAGGGATGCCCAAAGAAAAAGCGATCTTCGCTCCGTCGCCACCGCTCTTGAGCAGTATTACGGAGATAGAAGCGCTTATCCAATTGAGGACCCAGGAGTACCTGGAGGCTTATATTGTTTCTCTACAACTACTTCATTACTTTGGGGAACTAATAATTTTGAATGTGATTTTGGTTCGGGCCTTATTGTTTTCTCTGGTACTCTTCCAGAAGACCCACAAATAAATTCTGGTCATACTCAATATTATTACGAGGCTAGGGATGTTACTGACACAAATGGGTGCACTGGGAATGCATGTCAAAGATATATTTTAGCAGCGAATTTAGAAAATGACAAGGATCCTGAAATAGTCGCCGCGTGTTTAACTACAGGTGGAGCTCCACCAATAGTTTATAATTTCTGTGTCCACAATCCCTAATCTTTCAGATTTCTATAGGAGCAAAGCGACGCAAGAAATCATCCTTAGAAACTATTATTCATCTGATTCTTTAGAAAAAACGACGCAAAAAATCTTATGTTCTAATCATCATTAGATTTTTTATATTTCTGAATCTCATCCTTGTGAAACCAAAGATTTTCTTCAAACTTAGCTTCTTCTACCGTACCTGATACGTGGACAATATTTTCTACTCCCCTCTTCTCCGCATTGGCATAGGCGGCCGAATCAGTGGCAAAATCGCCTCGAATTGTCCCGGCAGATGCCCCTACCGGCATTGTGGGCCCGGTAATCCCACGAACATTATCTACGGCGTGCTTTCCCTCTAGTACAATAGCCACCACTGGTCCGGATCCTACGTAGTTTATAGTCCACTGACGGATCATCTTTCCCAGTTCCAAAACATCGGTAGTTCCCAAATCCTTTCCGGCATCCTTTCCATACTCTTCGTAAGTGCTGAGTGTTTTCTCCCCCAATTTCATTAAATATTCTCTATCATCTTTATAATGCTTACCCAGCTTATCAAAATCTGCCGTTATCATTTTCATGGCGACAATCTTTAGCCCCATTTTTTCAAAACGGGATATTACCTCCCCTATGAGGCCTCTTCTTACTCCATCTGGTTTTACTAAAACAATTGTATGCTCCATAATTGTGTCAAAGTGTCAGGTGTCAAGTTAAGAACTTGACGCATGATGCTTGATGCTAAAAGCGAAGAATTTTTTCAAATTTCGAAGGTTCTTTGTACGGCCCTATCACCGCAAAATTCAATCCTTGATTCACAAATATATCTTTTGCTATAGTTTGTACGTCTTTTGCGGTTATTTTTTCCACGTTCTCTATTATTTCTGAGACAGATCGTATCTTTCCTTCCAGTAGTTCCATAAGACCAAAAAGATTGGACACTTCTCTTGAATCTTCCAGTTCAAGTATAATCTTACCCTTTATATAATCCTTTGCTTTCTTTAATTCTACTTCAGAAACAATGCTGGTGGCAAGCTTTCCAAATTCATCTAGGACTACCTGCATAGCCGGTTCAATATTTTTTGGCATCACTCCCGCCTGAGCGATCAAAGAACCAGCGTCATGGTATTCTTCAATTTGCGATCTTACGTAATATCCCAAACCTCTTCTCTCTCGAAGCTGAACAAATAGCCGACTACTCATAGACGCTCCAAGAATTGTGTTTAGTACCGCTATTTTATACCTATTCTTACTTCCTGTTTGATAACTGCGTACCCCAAGGCAAAAATGGGCTTGTTCAGAATCTTTATGAAAAATCTTAACCTGAGGTTTTTTTTGAGAAACAATAACTTTTTTAAATCCGCTTGCCTTTTTATCCTTAATTCTTCCCATATATTCATCTGTAGTTACCTTGGCTTTTTCGGGAGTAACTCCCCCAGAAATCACCACTAACATGTTGCTCGGGGTATAATATTCATCAATATACTTTAAGAAATCTTTATGGTTTATATTTTTTAAAGACTCAATTGTACCTGCAGTATCCCAACCTAAAGGTTGGTTTCCATATAATAGTGCGTCATAAATTTCTGGGACATACCGCATTGGTGTGTCTAGATACATCCGAATTTCTTCATTGATCACATTTCTTTCTCTATCTATCTCCTCTTGAGAAAAAAGTGAATTTAGAAGCATATCGGAAACAACATCGAGGCAAAGATTTAGATGATCTTTTGCCGCCTTAATGTAATAACCGGTAAATTCTTTTGAAGTAAAGGCGTTAAATTCCCCACCGATCCCATCTATAAGACTGGAAATATCGGTGGCCGTCGGTCGGCTCTTGGTGCCTTTGAAAAACATATGTTCTGCAAAGTGAGCGATACCATTTGTTCTCTTTTGTTCGTAACGGGATCCAGATTTTACGAGGATCATTACCGTAACCGACTCTACCCCCGGCATATGAGTAGTAATTACTCGAAGATTATTTTTTAGTACTCCCTTGTCTGGTTTCATAAGTAAACAGACTCGTCCTGAGCCTGTCGAAGGATTGTAACAGAAAGAATTGGAAATGGAAAGAGGATTGGTGGTTATTTAGCTGCTCAATCGTGAGCTAGCAGGTTACCACCCTAGTACTTAAGTGTGCCAAACTGATATTTAGGCTGATTCTGGAGTTTTCACATCAACGCGTGGTGGGCTAGTCCCATTGACCGCGTCGATGATCTCGGTGTACACATCCTCGGGTATCGCCGGCGCTAGATCGTGCACCTGCTCCACGTTGCCTGGGAAGGACTTCCAGGAGTATTTCTGCAAATCATTTTCTTCCCAACGGGAGGTTATCCTCAGCTCGCCGGGGAAAAAGCCGATCTGCATAGAGGCGTTTTGAGCAGCAACTAGGTAGATCACTACTCCGTTGTCCTTGGACCGGCGCCAGATTTCCCGCAGTGTTTTGATCCGAGCCTCACGCTGTTCCTTGTCGCGATCGTTCCATTCCTTGAGCCTTCTGATCTTACTGTCTATTTCATCTAGGAGCTTCTCAAGTGACATAGATCACCTCTCTACTCTCCGAATCACGGAGGCTAATCTCCCAGGATTTACAGATAAGAAATACTATCAAAACTATAGGGTTTTGTCAAGCTGGCTACATGGTGACTGGAGTACTGACACCAATAAGACTTAGTGTATTTCTAAGGACTATTTTTGTGGCTAATATTAGATTTAGTCGCGCCTTTAATATATTTTCTTTTTCCCCTATCACTCTATATCCTTCATAATATTTGTGTAACAAGTCGGCTACTTCTACAGAATAAGTGGTGAGTTGGTGGACAGCTAAACTTTCCGAAATATCTTCCACTAATTCCGGAAGTTTTAATAGTTTTTTTGCTAGAGATAATTCTTGAGGCTCGGTAAGCAAAGATAGGTCTACCTTGCTAAATTTTTCGTGGCCAAATCCTTCTTCTTGAGCCTTTTTTAAAATGTTACTACAACGAGCGTGGGCGTATTGCACGTAGAATACTGGATTGGATTCGTTCTTCTCTTTCGCTTGTTGAAGATCAAAGTCCATATGAGTATCTGGTGAGTGAGAAAGAAGAAAAAAACGGAAAGCATCCTTGCCTACCTCGTCTAAAACCTCTCTTGCGGTTACGTAATTACCGGCTCTTTTTGACATTTTGACTATATCTTTTCCCTTGAGTACCCTAACATACTGGTACAGTATTACTTTGTATTTACTAGTATCGTACCCAAGAGCTTTAATTGCGGCTAGCAGACGAGGAACATGGCCGTGGTGATTACTCCCAAGCACGTTTATAACAATATCTGCTTTTGATTCAAATTTCTTCCTGTGATAGGCAATATCATCAGCAAAATAGGTATAAGTTCCATTACTTCTAATAAGAACTGAATCTCTATCTTTTAAAAACTCATCCTTTGGTGCAAACCACAAAGCACCATCCTTTTCCTTCGTCACCCCTTTGGATTTTAAGTAGTCTACCACCTTCTCAGTAGCCTTAGAATCTTGTAAATCAGCCTCGTGTTGTATCTCATCAAACTTAATTCCAATGTCTTTAGAATCAGCCATGATCTCACTAAACAAACTTTGGATTGCGTCTTCTCTTATTTCTTTCGATTTGCTTACAACCCCATCTAGACCAACAATCTTTAGTTTTTCGATCGTCTTATCGGCTAGTTCCTCTACGTATGTTCCTGCATATCGATTTACATCTTGCTTAGATATATCCTCCCTCTTACCAAATTTTTTGTTGATTAAATACATCAAAGAGTTGCAAAATATATCAACCTGAGATCCAACATTATTATCATAGTATTCTCTAGTAACTTTATAACCTACATATTCAAGCACATTAGAAATACTATCACCTAGTGGGCCTCCCCTAGCATTGCCTATATGAAGTGGTCCGGTGGGGTTGGCCGAGATAAATTCAACACGAGCTCTCTTACCATTATTAAGTTTATTTGATCCAAAACTCTTATCTTCTTCTACTATTTTTTGGATATATATTTGTATTTGCTTCGGGCCTAGGTGGATGTTTATGAATCCAGGAGGGGAAAATACTACTTTTGAAACATCTAAATATTTTTCGAGTGCAGGTATAAAAAATTTAGCAGTTTCTTTTGGTGATTGCTTACTACCCAGGCTAGACAGTCGTAATAAAACATTAGTCGAATAATCACCAAAACTTTCGTTTGAGGTTTGGCTTACATCAAAATCTGTTTTGGGAAATCTTCCCTCTTTCATCGTCTCTTCAATTGAGGTTCGAATGAGTTTCCTTATCATCGCTCTATCTTAGTATACCAACTTGAACCATCAGTAACAATTTCAACCGTACCGTCTTCATCTGTTCTATGTAACTCTGAACCTAAAGACTTCAACAAGTCGATAGTGTTTTGGGCAGGATGACCATATCTATTCCTACTACCCACTGAAATTACCGATATTTCTGGAGAAAGTTTGCTGGTGAACGCTTTATCCAAAGCAGTTTTCGCACCATGATGAGGTACCTTTAAGAACTCTACTTCTGAAGTTAACTCGGTGTATGGCTGAACCTGATTATCGGCATCTCCGGTTAGCAACCCCTCAAAATCTTTGTAATCGATCAATATCACAATCGAAGTTGTGTTCAAATCATCTGAAGCGGACTCTTCCCTAGGCCACTGAACCTGCAAAACCACGTTGTCACTAAAAATCAACTGGTCGCCACTCCAAACAACCCTTCCTTCTAAACCTTGAGTTCCTAAAACATTTTCCCATTCGGAGTATTGAGCCGTATCATTCTCAGAATAACTAACCCACAGCCTCTTAATCTCGTATCTTTTGGCCACTTCTATCAACCCAGCCAAATGATCACTCTGTGGGTGGGTGAGAACCACCAGATCAAGAGTTTTGTCGAAGAAAGGTAACTGTTTACCTAAGTAGTCTAATACTTTGTCGTTAGAGCCACCATCGATAAGAATCTTATATCCGGCTGGAGTTCTTATGAAAATGCTATCCCCCTGCCCAACATCAAAAACTTTAATGTGAAGACTGCCGTCTGGCATCCGGAAAACAGCCGACCAAACCGCAATCGAAATTAGCAATAAACCCATTATTATTACTCTATGTCGATTTCTTTTTATGTACTCTGACATATTTAAGTAGTGAAAAAATGATTACCGTAAGGGCAATATAGTACCCAATTAACAACGCAAGATTTCCCTCACCAAGATTAACAGAAATAAGTGGAAGCTTTGAAAATCCTTGTACCACCCAAACGAAAATACTTAATGGAACCCAGGCTATCCAAGCGATAAGTTGGCCAATCGGCTCAAATATGAAGCCAAATAATACGATAGCAAAACCTAGAATTGTGGCCAGAGGAATTGTCCAGAGAATTAAAGCGTTCACAATTGGCGATATAAGACTCACTTGACCGAAATGAAAAAATATTATTGGTATCACCAAGGCTTGAGCAGAAAGTGTAGTGGTAAGGTCTTCACCAAGCGGCGAAGGAATCCTCTTCAGAAAACCAAATATAGTATCTCTAAAGAGAATAATTCCAGCCGTAGCTAGGAATGAAAGTTGAAACCCAATATCAGAAAAGGTGCTGGGGTTGATAATTAGCATTATAAAAGCAGCTAGAAGCAAAGTGTAAAAAGGTAGATTTTGCCTTCCCAAAAATGTGGCTGAAAATGCAAGTCCTCCCATAATCGCTGCTCTTACGGTGGGCGCTTGAGCTCCCGTAAGTAATGTGTAGATTACTATCGCACTAATACTCAGCGTAATTGCATATTTTCTCTTAATAAATCCAGCCAGCAATAAGAAAAAACCCCCGACAATCATAATGTTGTAGCCGGATACAACCACCACGTGAATAGTTCCAGTGTTGCGTAAGGCCTCTTCGAAATCCTTAGGTAATCCCTTATCCACCCCCAGAAGAACTCCAGTTAGCAAAGAGGCTTGCGGTTCTGGTAAAAATTTATTTATCTTTTCCTCTACCCTCCCCCGAAAACTTGATAATCTTGTTAGAAAAGTGTTAGATTCATCTATCTTTTCAATCGTTGGAAATGATATAAATCCTTTCTCATCAGCCACCCCGTTAATTTCTATTATGTCACCATATGATATCTTTGGATATATTGACGTTCTGATAGTATAGCCTTGAAAATCAAAATATACGCTTTGTCCTCTCTGCTTTGGTTGATCGGTTACAACCCCTTCAAGATCGACTCCTCCAATAGTTAGTTCCTCTGTAGTTAATTGCTGGCGAATGACTATTAATCCTAGGGCAACAAGAATTACAGAGATGTAAAGAGGAATTTTATATTTGACTTGCCGAAAACTATTTGCTCTTTCTAAATTATTATCGGAAGGCAAATACATACTTCTCCAGTGAAATAATAAATAACATCACCAACCTTAAGTTTTCAAAAGTCCAATGTAAACTTGATAAATAATATTCCGGCTTTGCTGGAGAGGTTTATTGGACACTGACTAGATCCTTAAGTCCTTCATAGGTTTTGGGTCCTAAGACCTTATTGTTTATCAAATCCTCCACCGAGGAGTACGGACGACCGTCGATTATCTTCTGAGCAGTTACGGGTCCTATTCGTGGAAGTGTATCAAGATCAGAGGAAGAAGCAGAATTTATATTTACCTTACCCAAAATGTTGGTGGTGGATCCTAGCGAACTACCACTTGTGTTGCTAGATACCATGAACTCATCAACCCTTGGGATGTATATTTTTGTACCGTCTCCAATCACTTGGGCCAGATTTAGATTCTTTGATATCCAATCTTTATCAGCCTTAGCGCTAAGTCCACCAGCCGCATCAATTGCATCCTCAATTCTCGAACCATCAGCCAATTGATAAACGTCTGGTTTCTTAACTGATCCGGCGATATCTACTTTGATTTTAAGAGACTCTTGAATTTGGGACTCAGCCCTAGATTCAAAAACAGGTTCTTGTTTGAACAGGTTTAATCGGGGAATAAGTAGACCTAATCCAACCAAAATTGCGCCTATTAATCCAAAAATTATTGAAACTTTTTACTTATCTATCATGTCCCAAAGGGACGGCAGTTTTTTCATAGAAAAGTTTGTTGATGAAGAAAGTATAAATCAAGAAGTCAAGATTTTTCCAGGGTTTTGCGGTAGGTGTTGAGCCAGTTTTTGTAGTAAAGCACCAAATGATTTAGGCCTCGCTCCTTCAATTCCTTATCGATGATCCCGCCGCGATGTGGATAGCGGTGAAGACGCGGATTCTTAGAAGAAAATCCTTGGGTGAAGTGAACGAGCTCATGAGCTAAAGTATGGTCTATCACTTGTACCGGAATCTTGGAACTGCGGAAATTTCCATTGATTGTAATATAGCTAATTTTGCTTCGAAGATCTAATTTTATCGAACCAAATCTATATAGAGCATTACGACCAAATCTAACTATTAACGGATTTGTCCCTTTCACATCAGCAAAGTAACTTTGCCATATTTTATACAAACGAGCTTCAAGCCACGAGTTATCGCGCATATTATTTAAACTTTTTTTAA
>JACZRW010000037.1 GCA_022574495.1 Patescibacteria group bacterium | reverse complement strand
GTTTTACCAGCTCCAGAAGTGCCAATTAAAAAGACAAATTCTGAATCGTCGATTACCAGATTGATATTCGAAAGGGCGGTAAACCCATTATATCTTTTTGATACTTGATCAAATTGAATCATGGCAGCTTTATCAACCCACTTCGCCCTTTCAAGGGCTACGATGGTGGACACCAAGAAGCTTTGAGCGAAGTGGTGTGTAAACTCAACGATATCAAAATCCAAGCAGGAAATCAAGCTATAAGCCACTCCGTGGCTTCCAGCTCTACGTGCACTTGGGCTTCCAGCCACTTTGTGTCTTGCGCTAGATATAAGATATCTATCTAGTGGGTGCCTCAAGCACCCCGTTTCTTCGAACTAAAGCCATTAATTAAAATAACGAAATGGCTTGCGCTAGGAATCTTACTGCCTAGCTAGGGAGGCTTTATAATTTAATCCCGGCTTCTATGAATTGGTCTAGATCTCCATCTAATACTTTCTCTGGATTTGAAGATTCTACATTAGTACGTAAATCCTTGACCATTTTATACGGGTGCAATACGTAGGATCTTATTTGAGTGCCCCAGGAGGCTGTCTTTGAAGTAGTTTTAAGTTTTTTCTCTAGGGCTTCCTGCTCTTGCTCTTTTATCTTAGTTAGTTTACCAATTAGTATTTTCATAGCATTCTCTCTATTTTGAGCTTGAGAACGCTCTGATTGACACGAGACCACTATTCCTGAGGGTTTGTGGCGTATTCTCACGGCAGAACTCACCTTTTGAACATTTTGCCCACCTGGGGCAGAAGAGCGAAACGCTTCAAGCTCAATGTCGTCTGGCTTAATTTCAATTTCTTTTTCCTCATCCAATACGGGGAGTACTTCTACTAGGGCGAAGGAAGTTTGCCTAAGAGAGTCAGCATTAAAAGGGGATTGTCTAACCAGCCTATGTGTACCTCCTTCCTTTTTTAATAATCCATAGGCATTGCGCCCGCTTATTTCAACAATCGCAGATTTTATACCGGCTTCTTCTCCTTTAGTTTCATCAATCAATTGCGTACCCCATCCCGATTTCTCTGCGTATCGAAGGTACATTCTTAGCAGTATCGCAGCCCAATCCATGGCTTCTACCCCGCCTTGTCCGGCGTGGATAGAGAGAATTACACTCTTAGAATCATAAGGTCCGGAGAGGAAGAGGGAATACTCAAGTTTATCCAAGGATTTTTCAATTTTTATTAATTCTTCTTCTATATCTTTTTTATCCTCGTCTTTTTCAGGTGAATCTAGGGTTATAAATACTAATTCCTTTAGACTAGCTGTGCCTTCTTTTAAATTCTGGAAGTCATCCACCTCCTTCTGAAGATCAGAAATTTCTTGCATAACTTTTTTTGCCTTGAAAACATCTGACCAAAAGTCGCTCTTTAGACTTTTTGCTTCCAGCTCTCTAATCCTCTTTCCCTTTTCTTGTAAGTCTAGCCTTTCCTCTAGTTTGTTTATTCTTTTTTCTAAAATAGCAATATTTTCCTTAAGTTCTTTCATGCGGTTAATTATACTTTAATACTGCTTTTTATCAAAGACTCATAGCACTTTACAACTGAGTAGAATTTGTGCTTAAATCGAAGAAATAAACTTATGTACCAAAATAATTATTACTTTAGGAGAAAAAAACCATCAAATTTCTTTTCGACCTACTTTTTCATTGCTTTTATTTTTGTAATTGTGGGATTATTTGTTAGTTTTGGAACATTTTTTAACAACTTTTCTGTCTGGTTTAGTGGCTATGATAAACAAAGTAAAGAGCAAGTAGCGTCGGAATTTGAAGGATTTACGGATGAAATTAAAGCTACAAAAGCAACTGGAGAGCTATTAGAATTTTCTCGAGCCAATATAAATCCTAGTGATCTGAGAATAAATAGCGAACTTCAGTGGCCTTTAAAAGCAGGAATAACTAACTCTTATTCCAATTATCATCAGGGGGTTGATATTGGAGCAGCTTACAATCAACCTATTTATCCTTTGATGTCTGGAAAAGTTACAAAAGTAGTTTACAATGGGGCAAATTTGGGTAGGTATATCGAAATTCAACACAAAAATGGGCTAAAATCTTTATACGCTCATCTAAATATTGTGTCAGTTGCCAAAGGGCAAAAAGTTAATCTAGGCACAAAGATCGGCAGTATTGGAACTACTGGTTACACTACTGGTCCCCACCTACACTTATCTATATATCTAAACGGGAAACCAATAAATCCGACTATTTTATTACGTTAATCAACTGGTAATCTCTGGTTCTTTTTTCTTCTTGATGAAATAGGGAGTAATTATTAAGGCAAGACTTACTGTTATAATCGCTATAGTTTGTGGCAGAGTTTTAACGTAGAACATTTTTTCTATTAGATAAGACACTATGGTTACTCCCAACGCGGTGGTTTTGCCAAAAGGCTCCACTATTCCTTGAGTAAGGAATGAGAAAGAAAATATAGCAAAACTTGCAATAGCTAGATTTATTGAGGCTAGAAGAAGCGCCCATCCTACCCATCTAGATATTGATTTCCAAGAACCCCATCTTAAAAGACTAATTAATATTAAAATTGCTGTAAGGATTATAAGACCCCAGAATACAATGGTTTCACGATTATCCAAGTAGCCACGAATTTGCTTGAAACCTATTTCTGAAGATCCTTCAAATGCATTTGGGTCTGGTTGTGAAATTATCGCTTTTTCGGTTACTACTATTTTGTCGGGAAATTCATTTAATAAACTTGAAAAGTCTCCTTCAGCTACCCCACCTAATAAGTCCTTACCAGAATAACCAGGTATTTTACAGTCTGGAAGTCCCTCCAAATTATTCAGATCTGTCTCTTCTAGTTGCTTATTAGTACACTTTTTTAGAGAGTCGTATTTTTTTACAACTAAGTCTTCAGACTCAGTGATGAAAGTATTTTTGTAGTTTTTAATATCATATTCTACATAGATAGTGTCTGATTTTGACAATAAGTAGGGGTATAGAGCATCGATTGTCTTTTCTGCCTCCATCTTTAATGTCTCAGGTGGCAAAGTAGTATTAAGCAAGTCTTCTATTTCGTCTTTGGTAACAAGAGAAGTTTTTGCTCCAAAACTAGAGTAGTCTGAAACTACCGAAGAGACTATATTTTCGTAAAAACCCGTCTTGTTTAAAGCTTCCTTAATTATTTCCTTGTCTAAAATTATTGCCTGGAAGTTTAAAACTAGGAAAACAATTAAGAATATTGGAATAAAGATTAGTATGAGCAGAACGGCAAGGAATTTTCGCATCTTGTTATATTTAATCAAAAATCTAATAAGCGATCAACTAGAGACCAAAGAATGGAATGTCTATTATTTGGGTTAGCCAATAATAAAGAGCTAAAAGTATTAATATTAAGGCACTGTAGTAGTACCAAGATGCTTTACCGGTCTTCACATCTCTGAAAGTCCAGCGGCTATTAAGAATGTAGTTGAACACTAGAGTGAATGGGACGGTGAGTACTTTTGCAATCAAATCCAGCACCCCGATAACTTCAAAGAATACTAAGAACATAATCTGATTTACTACGTAGCCTCCTAAAGAAACAAATTGAAAAATAAGTACCCTTTTTATCAGAGAATCGCCAGTATTTCTTTTCGAAAAAGTCCAGATACTATTCCAGGTAAAAGACCAAATAATGGCAATTTCTACCGAAATTAGATTTGCGGATATTGCTCCAATACCAAGAGATCTGGTTAGTATGAAAAGAGCACCAATATCCACTATTGTGTTGGTGGCACCCACAATTGAAAACTTCCAAAATGTCCGATATTTATAAACAATAAAAAATAGTTTATCTAGTATAGGACCATTTTTTTCTGAATAATAAAGACGAGTTTTAAATAAATCTATAAACATTCTTATTGAATCTTTTATTGGATCTACTGAACTTTTTGGATCATTGAACCAGAGGACGGGCACTTCGGATATTTTTAACCCTTTCTTGGTGGCTGCAAAGAGTAGCTCTACATCGAAGCCGAAATCAAATATTTTCTGATTTTTGAATATGTCTAAACTGGTCTCTCTTTTGAATAGTTTGAAGCCGCACTGAGTATCCACAATATCTTTAACAGTTAGAACTCGAACAAAGATGTTAAAGATACGACCCATATATTCTCGTATAAAATTCTGCCGCTTTTTTACCGTTTCTCTTTGTAGAGCTCTGCTGCCGATGGCAATATCATAACCCTCGGTTATCTTAGAAAGTAATTTATCCAATTCTTCAATCGGGGTGGACCCATCGGCATCTGTGAAAAGAATAAGATCTCCTCTTGAGGCCAAAACACCTTTATTTACGGCATAACCTTTCCCGGCAAACGGACTTTCTTCGAGAGTTAGCACTTTGAGATTTTTTATTCTCGCAGAGAACTCTTTCGATACTTCAGAAGTTTTATCGGTGCTGGCATCATCCACCACTATAACTTCAAAATTATCAGGATCTTTTTTCACATAGTCAGCAATTTTACTAAGGGTTTTAGGGATACGATCTTCTTCATTGAAGGCGGGAATAATTATTGAAATCATTTTAGGTTTGATTTAATTATCCGTTAAAATTTAAGAAGTGTCAACGAATTTTGACTTGGTTAGGTACAATAGTTTAAGATTAAATTAATGATTCCTGCCCAAATGCCTGGTGGACAATTACCTGGGCAAAAAAAACAAAACCCAACTACACAAAATGCCCAAGAAAAGAAAGTAAATTTTCCGACCCCACTCCCATTTAACCCAACTGGAATCCAAAGTAGTAATCCCTATGTAAATCAAAGAGCTAATCGGAATGGACCGGTAAAAGAATCAATTGGCGATCTGAATAAAAATAAACGGTCCGTGTTGGATCAACAAGATTATAAGGATATCTTGTATGAGATTGGAAGAGTGGTTTTGATGATGCAGATATATAAACCATCTCACCCGATAGTGAGCGAAAAGCTTTCTAAACTCTCTTTACTTATGATAAAAGTCGCCAATAAATCTGGGAGAATTGTGCTTTCTACCCGAGAGGATTTGGTATTTCTAAACGGCTATCAAGAAAAAGTCGTCGGTGGGCCACTTCTAAAACTGATAGACACCTTTAGAAACTTAAAAGTAGCCAGTTTTGAATTCGAAAAGGGTATATCAGAAAAAGAATTAACAGATTTCTTTTCAATAGTTTCAAAATTAAGAAGAGAAAAAACCCCGGTTGATATAAAGGAGCGATTAAAAAAGGAGGGGCTGATCCACATAAAGCCTATTTTTCTCCAGTACATTGAGGTGGAGGATATACCCAAGGATGTTCCTAAACCAAAAAATATAATAGAAGGTACCAATCATGGGTATAAAAAGGGGAGGTATCCCAGGGAAGAACAAGAGATGGTAGATTTCCTAAAAGGAAAGACTACAGAACTGCCAAAGAAAATAAATACTTTTCTACTGAATCACCCAAAACTAGCCGCGATGGTGCTTTTAAGGCTAATAGATGAGTACGAGTCTCAAAATTTAGATAGTTTTGCTGCTTTTCAGGCCTACATTCAATCGCTAAGTCACTACATGGCCCGGATATCACGACTTATAAAGGATCCGGATAAAGTTCAAAAGACACTACAAAGGCTTGAGAAGCATTTGATTGTAAGATTGAAATCCCTAGATAAAGATCGTAAGTTTGTGACCGAGACCAAGCATCAAATAAAGGATGCTCTCTCTTGGGTAGCGGTAGAGCAGCTTTTATCTCACTATGAAGACGCTAGGAAGAATCTAGCTGAGAACGAACAAGAAATTATTGATGCTATTGTGAAGAGAAAAGTACCAAGCATAAAAGAATTAAAGAATAAATTAACCGAGATTGGTGTTTACCAGAGTAAATTATCAGTTTATCTTAATGAGTAGACTGATTTGACTGTTTACATTTTCTTGAGAACCCTATAGATTAAATAAGCCTGCTTTAAATTTTCTATGTTTGTCAGGCTTTTTTTATTTACAACCGGTTTACTTTCCTTCCTTTACTTTTTGTTTCCCGCAAGTTTTGAAAGATTTGATATTATTAAAGGAGATGTATTGGGTATCGAAAAAAGAAATGCGCAGGTTAACAAACCAACCATTGATACTATGCTTATGGCTTACTGCATAAATGAGGGTAGCTTACCAAAGAATTTAAATGATCTTTATGGTGAGTATTTGAGGGAAGAGAGAAAACTAGATCTGGATAAACTTTACATCTACAAAGTTACTGACGAAGATAGTTGCGAATACACTATTGCTCCTAAATCTTCTGGTTAATCTTTATGCTCAGGTGCGTTGATTAGACCACATTTTTTGAAGTGCTTGTATAGGGTACGACATTAGGTTCGGATATTCTTTATAAACTCATCAACCGAAGAATAAATCTCGTTAAATATTAAGTAAAGGCTTTCAGTTTCTTTTTGCTCACCTATTAAAATTAAATGCTTACTCAATCCGTAGGCTACACCAGCTTCTATATGGGATGATTTGCCTGAAGGAAGTAGCAATATAATATTACTGGAATTTTTTAAGGACGTCATATCGCTAACAAAAACCTCTTTGACCTTTGAATCGTCACGCCAATTAGGGATTGCCTCGAATCCACTTATTGATTTCTCTGCATCTTCGTGAAGTTCTCCAACGTGCTTCCTAGATGCTTTTGATTCTATAAAACAATAAACTGATTTATTTTTCTTTCTGATCCTATTTACCAGGTCCAAGACAATGTTTTTATTCCTGTATCTAGAAGCTATGAAGTAATCATATTTCATCTTTTGTATATTACACCAAAAATGCTAGAATGGAAGCTATAAAAAATAATGAAAAGTAGTAAGTTCAAGCGTCAACGAAAACGAAGCAAGCCGACGGATCCGAATCTATTACCCAAACCTAAAAAGAGCAAGAAGTTATCGACGTTAAAAGTAACGGAGCGTAAAACTCAGTTTATCCAATTATCTGAGACTGACAGAGTAACATATATGTATGGAATCGATTCTAGAGGTAACATACTGGAGGTCACAGTTTCTTATGATATAAGAGTAAAAAATAATTGGGAGACGGTAAAGCTATACGATAACACCCATGATTTGAATTATCTACATCGCCATACAAAAATAGCACCTGGTATAGAAGAGGATATTATTAGCACTGTGGGTGTTAGGAAAAAAGGAAGTCCTCACAATTGGTTAACTTGGTGCATTGACGACATAAAGGCAAGATATAGATTATATAAGAGTTCCTATTTAAGAAGAACAAAACGGCTTGGTCGTTGACAGAAATGGTAGAATAATATTATTCTAAGTATAGAGGTTCTGCTCAAAAACTCTTTATGACCAAAAAAACCCAGGTAGACAAGAATATTGATTTATCAGAAAAGTTAGCTGATTATTTAGTGGAAAGCCCTTCAGAGGTTAAAAAAATTCGTTCAAACGCAACGTATATACCTCTTTCAGCGACTGATAAAGAATTAAACAAACTAAATTCCAAATTAGTGAGTGATGCAACTAAAGAAGGAAAGAAGGTTGTAATAGCTGAGGAAACAGGAATTAAAGATAAGCCGTGGGTGTTTAAAGTAGCTACCTCCTAGATTCACCACAGAGACTTTTATTTTTAAAAACCCGAAAAATATCTGTAGATCGATACTGCTAAGATTAATGCATTGGACAAGTAATTTTTTGTCGATTGGGTAAAAATATTGAGGTTCTCCATGGACGTCATAAATTATAGACACCAAGAAATTTGTCCTATTTTCGTTAGAAAACACCATTCAAAGAAGGATAAAACTTAGAGAAATTATTGTAATTTTGGCTTTAGATATGACTAGATTTTCTTGATGTGTTGGGCTATTTGTTTATCTGTAAATAGAATGATCGCCGCAGTCAACAAAAAGAACTTTATTTTTAGTTAAAAACCGGAAAACAATTCGGTAGGAATAAGTTATCGAAAAAGAATAATAGTTTCTAAATTTTCCTTTGAGTTTATGAGTTTTCAGCTTAAGATTGAAGGGATTGTTTTGAAATATTGCTTCTTTTTGCTCAGCTATGTCCTTAATGTTGTCTGGTAGCTTTTTATATTCTTTACCAAACTTAAGGGAATAAAGAATCTTCATCTAGCGAAGGTCTTTGAGAGATTTAAGGACTTTTGTTTTGCCGGATTTGAACTCCCTTTCTGATTGTTCTATAGACTCCAAAGCCCGAAGTTCATCGTAACTTTCAGCTTTTCTAGATAATTCCTCAAATGTCTCAATATCTATTATAGCTGCTTCTGGTTTGTTTCTCCGCAGAATAATTACTGGTTCTTTGGTTTCTTTAACCGCTTCAATTACTTTTTTATAGCTCCTTTGTATAGCTACTGCCGAAGTCAATTTAGGAATTAAAGACATATTAAATTACACACTACACTATGTAGTTAATTTTATCAATAATCTATGGGGATTAGCCTTTATGTTGCGGAGCATTTATTAACCCACAACGTTTGAAGTGCAGGTTTAATGGTATACACATAGGTTCAAAAGTAAGTGATTATAGATATCCAGGGCTGGTTAATGTCTGACGTTAGAGCTTTTTATGCCTATATTTAGATCCTCGCAGGATGAGACGATTTTCGAACTGCAAACCGGTCAGGGATTATAGATTATCCAGTGCCGGTACTGGGATAAGCGCATCAGCTGCTAACACTTAGATTTAATGACCCAACGTTACTTAAACAGTAAAAGAACTCAGGATAAAATTCCAAGGATGTCGTAGAGCCTGTCATACCAGACGCTTCCGAGATAAAATTGGTTAATTTTACCTTTTTGATTATTTTATCACCTGCAAGCTGTTTTATTTTAAGTCTAATTTCTACTACAGGATTTTTATTATGTAAGAAGCGGCGAACAGCCGACAACCTATGTATGTAAGTGTAACTTGACAAGGTTTTGTTTTTTCTATTAAAATTAGTAAACATATGGACTGCCGTCTGCTAGTAACAAATCACCACAAAAATTTATTTTCTTACTCTGCTTTCCAGTACCCAGTTCACAAATTAAATTATGATGTGAGTCAAAATATTCGAAGGAGGGGGGTGAAAATATGATTATAGCTAAAAAAATTGTCTTAGGTTCGTTAGTGGGCTTAATTGCTAGCTTTCTAGCAGTTACAGTTGTAGTTGCTGACGTGCCGAATAACTCAGTGACCTCAGCAAAGATTGTTAATGGGGCAGTTACCAGTGCCGATCTTGCCACGGGTGCAATTAACACCTTAAAGATAAAGAATTATACTATAAGAGGTATCGATATTGCTCCGGGTAATATTACCAGCGCAGCGATAAAAGATGGTACTGTAACAGGCGTAGATATTGCCGCTGACACTATTACCGCAGCTGACATTGCCGCCGACGCTGTAGGTACAAGTGAACTGGCCGCCGATTCTGTCACGACAGCTGAAATCGCTGCCGACACTATCGTTGCTGGAGATATCGCTACTGGAGCGGTAACTACGACTGAGATACTGGATGGTACTATCGCCACGGCCGACATTGAGGACGGAGCAATTACTGGTGGTGTAGGTGGAGTAGTTTCTGACGACTCCCTTACCGCTGATGACATTGCCGCTGGTGCTGTTACTACTTCTGAAATTCTGGACGGTACGATCCTGGTGGGAGATTTTGCCACTGGCGCTGTTGATTCTGCTGCCATTCTCAATGACAGTATCGTCAATGCCGATGTGAATACGACCGCGGCCATTGCCGGTACTAAAATCTCTCCTGACTTTGGGAGCCAAGCCATTACTACTTCTGGTACTTCATCTTTGACCGGCGGAACAGTAGTGGATTCTGGACTACTTAGTTTAGGTACTATTAGTCCAGCAGTGAAACTTGATGTTTCAGCGAACACCGGACGAGTTGCCGGATTGCAGATTAACCTCCTAAATACGGCAGGAAGCGTTACTGGTTTTCGAGGAATTGATTCCCGCGTTACGGACAATGGAACCGCCGCATTCACAGTTGGTGTACAAGGTGTTACCACTAAAGAATCCGGCGTTTCTACCGCCGAAGGTTGGGGTGGAAACTTTGTCCTAAAAATGACCGGTGGTCAGTACGAAAACGTTTGGGGTGTTGTTGGCGATGTGACAGTTGGAGCGACTTCTTCGGTTGGTTCAGCGAGTAATCCGGCTATCAACAATCTTAACGCTGGGCTATTCCAATCTTACGTTGATACAGGCGCGACACTATCATCCGTTATGATAGATGCGCCAATTCTCGCCAATATCAAGGGCGGTGCGAACAATCGTGCCAAAGCTGATGCTGGTGTGATGGTAATGCTTAGTGTTTTACCTG
>JACZRW010000036.1 GCA_022574495.1 Patescibacteria group bacterium | reverse complement strand
AACACAATTGAAATAGATACAAACGCCGCTGGCGGCTATCAAGTTACAGTGCTGGAAGATGGAAATCTTAGAACAAGTGGCGGTGATGTGATTTCAGATGTTTCCGGACCAACTGTAGATGCTGGAAACGAAGAATACGGATTAGCTACTTCTGATAGCGGGCAAGCTATCACACAAGACACCTCTTGTGGACCAGATCCAGATAACGCTAGTGCAATAACAGGCTCAGCTCAAAGTGTCGCTTCCCATAATGCACCGATAGAAAACGATACAAGTACAATGTGTTACTCAGCCTCAATCACAAGTACAACTGAGGCTGGAAGTTATCAGCATGTACTTACATACATTGCTACAGGGACTTTTTGAAAAAATATTTATTGACAGAGGTTTATGCTTATGTCAAAATTATATAAGAACCTTCGGTTCTTGCGATTTAGCAATCTAAAAAACCCTAGGTCCTTGCGATTAAGAAATCTAAGAAACATGTTAAAACGCTTAACTTTAGCTTCACTTATACTACTTTTAACCATAGTCCCCTATTTGTATTTAAGAAACGACGTCCAAGCGGCGACCTTTACTGCTATCTCAGACATAATGACAAGACAGGAGGATACCGTTGCTTCTAACCACACGATAGCTTTCACACAGAACGGCGGTACCCAATTTACTTCTGGCGAAACTATTACAATCGATTTTGAAGATACTTTTGATACATCCAGTCTTGCAAACACCGATCCTCTTGACTACGATATCGTTATTAATGGTACAGAAGAAACTCTTGTAGCCATTGGCTGTGGTGCTACCGATGAGATTGAAATTACTTCAATTTCTGGTACCGACGTAATTACATTTACGGCCTGTGGTAGTTATACTGCTGAAGCAGCTGGGTCTACAATCACAATTGAAATAGGAACACACACCTCAGCCCCAAGTGCCGGTGATACTCAAATTATAAACGCTACCTCTTCTGGTAGTAAAATAATATCTCTAGGTGGTACCATTGGTGATACTGGTTCCATAGCTGTTCCTATATTGTCTAACGATCAAGTTACAGTTTCTGGTACTGTAGATCCAAGTATCACTTCCTCTCTAAGCGACACTACTTGTACTCTTACTCCAAATCCTATAACAACTGCAGCGGTGAGTGTTTGTACTATTGCAAATACAGTTTCAACAAATGCTACAGGTGGATACGCGGCAACCATCATTCAGGATGGACCTTTAACTTCTGGTGGAGACACAATTGCTCCTGTTTCTGACAGTAATGTTGATACTGCCGGCTCTGACGAAGAGTATGGCATAGGCACTAGCGATGCAGGTGCTGCCGATATTATAAACTGGGATGGTACTTGCGACGGAGATGCTGGTGGTGAACCATCAGACCCAATCACCGCTACTCCTCAAGAGTATGCTGAAGATGCTGGTCCGATTAGCGCTCAAATAACAACCGTATGCCATTCGATCGCAATCGCGGGAGATACAGAGGCTGGTACATACACCCAAGTCGTAACTCATATTACTACTGGTACTTTTTAGATAATTTGTTTAATATATACTGACTAATGACTGCCACACTGCCACAGAAAAAACTAATAATCGCCGCTCTCATAGGCTCTATTGCGCTAACCACTTTTACTACTTCCCTATTTGCTCAAGAAACTTCTGAGGATAAGACAGAATCCGCAACTGGGAACGTAGGCATTCAAGTATCCGCCCCAATCTACAATTTTACTATTGACCCAGGCGAATCTGCTCAAGAAATAGTAAAAGTGCGAAATGTAGGAGATACTACTCGAATTTTCTATCCAGAAGTTTTCGATTTTAAACCGCTAAATGAAACAGGTGCACCTGATTTTATTATTGATGCTCAGGATGATTCTTACACTTACTCTCTAGCTTCTTGGGTAAAAATATCCACTGAAGGAATAAAATTAGAACCAAATGAATCATCAGCCTTAAATTTTATTATTAATGTACCAGCAGACGCTGAGCCAGGTGGCCACTATGCTGGAATACTTTTTGGTACTAGCCCACCAAAAGTAGGTGGTACTCAAATTGCAATTTCAAATAAAGTGGGTTCCCTCATTCTTGTAAGAGTGGCTGGAGATGCCAAAGAACAGGCAAATGTAGAAGAATTCTCTACTCCAAAGTCTTTCCTGGAAAATGGACCGGTACTTTTTACCGTAAGAATAAATAATACCGGAAGTGTCCATATACAACCAAAAGGAGTTATCGAGATTAAAAACACCTTTGGCAAAACAGTGAACACAATATCTATAAACGAAAATAGTGCTAATATATTGCCGCAGAGTATTAGAGCATTTTTGGATGGTGACGGAAATAATCTTAATTGGAATCCAAGTGGATTAACAATTGGTAAATTTACCGCTACTCTTACTTTAACTTACGGAGACCCAGCTCAAAATCTCACCACTAGTACGTCTTTCTGGATAGTTCCTTGGAAAATACTCTTAGTACTGCTTCTAACAATAATTATAACCATACTCTTGCTGGTACTAATAATTAAGAAGTATAATCGCTGGATAGTAGCTAAAGCCCAGAAATCACCTCCATCTACCCCACCAGCTGGAGAAGATCAACCACCTGCCAGCAATGCTTCGCAAAGCGATGCAGGCGGGCCTGTCAAATCTTCAAGCGAATCTGCCCCAAAACCCCCGATTGAATCGGGGCAAGCTGGCGGATGAAAAACAATTTAGCCTTAATTCTATTATCTCTAACCCTCTTATTTGCCTCAAATGCCGTTTTTAATAAGGTCTATGCCGGTTCCACACTTTCCGCCGCCAGTCTCTAACGATGTAGACATAACCGCCACTATTGATAAAGACCCTCCAAGCGTAACTATTACTAATCCTACTGGAGGATCTACCGTTTTTGGATCTATAGACGTGGATGCCAGTGCCACTGATGACGTGGGTGTAATAAGAGTAGAATTCTTTGTGGACGGCAGTTTAGTCAATACTGATACTAATGCTCCCTTCGGGTTTGTACTAGATACAACCACTCTTACAGATGGATCTCACACTATCCTAGCCAGAGCGTTTGATGCTGAAGGTAAAACAGGTACCGATACGATTACCGTAAATGTAAATAATACTAATCCACCTTTAGAATCTCCAACCAGAAAGATACAAGAACCAGTAATTGGCCCTCCAAAGGCAGCCACCGGCCCGGCAAAGAGAACCACTTTGGTTCAACTACCAGAAGAAAAGAATGGTATTCCCTTTTTTAAAGAAAATAAGGATTTTTGGCTTGGATTAGCAGTTGGATCACAGATTTTATTGATTATCTTCTTGATAATTCTTATAAAACGCTCAAGGAAGAAAAGGAATAACTAAGCAGACCCCAGATTTAAGATTTGACTGTAACGATACGGGATCGTTACAAGGACGGTTTAAATACCAAGAAACACTTTCACATTATTTTCAATTACTTCCAATACTCCGTTTCGAAATTGATATTTAAATTCCTTACCGTCTAAAGTCCGGACAATTATTTGATTCTGAATTAAACTTATTAAATTAGCGTGCTTTGGAAGAACATCGAAGGGACCTAAGTTATTTTCGGCGCTGATCGAATTTGCCACGCCGTGAAAATCTGGATCTCTGGTAAAAGAATGCCAAAGAATATTTACATTTAATTCATTTAGATTTATATTGTCAGGCATAAATTACATGTTTTTCTCAATCTCACACTAACCAAAATCATCTACCTAGAACCTATTTCCCTTAGGTCTTTAATATTCGTAAATTTTTCATCTGGAATCTGATCTAGTTTTCCCGAAATAATCTCCTTAACATCCATAATCGTTCGTCCACGCGGAACAAAAGACCCTTTTTTTCCGGTAGTCTCTGAGACTACAAGTAAATCTTGAGTCATGTAATTCAAAAGTTTCTTGGCCCGATGATAAAGAGTTCTATCTTCTGGGGCAAGTTCAGATTCCCCCACGATCGATACCAGTCTATCCAAATCGCTAAATCTTTTGATTAATTTTTCCGCCTCAATTACCGCTTCATAATGATCGTAGCCAATAATTGATGGGTCTATGAGTGAAGAGCTGGAATTGAGTATATCAACTGATGGGTATCTCCCTTCTTCCTGCACTTTTCTTGATAAGATTATAGTGGAGTCAAAATAAGGCAAAGCGGCTTGAACTCCAGAATCGGTAAGATCATCTGCAGGCACGTAAACGGCTTGTACCGACGTAATGGAACCCCTATTTGTGGGTACTAGTCTTTCTTGAAAAGAGCCAACGTCTGATGCGAGCGTCGCTTGATAACCATCTTCGGATGGAATGGTGTTTAGCAGTGTGGATATCTCATTGCCAGCTTGGACAAAACGGTAGAAATTATCCATAAAAAATAGTACGTCCCTTTCTTGATCTCGGAAATATTCTGCCAATCTCAAGGCCGAAAATCCAACTCGAAATCTAGTGGCGGCGTTTTCATTCATTTGGCCAAAAACTAGAGCAACCTTATTTAATATTCCTTTTGAAGAAATAAGTTCATAAAGCTCATGACCTTCACGAATTCTCTCACCCACGCCAGCAAATACAGATATCCCCTGGTGATATGTGGATACATTGTACATAAGTTCAGAAAGTATGACTGTCTTACCTACGCCGGCTCCGCCGAAAAGCCCCACCTTACCACCTTTTTTAAAAGGAGTAAAAAAGTCAATTACCTTTATCCCTGTTTCCAAAATTTCCTTGGAACTATCAACATCCTGAAACTTTGGTGCTGGTCTAAAAACTGTCCCTAAATTTTCAAGCATCAATTCCCCTAAAGAATCTATTGGGTTACCAAATACATCCATAACTCTCCCTAGTGCTTGATCTCCAATTGGAATCTTTATCGCCTCACCTGTTCTCTGTATCTGGGCTCCTCTATATAAATTCTCTACCCCTTCAAGACAAAGGCATATCGCTCTGTTATCCAATCCAACATAATATACTTCCAATTTTGTTTGAGGATTCTCTTCAAATATTAACAACTCATGTTGCAAAGGCTTTTCATCTAGAAATTCAACCTCAACAACATCACCTTTTATAGTCCTTACTTTCCCTGATTTTAAGTTGGTGGCAACTTCATACTCCATCTAAGCCTCCCATAGCACTCTGGAAGAGAAGGTGCTAAGCTGTTTTTTATTTTTGCTAAATTTTTTAATCTTTAGAAAGTCACCCTTTAAATTTTCTAGCTGCTGATTGGCATTATTTGTTGCATCGTTCATTATGAGTAATCGCGATGCAAATCTAGCCAGTTGCGCCTCGTAAATTTTTTGGTGGAAAAGGTTGGCTATTACTTGGGTCTCGAAAAACTCCATAATTTGTTTGGCGGTGGGTTCAAAAATATAATCCTTCACCACTTCTACTGGATTACCAAGTGAATTTCCTCCAGAAATATTAGATTTTGTAGGAATTTGGTTTAGGATAGATAAAAACTCCCCGTAATAAATAGTGATCTTTTCGTACTTATTGATAAAATCAGTTATATCTTGGATCTTTGTCCACTCTGGTTTATAATCAGCGAGATCAAAAAATTCTACTCTAGAATTTATATTTTCCTTATCAATCATCGCTCTACCTACTTTTCCAATTACCACAGAATCTACTCTCTTTTCTTTTACGTCTCCTATAAATTTGTTGAACACTTTTGATATTAAGTCTCCATATAAAGTCTGGTTAGAAGAAACAAATATTAGAACTTCTTTTTTATTTCTTCTAATAAAATCAAGACTGCCAACATCCTTCTTTCTACTAATTAAGGTCTGGGCTTGTTTAAGGTAAGATTGCTTGGCGTGTCCATAAACTAAGGCTACACCTTCCAAGAAAGCCCTAGTTTTAGCCACTGAATTTTTTACTTGAATAATTGATATAGCGGAAATTTGTTGATAGATTTCAGTTATTGACTTAATGGTTGAAACGCCATTTATTTCTTGCTCAAGATCTTGTCTTCCAATCATGTTATTTTTGGCCTCTTTCTACTTGCTCCTTAATTTTACTTGTAGTTAATATATTTGAATACAGCACCTTTCCAAATAAATCTTCGTTTTCTTTAATTAAATTGTCTAAAGAAACTAGGTCGGCTACTTTGGAAAAACTTGCCTCTATATTTTTGAATAATCCCTTATTGAAAGCCTCAACTAACTTTGTCCTCTCTACCCTAACCTGATCTATACTCTTACTTGCCCAATAATCATGCAATACTAGACCGAGAAGAATAAGAGCGGCTGGTTTGGGAACAATAGTGTGGCTTTCTTGATCAAAAACCGCCTCGAGCCTCTCGCCTACATTTAAATCTGTTCTCGTCTTTAGAGGTAGATCAAATCCGAAATGAGCCAGCTCTTGAGCCTTTTTGTAAAGGTTTAATCTTTCCACCAAAGCTCTCCTGATCTTATGTTCCAGTTGACTTTGGGTCTGATTACCAACTCTTGTTACTGAAAGTGAAACATTGACCGCTGGTCTTCTTCCTTTCTTATATTCGGAAGCATCAAAGAGGATGTGTCCATCTGTCATGGCCATAGTATTTGTGGGTATATAGCCAGTCAGATCCCCCTGGACTGTTTCTATAACCGGCAGCGCCGATATACTAACCGATGTATCTCCCTTCTTTATCCTTCCCGCCCTCTCTAGCAAGGCGGCATGAACGTGAAATATATCCCCCGGATAACTTTCTCTCGCCGGCATCCTTTTTGATAATAAAGATATCTCCCGATAAAATTTAGCGTGATTGGTAAGATCATCTAATACAATCAAAACATCTCTTCCTGTATCTCGGAAATACTCAGCCATGGTCATCCCGGTATATGGCGCTAAGAAAACTAAAGATGCAGGATCGGCAGAACTGGCAAAAACAATCAAACAATTTTCAAAAACCCCCATTTTCCTCAAGTACTCTTCTACGTTTTTTGCGTCTTGACTTCTCTTACCAATACCAACGTAAATGCAAAGTGTATTCTTCTTTGCTTGTTGAGTCATTATTTGAAGAAGAAAAGTGGTCTTACCAGTCTTTTGATCTCCCATTATAAGTTCTCTTTGTCCTTTTCCAAGAGGAATCATAACATCTACAAGAGACACACCAGTATCTAGCTGGTCACTAATTTTTACTCTATCTTTAATTCCTAAAGCTTTTTGAAAAACCGATCTCTCCTCTTTCTCTCCCATTATTGGTCCAGAGCCATCTATTGGCTCACCTAGTGGGTTTACAATTCTGCCTGAAAAACTTGCCGATACCGGGATTTTCAAATTATCATTCGTTCTTGCCACTCTTTCCCCTATGGATGCTTTATCTGGGGAAAGTAGTAGAACTTCTACAAGCTCTTCCTCGATACCTTGGACAATTCCCTTAATTCCAGTCTCGGTGATAACCAGTTCCTTAGGTTTTACTTTCGGCAGACCAGAAATATACACAATAGATTGAATAATGGATTGAATATGACCTACTTCACCGTTTTCTCTCAAATATTCTTCAAACGTTTTCATTTGTCCTTTGAGAATATTTCTGCTTTAATATCTGATCTAATCTTGTTGTGTAAGAATAATCTTTAAACACGCCATCTTTCTCAATAGTTGTACCAGCCAGGATATTTGGTTTTACTTGTATATCCAAAATTGGAGTACTATCTGAACCTTCTTTTAGAAAATTACTGATTTTATTTACAAATTTTTCAGTCGGATTAAAGGCTAATTCAAGACTGATTCTGGGCAATTTTTGTAAATATTCTTTTAAACCCTCGAAAAACTTTGATCTATCTTCTGGGGATTTCGGTAATTCATTTCTTGCTTCAAGGTTTCTTATAATCTCTTCGAATTTCTTGGAAACCTTTCCCTTTATCGAAGCGCTAAGATGCTTGGCGGAAGATGCAAACGAAGTAGTTTCAGCTTCAGAAGCATCTGTTAATAATTCGTTCAATTTATCAACAGTATTTATATTGGTTGTAAATTCTTTAAATACACTAGTATCCACCCTCAAATAAACCTTTCGTTTTTAGCTTTTTGTAAGGCTTTCATTACCAGTTCTTCGTGTTTATTAATATCAATGGACTGCCCAATAGTTTCTTTGGCGACATCTGATAAAACTGAGAATACTCTTTGATCAAGATCAGTCTTAACTTTTTGCTTATAAGCACTCAATTCTGCTTCAACTTTTGCTTTTCCTTCTGTAGAAATCCTAGCCACCTCTTGGCTTAAATTGGCTATTTCTATTTCCAACAAGGCTTTTGATGAAGAAAATAACTTGGAATACTCTTCTTTTTGAAGATTGTTAAGGTTTTGAAGCTCTATTTTATACGCTTCAGTGATATCTTTTATTATATTTTGAAATACTTCTGAGTCTTTTGATATAATTTGCTGAACCAGTTCTTGTGTCTGCTTCTGAAGATCGTGCTTAGCCTCCTCACTTAAACTCTCCACACCTTCTAGTTCTGTCAAAGTCGCATCGACTGTAGATTTTGATTTCTCTACCGCCTCTCTAAGAATCTTTTCTTCCTTCTTTGCTGTCATACCTCTCAGCTTGTGTATATTTCTTATGAATGGGCTGACATCTAGCACTCTCTTTTGACTTTGATAAAAGGCAAACAGTATTATGAGAGTGATTACGTTAATTATCAGTGAAGATATTAAAACAATTTGAAACATTTCCATTTAGATCACCTCAACGATAAAAAATAATAAATAATGATAACCCTACTCCAGATACTGCCAAAGCAAGCACGGCGAATAGATTAAAAAACATGCTGGATTGTATCGTCCCTTTTGCCAAAGGATTTCTACCAATTGCCGTAATACCGGTACGAATGGCTCGGGCTGCAAAGGTAAATCCCAATATGAAAGAGGCGCTACCTAGAATTAGTGCAAATAAGTACCTGAGAAGAAGTTGAAAACTATCTGGCTCATCTAGACTTTTTGCGGCAAGGGCGGAGATTTTCTCCCAAAGATCTCCCCCACTCACAATTGGGCTTTGGTGGTGTATGTTTAAAAGTACTGGGATTGTACCTATACCGCTTCCTGAATAACTAGCTAAAGCCTTGCCCAATACTATTCCTTCATCAGTTGCTTTTTGACCTACACCAGACTCAGCGGATGATGTTATAAAGTCTCCAACCTCAATATTTCCATTTGTGGTTGAAACCTTAACCTCTGCTTCCCCAGCAGAAATTATTGATTTTGTTGCGTCTGTTTGGGCATTAAGTACTATCGCCGGATCATCTACAACCACTCCAAAAATATTTACGTCATACGCCGCACTACTGCGAAGTAAGGCATCACTAGCGGTGATTGAAAGTATGTCCCCGGCTGAAGCATCACTATCCTCCACTTCTAAATTTCTGGCTATTTGTCCACCGGTTAGTTCCTGAGCAAAAGCAAAGCTAGGTAATAAAAGTAGGGTTACTATTGAAAAAACTGTCAATGTAATGGCAGGTATAATCATTTCAAATTAATGATACCATTTTTATACTCATTTTTAACAATTTGAATCTAGGACTTGACAAAAAAACCACAAGGTTTCATAATTTTAAGTGTAATTTCCCGTGACGGGAAGGCCTACTTCCCGTAAGGAAAATGGGATCCCTGCTCATCCTTCAACTATCTCGGATTTCGAGATACTCAGGATGGCGCTTAACACGTGCCATGGAACAAAATGATTTAGAGGGCCTACAACTTTTACCTTTTAGTAAGATAATTAAGCTTGCAAAGCAAGCTGGTGTTGATTTTGGCAAAGGTTACCCCTATAACAGACTCCGCTACTATACTAAAACTGAACTTCTTCCAAAAGCTCAAAGAAAGTCGTTTGGCGGCCCACCTGAAGGTGCGTATCCAAGCTGGGTTGTAGATAAGTTAGTTGAAATCGATAAAAACCTCAAAGCAGGTAAATCTATTCAATCAATTGTAAGAGAGGAGAGGGAAAAATCGATTGTGCTGCCCGTCAATTTAGAATCGGTAGTTTTAACAAACTTTAATAACCAAGGCAGTGATAGATATCAGAATGAACCTCAACCCAATTATGAAGAAACAGGCCAAAATAATCCTTCTAAAATCTTACCGTCTCTCATTGTAGCTACCTTACTATTATTAATAATCTCTTCGTTATATTTCACCGCTTACAGACTCCCCTTTACTCATGATACTTTAAAATCATTTAATAATTCTATTGCAAGCTTAGTAAATTCTTCCCGCGACGGGAAATTTATTCCCGAGAGCCCTAATCAAGCCTTAAAAAATATTGGCGAGGTACTAGCAAGAAACACGGCACCGTTTCTTAAGATAAATGTAGGCACAGCCATTTCTGGCCTTCTCACCGCCTCTGGTGGTATAGAAACAGGTGGAGCAGACGCAAATCTTGGAATTGGAGAGCTAACTGCTTCAAATGTAATCTATGATATTGTGGCTGGGGATAATGTCACTCTCACTGGTGGTCAGATAAAAACTATTTCTGCTTCTGGTGCTACTGGAGTAGGATCCGTAACTGGTACCGCCGGAAGGATTACTTCAACTGGTG
>JACZRW010000035.1 GCA_022574495.1 Patescibacteria group bacterium | reverse complement strand
TTTATTTTTGGTTAAAAATTAATATGGAAAAAAATGAAACAAGACAATCTAGAATCCAGAGAAAGGATCTTCTAAATAGAGAGAATACAGCTGAAACTATAGCTGAGGAGATAGAATCTAATTTTGGTAAGCACAATGACGGCTATATCTTTGCAATATCCGGAAAATGGGGTGAGGGTAAAACTGATTTGTTAGAAAGATTGGAGCCTAAGCTCGTTTCGTTAGGGTTTAATGTAGTTTGGTTCAAACCGTGGCAATTCACTCAAGATGCGGAGACCCTAAGACGAGTTTTTTTAAAGACGCTCAAAACTCAACTTTCCAAATTAAATCTTCCAATAGACTATGATGATTGGAAGTCTGCATTAAGTACAAGAAGAGTTGATTTAAAAAGATTAGATTTAGAGGAAACAAAGACTACCATAAATTTTGATCTTATTAAGAGAGCATTTGATCCTATTAAGAGAGGGGTGGTAATACTAATAATCATTGGTGTTGCTGTTTTCTATGTTTTACAATTGATGATTGTTCAAGAGTTTTTAGGTGGGATTAATGACTTTATCTCAAAGAATTCTATTCCGAGTTCCATTGTTGTCGTCGTCACTACAATTTTATTGGCACCTCAGATATTTCAAGTTCAACATCGGAGTAGTAAGATTTCGTCAACTGACGAATTTGAAGAACTGTTCGAACGAATACTGAAACCACACACTAAAGTCGTTATATTTGTTGATGATCTAGATCGCTGTACTCCTGAAGGAGTAAGATTAGTTCTAGATACCCTGAAAACCTTTTTTAAAACCAAACGAGCTAGTTTCGTTGTGTCCGGAGACCATACTGTTTTGGAAAGATATTTGGGTGAGGAACTTAAAGTTACTCCTGTATATAAAGCTGACGGCACAGGAATCGATCAAGAAGCTACAGAAGTAGCTCGTGGGCTTGAAGGAAGGCGTTTTCTGCAAAAACTTTTTAATGTTTACTGGAAACTACCTCAATTAGACCCTAGTGAAGCACGTGGGATAGCAAGTGCTGGTATTAAACCTATTAATATAGATAGCAAGGATAAAGATAAAATCCTAGATCTGATCGCATTTTTCTTAACCCGAAATCTTCGTGAGATTACGAGATTTTTAGAGATTCTAAGTTTCTCTCTTAAACAATCAAAAAACCGTATCAAGCAACTAGAAGGTATTAAAAGAACACCAACCGATGAGATAATTTTAAAGAATTTAAAAGAGGTATACAACAACCCAGATTTATTAGCGAAAATCTTGATTATTCAGGAAAATTTCGATGGTGAGTTTTATATATTTTCAAAAAATCCTACAAAGTATGCCCAATTGGAGCAGGAGCTGCTTAAAGGACCTTCTGGCCCCGAAACTATTGCAAGTAAAGGTAGACTAAAAGAGACACGGTTTAATAACTTTTCAAGTTTAATAAAAAACTCACCTACTTTTTATAATCCAACTAAACAATTTATGGAGCATCCTACAGATGTATTTTTTTATTACTCTGGTTTCACTGGTACAGGGGAAACTGGATTATTAAGCGAGGGTTTTCTCAGTAGATATATTACTGAAGATCAAAGTTTAATAGAGGATCTTAAACAATCAGAAGGTCAGATAAAAGAATTAGCAAAAGCTGGCATTAACAACCTTAATGAGCTTTCTGATCAAACCCAACTAAATCTCGCGATCAATAATCTCATTCTGATGTTAGAAACCAAAGAACTAAATATCCACGAGCTACTGGCCGATTTATTAAATCACGGTAAAGTCATCGAGCAATATAAAACTTTTGATGACCCGAAGAAAGACGCTTTTTTGAGTCGGGTATTTCAGGTTGCGATTGGTCACGAGCTTGTAGATCCTATTAGAAAGCTTCTCTCCGAGGAGCCTTGGAAGGAAAGAAAGCATATCCTAAGGGACAAAATTGATGTTATTAGGGCTCCTGAGAACATACTTTCCCTATTTCTAGATGATTTAGAAAAAGATAGAAAAACAGGAGTGGAAGTTAGCCCACATATTAATCAAATCATTGAGAAACATATTGAGGTTTTGCAATCGCCAAAAGATTTTTCCAATGAAGATATTGATAAGACAGTGGATCGTTTGAATGGAATTCTTACGCCGTTAAACCCGAAAGACTTTGTTAATAACGAGCTATTTAATGAAATTTTTGAGGAAGCCCAATCTAAAGACAATAAATTAGATAAAAGAAAACGTCTTTTGGGGATTCTTCTGAAAACCAATCCAATGTGGGGTGGTATAAATAAACCGAGCGCTGAATTACGCTTTATGAGAAAAAGATCAACTCTTAGGAGGCTATTAGGAGACATCACGGAAAAGGTATTTGAGAGTTGGAATTAGTGATAGTCAAAAACTTCTGTGTTAGTCCTCTTTAATAACTTATAATACGCATATACTCACCTATAGGACTAAAGTAGTCCCCACAATCCCCTTTTAGCCTCAAAACTACGTCGCTCAACCGTTTATTGTACGACGCTTGATCTCTTGGAGTATAATTGCTGTGTCAGAAGATAATTCAATTAATTAACTTTTGTAGGTTCGGTCTATGGATTGGGACCAAAATCTGGTTCGTTTCAATAAGAAAGGAGAGGTAACGATGAGAGGATCAATCATCTTTGTCAATGTTAAATGGTTAGTATTCACTGCGGTCGTACTAGCCATAGTACTGGCACTTGCAATACTCACATTTGCCTTTGCGTCAGTGCTGATATTTGTCGGAGGCGTGATTGGTATCGCTATATTAGCGGTCGTGTTCATCATTTCAGTGCCACTGCTCAGCATAGCTATAGTTTTGGCATTTTCTTAAAGGAGGAAAGGAGAGATGCCATCTTCAAGATTCTAATCCCCTTAGGTAGTTAGTTCTGGGTTTGTATTTAGCTTCAAAGTAAGGTAAAGTAGCTAGGAACTGGTATTGTTTTATAGTTGGGATTAACGAGTTCCAAGCCAAACTCGTGAGGTCCAACCAGCCCACTGCGTTCCGCAGAGCGGGACTACACGGGCTTCCCAAAATAGGCCTGTAGGATTCTATGAATCCTGCGCTCAAAAATGAGCTAATGATCAATGTTTAGAATACTGTAAAAAACTCTCTCTACTTGGGCCTGTAGCTCAGTTGGCTAGAGCGCTGCCTTCGCATGGCAGAGGTCGGCGGTTCGACTCCGCCCAGGTCCACCACCACTAACCTAACTTGTCGGCTACTTCAATTATTTTATCCATCAACTTACCCAAACCATCGCCGATTGTTGATGATATTGGTATTACTTTTATATTGTACTTTTTAAATTGATCTAGTTTGTTCTTTAATTCATCTTCACTTAGTACATCAATCTTATTCAATACCATAACTTCTGGTTTATCACTTAGACTTTGGTTTCCGGGTGGGATTTTTTTTGAATACTCTGAGAGTTCTTTTTTAATAACAACAATATCTGCAAATAGATTTTGGCTTTCCGCCGAGACTACGTGAACTAATATCTTAGTTCTCTCTATGTGACGAAGAAACTGATCTCCCAACCCTTTACCCTCACTAGCTCCCTCAATAAGTCCAGGGATATCTGCTAACACAAGTTCTTTCCCTTTATGGTACATGACCCCTAAATTTGGTTCCAGCGTAGTGAAAGGATGAGCTGATATTTTTGGCTTGGCTGATGTTAATTTTGACAACAGTGTAGATTTACCAGAACTCGGAATCCCTACCAAACCCACATTGGCCAGTAACTTTAACTCTAAAGTAATAGTAACTTCCTCACCATTACCACCACCTTCTGCATGCTTAGAAAATTCACTTATCTTTTGATTTGGTGGTATGGAAGATCTCTTAATATGATCATTGCCTCTTCCACCCTTACCACCTAAAGCAATAAGCTCTCTCTGATCATGCTTAATAAGATCTACTATGGTAAAGCCGGACTCCTCCTTTATCAAGGTCCCTGGCGGTACCTCAAGAAACAAATCTTCTCCTTTAGCACCCTTTCTTTGTGATTTACCACCACTTTGTCCATCTTTTGCTTCAAAATCTTTTTTATAGCGATAAGGAATAAGTGTCGAAAGATTCCTTGTGGCTTTTATAAAAGCATTTCCACCGTCACCTCCATCACCACCATCTGGAGACCCATACGGTTTACCTTTAAGTTTACTGAAGGAGGCATGGCCACTACCACCATCCCCTGCTTTAATCTTTATTTTAACGTAGTCAACCATATTTTTAACTTTGATCTTTTAGCCCACAAGGTGGTCGCAGAACGCGAAGCGATCTTTAGTCTGCAAGATGCAGAGCGCGAAGCGATCTTTAGTCTGCAAGATGCAGAGCGCGAAGCGATCTATGTAATCAACCATAAAATTTAGTATAAAGTATCTAGTATTTAGTATCTAGTTGTAAACATTAAATAAGATTGAAAGAACTTATTCTTAATACCTGCCTGTCGGCAAGGTAGGCAATATACTAACTACTTAATACTATAATTAAAAGACGGAAAGAGGATTTATCTTAGCACCATTTCTGCGGACTTCAAAGTGAAGGTGCGACCCCGTACAGAAACCAGAACAACCAACTGCCCCTATCAATTGACCTTTAGCAACGTTTTGCCCTACATTTACTTTCATGCTAGACATATGAGCATAAGCAGTAATATAACCATTACCATGATCGATAAAGACGTGAATTCCAAAACCACTTCCGTAAGGGCTTGCCGTTATCACCCGCCCCGATCCCGCTGCATAAACAGGCGTGCCATACGCCGCTCCAATATCTATCCCCGGATGATACCAACTCGCATATTGGTTAACAGACCCTGCTACTGGTTTGGCAAATAACCCACTTCCACCAAGTGCGTAATTAAACTGCGGTGCCGGAGGTTGGTATGAGGGTGTCGGTGTCTTTAAAACCGCTGGTTTCGGTTTCTGGCCACCAGGAACGATTAGAATCTGTCCAGAAGTCAAAGTAAAGGATTGGTCCAGATAATTAAACGGGAAATCCGCTATAGCTTGGGGATTTGCCTTGTATTTCTTCGCTACACTATAAATCGTCTGACCTTTTCCTACTTTGTGAGTTATTCCAGAAACAGGAGGGATCTTCAGTGCATCTCCAGGTTTAATATTAGCTGTATCCGCAAGACCAGAAGCCCATCTTATACTATTAACAGAAACGCCAAACTTTTCGCCAACTTCTGAAAGAGTATCACCCTTTACCACCTTATAAGAAACGATTTCGGAACGGGGCCTATCTGTCGGAATAATTGTTTCTGTAGAATTACTGATTGGAATAGCCGATTCCGCTAAAGTCAAATCCTGAGCTACGATATCATTCTTGGTAAAAAGCCCGCCGGCAACTACTGCCAAAGCCACGACGGCAATTACACCTCCATGTGTGGCTGGCCTAAATAATAACCCTCTCCTCCACATAAGGCCACGAACCAATCCATCCTTAGTTGATTCTAATAAGGCACCAAAACCTAAAAATTTTACTTTTGAGTAAACCGTGTACGAATAAGTAAATTTAAAAAAGTCCAGTGAGGTAAATGAGACCATGACAACAAGCCGAAATAATAAAGACCGAAATTTTTTAAAAGCCAGGTAAAAATTGTCAAAAAATCTATTAAATACAGATCCACTTACCCGTTTTTCTATTTCGTAGGGAGTATATTCGAAAACTTCTGAAGTTGTAGTATAAAAGAGATCTTCTCTGCTGTCCTGTAACGATGGTTCTTCCATCGCAAAACCTGCTTTCCTAAGTTCAAATTCCTTCCGAAATTTACTCTTAGTACACAGGCCCCTCCAAAATCAACCTAAGGGCTGATTAATCTATTGCTAATATATTAACACAAAAAAGCAAGCGTTTCTACACACTCTTAAACTTCTTTGTGCAGAGAATCCAGAAATTCTTCGTTACTTGCTGTTTTGGACATTCTCTCGATTAATAGTTCAGTTCTCTCTACTTCGTTTAGAGCTTCCAGCATTCGACGGAGTCTCCAAACCTTTTGTAGACCCTTTTCGCTGAATAGATACTCTTCATTTCTTGTTCCAGACATGCTTGCATCAATACTTGGAAAAATACGTCTATCCGATAGACTCCTACTCAAGTGGAGTTCCATATTTCCGGTGCCTTTGAATTCTTCGTAAATTAAATCGTCCATCCTACTTCCAGTATCTACCAATGCCGTTGCTATTATAGTGAGTGATCCTCCGTTTTCAAAGTTACGAGCCGCACCAAAGAATTTTTTTGGTGGGTATAGGGCAACGGGATCAAAACCCCCGCTAAGAGTTCTACCGGAAGGTGGTAGTGCTAAATTGTATGCTCTTCCCAACCTTGTAATCGAATCTAAAAGAATTATCACATCTTTCCCCACTTCGACCAGTCTTTTAGCTCGCTCCAAACCTATTTCAGCTACTCTGGTTTGACTCTCAGGAGACTCATCGAAGTTTGAAGCAAGAACCTCACCCTTAACACTCCTACTAATATCCGTAGCTTCTTCTGGTCTCTCCCCTATTAAAATAGCCATCAAATGGGCGTCTTTATAATTTGTGGCAATACCATTTGCAATATCCTTGAGAATAGTTGTCTTACCTGCTTTTGGAGGTGAGACTATCATTCCCCTTTGACCAAAACCAATAGGAGACAAAATATCAATCATTCTGGTGGATAGAGGCGTCTTCCCTGTTTCCATCTTCATTTGTTTATCTGGATAAACCGGGGTAAGATCACCAAATTTTGATCGCTTAATGGATTTTTCTGGATCCATGCTATTTACTTTTTCAACCATCAACATTCCAAAATATCTTTCCGTATCTTTTGGCGGTCTAACCTTTCCCTCAACTTCATCCCCTGGACGTATATCAAAGCGACGGATCTGGCTCTGAGAAATATAAATATCTCCCGGCCCAGCTGTAAGACCATTTGCTCTCAAAAATCCGTAGCCATCAGGCATTAATTCAAGAATACCCTTTCCCCTATCACTAGAGACATTGGAGTGATCCATACTTGGTTCTCTGTTTTGGGTAGGGGGTGTTGATTTTTCAGTTGTGACAGAAACGGGCTTAGATTTTACTTCCGAAGTCTTACTTTTCTCTTCAGTAATCAAATCTTCTGGTTCTATTTTCGTAGATTTACTAGGCATTATAAAAATATAGTCTTAAGATTTTAACCTTCTTAGTTTAGGAAATTTGATGTTGCGGCTAAATCGAATGTATTAAAACACTCTTTATCTGCTTTGTCAACCCTACTTCGCTTAAGATTCGCGGGGTTGTCACCTGAAGCTTTACCGCCCTACACCAAAGCTATGGGTGGTCACCCGAAGTTTTAACATAGGGTGAGCAACGGGTGACAAGAGCAAAAAATAAGGGGCAATCGAGATAACTTACCTTTAAAAATTAGATCTTAGTTTTTAACCTTTTGATGAATACACCTGCTGGCACAGTAGCGGCAGCAAGTAGAAGTATTAGCCCAGGACCAGTGTCTGGAAGTTCCTTAATTTTTCCTAATACCTTACCAAGTTTTTTGTTACCAAAGCGAACCTCAGCAACTTCATCAGCTTTAACGGTAACTTTAATATTGTTGTCTGTAGTTATTCTCCAACCAGAAGGAACTATTTCTGAAACTGTGTAAGTTCCAGGTTTAAGACCCTTTATCACGACAACTCCATCGGCATCAGTAGAAACAGTCTTGTCGATTCCTTTTCCAGTAATTTTAAATTTGAATCCTGAAAGAGCTTTTTCACCTTTATTGAATACTTTGTCTGCATTAGAATCTTCGAACTTGAAGATCTTAAGATCGCCCACTTCTTTCTTCGGAGTCACATCCTTTTTTACCCTGACCAATACAAAACATTGTATCCACTTTGGTGTTTGGTTAGATTTAAGCTGGCCAACGTTTTGAATCTCATCGCCATCTTTAGCTTTATCATTAACTTTAACCTTGAATTTAAGCTTACCTTCTTGTCCAGGATTAACGTTTCCAACGTTTACGTGCAGGTCAATCCAGCCATCATCGATACTAATGGTTTGACCGGCTAATGATAAAGTGGTGGATCCTTTTACGTAATCTAATCTATCATCTAATCGATCAAAGATAAGAACATCATGTAAAACCACGTTTCCGTCATTACAGAAAATAATTGTGTAGGTTATAGTATCACCAGGAGATACAACTTCTTTATCTGTAGTCTTTTTTGCACAAAGGTGTGGATTAGCTAACAGAACGTGAGTCGAAGCACGAGCCTGCACCCACTTTGGAGTTTGATCACTCTTAGCCTGGGCTGTAGCTCTTACAAAATCGCCTTCGTTTGCATTACTGGCCACTTTAGCTTTATATTTTACAACTACGTTAGTACCTTTTGGAACAGTACCTAAATTTAACCCATCTTTAAACCAAGTGTTATTTAAGTCTCTGGTAATTCCATTAGTGGATCTTGTGTAGCTACCACTGTCTTTTACATAATCTGCTAAATGTAAAGGATTGAGTATATAAACGTTTGTTAAATCAGTTGTACCAGTGTTTTTAACAGCTAGAATATAAGAAAGAGTATCGCCTCTATCGGCTTGAGCTTTGTCTACGGTATGAGTGAGTCCAAGTTTTGGAGCAGCGTATACCGGTGAAGCTATTGCAAAAGTAGCCGGAAGTATTGATACAGAAAGCACAGCAATACTTGTTGCTGCTGCTAAAACTTTTTTAATTTTTCCGTTAAATTTATTCATGTTTTATTTTGGACAGCTTTGGTCGGGAACTATAACATATACTATAAGATTTGTCAAGTCTTAACAAATCTTGCGTACTTTAAACACACTAGGTCCTTGCCAATCCCCAAATTATCAACACAAAATATTTTACTAAAGGTCTCGCGCCAGCCCTGTCTAATCACTCTTTGAGCCGTGTACGAATAAGCGAAGCTTGCGAACTTCAGTTCTAACACTAAAAGGAGAAAAGTAAAATTGTGCCTGGTCAAGCCCCTTTTCGCAATTCACAGCTTACTACTATGTACTGCAAGAAGGGGAGGAGACGGGGCAGACAGCTTTCGCTGTTCGTCTCCTCTTGGTCTCTCTTCCCTATCTCTCCCCTTCCGTTGTTCCGCTACATCAGGGTACCGGTGTGCTCGTTGCTCCTGAAGGTATCGGTTTCGGTGTAGCTATCGGACTCGTATCCGGCGGCGGAGTCGGAGTCGGATTGATTATCGGACCCGGTGGTGTAGCCGTAGCCGGGACAGGCGGTGGTGGCGGTTCAAACGTCGGCGGTGGCGGACAACACGGCGGTGGTGGAGTGTGCGTCGGCTGCGGCGTGTCAGTCGGAACCGGCCGTGGAGGCCTCGGCGTGTTCGTCGGCGTTGGTATTGCCCCCGGCGGCGGTGGCGTGTTCGTCGCCCCCGGCGGCGGTGTGAACCTAGGGCTAGGCGTGGTCGGCTGCACCTTCACCTGCCGGTTCTTGAATCGAACCGTCGATGCCTGCCCTTCTTTAACCTCAACAGTCACCACGTCGGGTGTAACAGCCTCCCAACCAGCCTGTGCTACCTCGCGCACCGTGTAGGTGCCTGGCGGTATGCTGTTAAACCGTGCGACACCAGACCCGTTAGTGACGCCTTCTCGATGCACCGGCCCATCAATGATGATACGGAAACCCGAAACCGGCAGGTCGATCCCGGAGCTATTGTTTCCGTCATCAGTCTTGATGACGTCGATCCGACCCTTTCCAGAGGGGATCGCCGCTTCGGGAATGACCCTGTTACCGCACTCCTTACGGACATGCATCTTACCGCCATTGGGCATCACGATTGTCAGCACCTTATCGTCGACAGGCTTGGTGTCTGTCTGGGTACCGACCTGGTCCCCGTCCATATGAGCGTTGGACACGCTCACTTTACCGTCGCTAGTTGGCAAACCCAGCTTGGTAGCTAGCTCGCCGAGCGTCTGCTCGGAGACGTCGCTGGCCAGGATAATACCGATCACCTGGTTCACCAAGTCACGGCGTACTTGTTCACAGCGAAGCTCTTTATCGGAAGGGATTTCACCCCCCACCTGCATCTCTGCGAGTAGGATCTTATCTGGGTCGTCACTCTTGGCTCTGACGGCACCAAGGAAGTGGACCGCAAAGGTGTGCGCCAGGACAGGGTCCTTCTGCATCAACCTAACAATGTGGTCTGCATCCTCGATCCCATCGTTGACAACTTGGCCGTTCTCGCCGTGGAGATCTTGTAGCTCCCAGTCCCCTTCACCAGTAGGACAATCGGAGGCTTCCTCCTCTTGGGCCTCATTGGCAATCCCATCGCTCTGCTCGGCCCTCACCTGCGCCTCGCCATCGCCTCCATCACGGAGTACGGTGAAGAAAAGCACCAAGACCAACAACAGGACTCCTACAACGCCCAGCGCTGCTCTCCATATCCAGGACTTAGGCATCTCTGTGCTCCTCTCTAGACTCTTTCGAGTCAACTATTGTCGAACCTACAACGCCCTGAGTAGGGCGAAAAGCGATTTTATCCCCTTACGGGCACATAACTAACCAGAAAAGAAATTTCTTGAGACAAAAACTAATAACTATTAGATCTCCCTTTCTCAAATTTCTGATTAGATATTGGCCCGCAAAGGTAGGAGGCTCATCCTTATTTAGAGAATTTTCAAAGTACAATAAACTGCCCGTTGCAGCTTGGCGGGAGTTTAGCACAGATATGAACTTTTGTCAAACTATGGGGCTTAAATGAGGCTAATACTTACACATACAA